>JBPBQS010000002.1:0-23474 GCA_050920955.1 Janthinobacterium lividum | reverse complement strand
TGTGCACCGGCATCGCCGAGCTGGACCGCGTGCTGGGCGGCGGGCTGGTCGCGGCCTCCGCCATCCTGGTGGGCGGCGACCCCGGCATCGGCAAGTCCACGCTGCTGCTGCAGGCCGCCGCCAGCCTGTCGCGCGGCGGCCCGCGCGTGCTCTACATCACCGGCGAGGAATCCGTGGACCAGGTGCGCATGCGCGCCGCGCGCCTGGGCCTGGCCGACGCGCCGATGCAGCTCGCGGCGGCGACCTCGGTGCGCGAGATCGCCGCCTCGCTGGAGGCCGAGCGCGACCTGGCGCTCGTGGTGATCGACTCGATCCAGACCATGTGGGTCGACAGCATCGAGAGCGCGCCGGGCACCGTGACCCAGGTGCGCTCGGCCGGCTTCGAGCTGATCCGCCTGGCCAAGACGCGCGGCTTCTCGCTGGTGCTCGTGGGCCACGTCACCAAGGAGGGCGCGCTCGCCGGGCCGCGGGTGCTGGAGCACATGGTCGACGCCGTGCTGCACTTCGAGGGCGACCGCGGCCACCAGTTCCGCATCCTGCGCGGCGCCAAGAACCGCTTCGGCGCCACCGACGAGATCGGTGTCTTCGCCATGACCGAGCACGGGCTGAGCGAGGTCGCCAACCCCTCCGCGCTCTTCCTCGCGGAGCGGCGCGGCAACATCGCGGGCTCGGCGGTGTTCGCGGGCCTGGAGGGCACCCGGCCGATCCTCGTCGAGATCCAGGCGCTGCTCGCGCCGGCCAACGGCGGCTCGCCCCGGCGCAGCGTCGTTGGCTGGGACAGCAACCGGCTGGCGATGCTGATCGCGGTGCTCGACACGCGCTGCGGCCTCAAGGTCGGGGCGGGCGACGTCTACCTCAACATCGCCGGCGGCCTGCGCGTCGCCGAGCCCGGCGCGGACCTCGCGGTGGCCGCCGCCCTGGCCTCGGCCGCCACCGAGACGCCGACGCGCGCGGACGCCGTCTACTTCGGCGAGGTCGGGCTGTCCGGCGAGGTGCGCCAGGTCGCCCAGGCGGACGCGCGGCTCAAGGAGGCGGCCAAGCTCGGGTTCTCCGCCGCCGTGATGCCGCGCAGGCCGGCGCGGGGGCGCGGTACCGCGGCGCCCGAGGGCATCCGGCTCGACGAGGTCGGGCACCTGTCGGACCTCGTCGCGGCGTTCACGGGCAAGGGCGGGGGCTGAAGGCCAGGGCTCTGCCCTGGACCCGCCGGGGGCACGCGCCCCCGGACCCGCACACGAAGGACTCCAGACCCCGTCGGGGTTTCCAAAGGCGAGCCTTTGGCGGAGTCCGGAGGCAGAGCCTCTGGCCTTCCTTCCCTTCACCGTCCGGCGCAGTTCCTGCTAGACAGGCCAGGCACAGCACGCCGGCGAGGGTGAATGGACCAGGATTTCGCGACCGACGACACGCTCCCCCGCGCCGCCGAGCCGTCGCGCGACCTGCGACGCGTGGCCTCGCACCCCGACCACTGGTACCCCGTCGCCTGGTCGCGCGAGCTGAAGGCCGGCGCCGTGCTGGCCACCCGCTTCGCCGGCGACCCGATCGTCCTCGCCCGACCCAAGGACGGCGGCCCGGTGTTCGCGCTGGAGGACCGCTGCGCGCATCGCCAGGTGCCGCTCAGCCAGGGCCTGCTGGAAGGCGACACGATCCGCTGCGGCTACCACGGCTGGGCGTACGGCTGCCACGGCCGCTGCGTGGACGTGCCCTACCTCGGCAAGGACAAGCTGCCCAACGGCGTGCGCTCCTACCCGGTGCACGAGGCGGACGGCCTGATCCTGGTGTTCCCCGGCGACCCGGCGAAGGTCGCGAGCGTGCCGCCGCCGCAGCTCGGCCGGGCCGCGAACCCGAAGTACAAGACGCGCCGCTTCGGCCGTCCCGTCGCGTGCCACTACAGCTTCATGCACGAGAACCTGATGGACATGAACCACCAGTTCCTGCACCGCAAGCAGATGGGCCAGATGGTGCCGCGCTTCCGCGGCAGGCGGCAGGGCGAGGACTGGGTCGAGGCGAAGTACACCTTCTCCCGCGCCGGCGGGAAGCAGCCGCTGGGCGAGGCGGCGATCTTCGGCCAGCGGCGCGGCCTCACCCACGAGTCCTCCGACCGCGACATGATGACCATCCGCACCGAGTACCCGTACCAGACGCTGCGCATCGTCACGAACGACGCGGAGAACCCGGTGATGGACCTGTGGATCGCCTACACGCCGCAGGACGCGCTGCAGAGGACGAACCGCGTGTTCGGCCTGCTCTCGATCCAGCGCCCGAAGATCCCCGGGCTGCTCGACGCCGCCTGGCCGCTGCTGGTGATCTTCACCGAGCGCATCTTCCGCGAGGACCGCGAGATCGTGGAGCAGGAGCAGGCCGCCCACGACGCGCAGGGCGGGGACTGGAACCAGGAGGTCTTCCCGGTGATCCGCGACCTCCGCCGCCTCCTCGCCGAGCGCGGCGCCGACACCATCGGCGCCTAGCGACGCCCCCGGGAAAACCTGATTCTTCCGGAGGCCGGTCCAGGGGCGGCTCGCCCCTGGCGGGTCCGGGCAGCGCCCGGCCTTGCCTCGCGCGACGCAGACCTGTCACACGGCCCCTTGGCTTCGCAGGTGCGGTAGCCGATATAGCGGCCTTCCCGCACCGAGGCCCTGCCGCCGATGAACCTGGTGGACGTCGTCGTCCTCGCCATCCTGGCGCTGTCCGCGCTGGCCGGACTGTCGCGCGGCCTGGTGCGCGAGGTGCTGGGCGTGGCGGCGTGGACCGGCGCCGGCTATGTCGCGTTCCGCTACGGCCCGGACCTGCTGCCGGCAGCGCACGGCTACATCAGCGACTCCTCGTTCGCGCAGGCCGCCACCTACATCGTGAGCTTCGTGGCCGCCCTGACGGTTTTCTCCATCGCGGCGTCCATCCTGGGCCGCATGGCGCGCGTGCCGGGGCTGGGCGGGCTCGACCGCTCGCTGGGCCTGGTGTTCGGGCTGGCGCGCGGCGCGCTGATCGTGGTCGCGGCCTACATCGTGGGCGGCTGGCTGCTGCCGGCGGAGTCCTGGCCGCTCAAGGTCCGCGAGGCGCGCAGCCTGCCCTTCGTCCACGACGCCGCGTCCTGGGCCACGGGCTTCCTGCCCGCGGCCGACCGCCCGACGCTGGCCGCCCCGCCGGCGCCGCGCCAGGCCACCGCGGCCGAGCTGATGCGCGCGCCGGCCTCCGGGCGCGCGACCGGCCCGGCCCCGGTGCGCGAGTGAGCGCCGCCCCGCGCCTGCGTGCCTGCCGTGCGCGATGCGTCTCGCGCCGGCTTCCCGCGTGCCTTGCCGCCCCGCGACTGAGCCTGCGCGCGCCCGCCCCCGCGCCCGACCTCGGAGATCCGCCATGACGCTCCCCGCCCCGGCCCCGCACGCCCCCCCGGCCCCGCCCGACGCCGGGGCGCCGCGCGAGGACCGCCTCGCCGCCGCCGGCGCGCAGCTCGCCCGCGACGCGGCCGCGCCCGGGGGCGATGACGACAGCCTGCACGAGGAATGCGGCGTGTTCGGCGTCTGGGGCGCCACCGACGCCTCGGCGCTCACGGCCCTCGGCCTGCACGCCCTGCAGCACCGCGGGCAGGAGGCCACCGGCATCGTCTCCTTCGACGGCGAGCGCTTCCACAACCACCGCGGCCTCGGCCTGGTCGGCGACAACTTCTCCGACGCCCGCGTGATCGCGTCCCTGCCCGGCCGCTCCGCCGTCGGCCACAACCGCTACGCCACGACCGGCGACACCATCCTGCGCAACGTCCAGCCGCTCTACGCCGACTTCGAGTTCGGCGGCTTCGCGGTCAGCCACAACGGCAACCTCACCAACGCCGGCATCCTGCGCAAGGCGCTGGTCCGGCGCGGCTGCCTGTTCCAGTCCACCACCGACAGCGAGGTGTTCGTCCACCTCATCGCCATCAGCCTGTACTCCACCGTCGTCGACCGCCTGATCGACGCCCTCAAGCAGGTCGTCGGCGCCTACTCCCTCGTCGCCCTGTCCAACCAGGCGCTGATCGGCGTGCGCGACCCGCTCGGCGTGCGCCCGCTGATCATCGGCCGCCTGCCGGTCGACGGCGCCGGCGGCCGCGTCGGCTGGGTGCTCGCCAGCGAGACCTGCGCGCTCGACATCGTCGGCGCCGAGTTCGTCCGCGACGTCGAGCCCGGCGAGATCGTGGTGATCGACGACTCCGGCCTGCGCTCGCTCAAGCCGCTCACCGCCGCCTCCTCGCGCTTCTGCATCTTCGAGTACGTCTACTTCGCCCGCCCCGACTCGGTCATGGAGGGCACGCCGGTCTACAACTCGCGCAAGATGATCGGCGCCGAGCTGGCCCGCGAGAGCGGCGTCGAGGCCGACGTCGTGGTCCCCGTGCCCGACTCCGGCGTGCCCTCCGCCATGGGCTTCGCCGCCGAGAGCGGCATCCCCTTCGAGCTGGGCATCATCCGCAACCACTACGTCGGCCGCACCTTCATCGAGCCCACCGACCAGATCCGCAACCTCGGCGTGAAGCTCAAGCACTCCGCCAACCGCGCCGTGATCGCCGGCAAGCGCGTGATCCTCGTCGACGACAGCATCGTGCGCGGCACCACCAGCCGCAAGATCGTCGAGATGGTCCGCGCCGCCGGCGCGTCGGAGGTGCACATGCGCATCTCCTCGCCGCCCACCACGCACTCCTGCTTCTACGGCATCGACACGCCCGAGCGCGGCAAGCTGCTCGCCGCCAACCACGACATCGCCGAGATGGCCGAGCTGATCGGCGCCGACAGCCTCGCCTTCATCTCGCTCGACGGCCTCTACCGCGCGCTGGGCCGCAACGGGCGCAACGACACCACGCCGCAGTACTGCGACGCCTGCTTCACCGGCGAGTACCCGGTCGCCCTGCCCGACATGGACCAGCACCCGGGGCACCAGTCGTCGTCCTACACGGACTGCCGCTGAGCGTGCAGGAAGCAAGGTTGAGGCTCTGCCTCAAACTCCGCCAAAGGCTGCGCCCTTGGAACGCACCACTTAAGTCAAGGGATCAAAGGGTCCTCGGACTCTTTGCGGGTCCGGGCAGAGCCCGGCCTTGCTTGTGACCGGCTCCCTCGCCAGCCGCGTCGCGCTCGTCACCGGCGCCAGCCGCGGCATCGGCGCCGCCGTGGCGCTGGAGCTGGCGCGGCGCGGCGCGCACGTCGTCGCCACCGGCCGCACCCAGGGCGCGCTGGAGGAGCTGGACGACCGCATCCGCACCGCCACCGGCGCCGGCGCCACGCTGCTGCCGCTCGACCTGGCCGAGGCCGCCGCCATCGACCCCCTCGGCCCCGGCCTGGTCGCCCGTTTCGGACGTCTCGACATCCTGGTGCACGCGGCCGGCGTGCTCGGCCAGCTCGCCCCGGTCGGCCACGTCCAGCCCTCCGACCTCGACCGCGCGCTCGCCGTCAACGTCCACGCCACCTGGCGGCTGATCCGCACCTGCGGCCCCGTGCTCGCGGCCGGCGCCCACGGCCGCTGCGTCGTGCTCACCAGCCGCCGCGCCCGCGAGCCGCGCGCCTACTGGGCCGTCTACGGCGCGAGCAAGGCGGCGATGGAGCAGGTCGTGCTCGCCTGGGCCGACGAGCAGGCCGCGCTGTCGCCGCTGCGCATCAACCTGTTCGACCCGGGCGCCGTCGCGAGCCGCACCCGCTCCGCCGCCTTCCCCGGCGAGGACCCGCGCACCCTGCGCCAGCCGGCCGACGTCGCGCCCGCGATCGCCGCGCTGTGCGAGGCGGGGGAGACGCGGACCGGGGCGATCGTCGAAGGGTAGCAAGCATGGGCCCTGCCCAAACCCGCCAGGGGCGAGCCGCCCCTGGACCGGCCTCACTTAGGGAAGGCGATCCAAGGGCCCAGCCCTTGGCGGAGTTTGAGGCAGAGCCTCAACCTTTCTTCTTCGCCAGCGCCGCCTCCAGTTCCGCCTTCTTCATCTTCGACCGCCCCGCGATCCCCGCCTTGCGCGCCTCCTGCATCAGCGCCTCGCGCGTGGCCCCGCCGTCGCGTGCGCCCGCGGTCTTCCTGGCCACGTCGGCCGGCTGGGCGGAGTGCTGCTTCCCCTTGCGCGAGTCCGCCTGCTTCTTGCGCGTGGTGCGGGCGTACTCCTCGTCCGAGAGCGCCTCGCGCGCCTTCTCCGGCAGGTAGCGCTCGCCGGTCTTGCCCGACTCCTCGCCCGACTTCGTGCCCCACTCCTCCTTGGTCCACTGCGCCAGGTGGTTGTCCTCGGTCTTCTTGCCTTCGTAGCCGCCGCCCTCGGCCTTGTAGTCGTGCACGGCGAGCTGTGCCTTGCGGGCCGACCACTGGCCGGGCTTGCCGCCCTTGTCGCCCTCGGTGACCTCCTCCTTGACCTTCTCCCACAGCTTCGGATCGGACTTCTTCGCGGTCTTCGCCATGCGCCGGCTCCCTTGCTCGCACGCCGAACCGCCCGGATCGGCTGCCCTTCAAGCTGGAAACGATCGCGCGCCCCGCAAGCCGCGTCCCGGGCGATGGCCACGCCTGATGGGCAGCGGTATCGCGTTGGGACATTCTTCAAACATTTTTGGCACGCTGCGTCCCGTTGGCTGATACGGTCAGGGCCCGCGGAGTGGCGGACGGCAGAGGTCCGGCGACGGTCTCCCGGCCGTGCGCGCGTGCCAGCCAGACGAACCGTGTCGTGCTCGGGGTGCGGGAAAGGGTCTGTCGATGGCGCTCGCCTTGCTGGCGGAACTGGGCTTCGGCGTGGGCGGGTCCGGCCTGCCCGCGATGGGCGCCGGCTGGTCGCACCCGGAGCCGGACTACGTCTGGGCCGTGGACAACTTCAGCACGCTGACGCTCGACGTCGCCGCCGACCACCCTGCCTACGTCGTGGTGCTCAAGGTCGACCCGATCGCGCGCCTGCAGCGGGTCGCGGTGTGGAGCGACGGGCACCTGCTCTCGACGCACCGCGTGCACCGCCCGACGGAGATCTCCGTCAGCCTGCCGCGCCGCCTGGTGCGCGACGGCCGCCTCGTCCTGACGCTCGCGCACTACGACAGGACACGCGCCTCGGAGCTGAGCGAGAGCGACGACAACCGCCTGCTCTCGATCCTGCTGCGCAGCGTGCGCCTGTACGGCTCGGACCGCGTGCCCGCGCGCCACGTCGAGCCAGAGCGCCACCCGATGCCGGCGGAGGCGCTGGTGGCGCGGTTCCAGAGCCTGGGCGACAACTGCGAGTTCGGCATCGCCCAGCGTCGCTTCGGCGCGGAGCCGCTCAACCTGCTGCGCTTCTCGGCCACCCACCTGACCCACCTGCTGCGCGGCCTGGACACCGAGTTCGAGGGCCTGACGCTCGCGGAGAACCTCGCCTGCGTCTACGGCAACGAGCCGGAGGGCGCGCGCGAGTACATCATCCAGCAGACCAGCTACGACCTGCGCTACCACAGCTTCGAGCACGAGGGCGAGGTCGCCGCGGACACCGTGCTGCCCCGCGCCCACCAGCGGCTGCGCTTCCAGCTCCGCCTGTTCCTGCAGGACCTGCGCGCCGGCGAGAAGATCTTCGTGCTCAAGCGCAACACGTCGCTGACCCTGGAGGAGGTCACCCCGGTCTGGGCGGCCCTGCGCTCCTACGCCGCGCACAACACGCTGCTCTACGTCGTGGCGGCCGACGCCGCGCACCTGCCGGGCACCGTCGAGTGGATGGCGCCGGGCCTGATGTGCGGCCACATCGACCGCCTCGCGCCCTACGACGACGCGCAGGGCGTCTCGGAGAACTGCTGGCTCGCGATCTGCCGCAACGCGCACGCGATGTGGCAGGACGCACGCGCGGAAATGCCGGCGATGGCGGGGGCGGCCTAGACAGGGAAAGGCCAGGGCTCTGCCCTGGACCCGCCAGGGGCGGCGCCCCTGGACCGGCACACCAGGCGCTAGTGCAGGCTCGCCACGTAGCGCGCCAGCAGCGGGATCTCGTCGTCTCCGATCTCCTGCGCCGCCTCGTTCATCGCCGGGCTGTAGCCCTTGCGGGTGTTGCTCTTGTAGTCGGTCAGCGCCTTTCGCACGTATTCCTCGTGCTGCCCGGCAATGTGGGGGATCGTCTGCTGCCCGGCCAGCGCCGGCCCGTGGCACGAGTTGCAGTGGTGCTTCTCGATGAGCCCCTGCCCCGCCTCGATCTCGGCCGCGCTCAGCTCGACCGTGGGCGGCGGCGCCGGCATCTTGTTGAAGATGCCGGCGAATCCGCGCAGGTCGTCGTCCGACAGCCCCGCCGCCATCTCGTTCATCGGCTCAGCGACTCGCTGCCCGCCCCGGAACAGGAAGAGCTGCGTCAGCACGTAGTTCACCGGCATCGCCCCCAGCGACGGCACGCTCCCCGTCGCCGACGCCCCGTTCTCGCCGTGGCAGGCAAGGCAGGTCGGCAGACGCTCGGCCACGGTCTGCGCCGAGGCCGGGCCGGCGAGCGCCAGCAGCAGCAGAGTCAGGCCTGCACGCATGGAACATCCCTTTTCAAGCGAGGGCCCGCACCGGACCGGTGCGGGCCCTCGGGCAGACTACTTCGTCTTGCTGACCCGCCAAATCGCGCCGTTCCAGTCGTCCGAGACGAGGATCGACCCGTCGGGCATCGGCTGGACGTCGACCGGGCGGCCCACGTAGTCGTTGTTCTGGATAAAGCCGGTCAGGAACGGCGTCTGCGACGCGACGGTGCCGTCCTGGTTGAGCTTGATCACCTCGACGTCGCCGCCGAGCTTCACGGTGCGGTCCCACGAGCCGTGGCGCGCCACGAAGATCGCGTTCTTGTACTCCGGCCCGAACGCGTCGCCCGTGTAGAAGCGCATGCCCAGCGAGGCGACGTGCGCCCCGAGCAGCGCCGCCGGCTGCGCGTAGTCGGCGCAGTTCTTGCCCCAGCCGTACTCCGGGTCCGTGAAGTTGCCCTGGTGGCAGTACGGGTAGCCGAAGTTCGGCGGCGTGGTCGTGCCGGCGGCGACCCTGTGCAGGGTGTCGTTGGGGATGTCCTCGCTGAGCCAGTCGCGGCCGTTGTTGGTGAAGTAGAAGTCCTTGGTGATCGGGCTCCAGTCGAAGCCGACGGAGTTGCGCACGCCGGTCGCGACCATCTCGACGTTCTTGCCGTCGAGGTCCATGCGGCGGATCTGCGCGTTGCTCGGCGGCGGGATCAGGATGTTGCCGGGCGCGCCGATCGGCACGTACAGCTTGTTGTCCGGACCGATGCCGATGAACTTCCAGCCGTGCGCCTCGTCGGAGGGCAGGTTGTCGTAGATCATGACCGGCTTCGGCGGGTGGTCGAGCTTGTCCTCGATGCCGTCGAAGCGCCAGATCTTGTTCAGCTCGGCGACGTAGAGGTTGCCGTCCTTGAAGGCGAGGCCGTTGGGCCGGTGCAGGCCGCTGGCGATCACCTTGGTCACCGGCTTACCGTCGACCATCGTGATCGCGTAGACCTTGTCGAGCAGGCGGTTGCCGACGAACACGGTGCCCTTGTCGCCGATGCGCATCGAGCGCGCGTCCGCAATGCCGGTCACGAACACGTCGACCTTGAACCCGTCGGGGACATGGAGCTTGTCGGTCGGCATGTCCGACGCCGCCGTCGCGATCGGCGGCGCGTCCACCGGCGCCAGCTTGCTCGCGCCCGAGCCGCTCGGCCGGCCGTACAGGGCGTCGCCGCGCTCCGCCGGGACGGTGAGGCCGGGCCCGGCCGTTCCCGCCGGCACGGTCGGCGCCGGGTTCGGCACGGTGGCCGACGGCGCCTGGGCCAGCGCGGTCCCGGCAAGCAGGCACGCGACCAGCGCCGCTCCCGCGACTTTCTGTCTCTTCATTGACGTTCCCCGTTTTTTTATCGTTGCGGGAGCATCCTGGCCCGATCCGAACTTGTCTGGCAAGAGGCCGCGGCAACCACCGGATACCGCAGTCCCGGCCCCTGCCCGCGCTATTCGTCCGCGTACGGGTTCTTCGTGCCGCGCAGCTGCAGCCGGACCGGCGTGCCCGGCAGCGTGAACTGCTCGCGCAGCCCGTTGACCAGGTAGCGCCGGTAGTCCTCCGGCAGCATCTCGGCGCGCGTGCCGAACACCACGAAGGTCGGCGGCCGCGCCTTGGCCTGCGTCATGTAGCGCAGCTTGATCCGCTTGCCCTCGACCAGCGGCGTCGGGTGGCGCGACAGCGCGTGCTCGAACCAGCGGTTCAGCTCGCCCGTGGCGACGCGCTTGTTCCACACCGCGTGGGCCGCGCGCACCACGGGCAGCAGCTTGTCCACGCTGGCCCCGGTCAGCGCGGAGAACGACACCACCGGGATGCCCTTCATCTGCGCGAGCGAGGTCTCCAGCCGGTCGGAGATCGCCTTGCGCGTGACCTGGCGGTCCTCCACCGCGTCCCACTTGTTGAGCGCGAGCACGCAGGCGCGCCCCTCGCGCTCGATCAGCCGCGCGATCTGCAGGTCCTGCTCGTGCAGCCCCAGCTCCGCGTCGACGCACAGCACGACCACCTCGGCCATCTTCAGCGCCTCGATCGTGGCGCTGACCGACATGCGCTCCAGGTCGGCCTCGATGCGCGCCTTCTTGCGCAGCCCGGCGGTGTCGACCAGCTCGATGTCGCCGAGCGGGTCGTGCAGCACGGAGAGCACCGAGTCGCGCGTCAGCCCCGGCTCCGGCCCGGTGATCATCCGCTCCTCGCCGAGCAGCCGGTTCAGCAGCGTCGACTTGCCCGCGTTCGGCCGCCCCACGATCGCCAGCCGCAGCGGCCGCGCCGGCCCGGCGTCCGCCTCGTCCCCGTCGGCGTCCTCGCCGCGCGCCACCCTGGGCAGGCGGTCCGCGATCTCCGACATCAGCCCGGACAGCCCGTCGCCGTGCTCGGCCGAGATCGCCACCGGGTCGCCGAGCCCGAGCGAGAACGCCTCCATCGCGGACGCCGCGCCGCCGCGCCCCTCGGTCTTGTTGGCGACCAGCAGCACCGGCCGCCCCTGTTTGCGCAGCCAGCCCGCGAAGTGGCTGTCCGCCGGCGTGATGCCCGTGCGCGCGTCGACCACGAACACCACCAGGTCGGCCAGCGACACCGCCGCCTGCGACGAGGCGCGCATCCGGTCGTAGATCGAGTCGGGCGCCGCCTCCTCCAGCCCCGCCGTGTCGATCAGCCGCACCGTGCGGCCGCGCAGCACGGCCTCCGCCTCCTTGCGGTCGCGGGTGACGCCGGGCGTGTCGGCCACGATCGCCGAGCGGCGCCCGGACAGGCGGTTGAACAGCGTGGACTTGCCGACGTTCGGCCGCCCGGCGATCACCACCACGGGCAGCGCGTCGGACTCGGGGCTCGGCCCGGTATCGGTGTGGGTCTGGTTCGCGGGCACGGCGGCCTTTCAGACGGGGCGCGGGCCGTCTCGGTGTGTTCTCGAACTGAAATGGGGACGCGAAGGAAGCAAGGCCAGAGGCGCTGCCTCTGGACTCCGCCAAAGGCTGCGCCCTTGGAACGCTTCCCTTAAGTGAAGCCGGTCCAGGGGCGGCTCGCCCCTGGCGGGTCCGGGCAGAGCCCGGCCTTGCTTACCGCAGCGCCGTGAGCTTCCCGTCGTCGGTGAGGATCAGCAGCGTGCCCGCCGCCGCCACGGGGGGCACGGCGCCGGCCGCCGGCAGGTCGACGCCGCCGGTGACCGCGCCGCTGACCGGGTTGGCGTAGAGGATCTGCCCGCGGTCGCCGGTGAGCACGAGGCGGTAGTTCACCAGCGCCGGCCCGGACCAGAACAGCGGCCCGGTGCGCTTGGTCTCGTCGACGTAGTGCGGCAGGTCCGCGACCCAGCGCACGCGGCCCTCGGCCTTGGTCATGGCGAGCAGCTGCTGGTCGTTGTCGATCAGGTAGATCCAGTCGCCGGCGATCCAGGGCATCTGGCCGCCGCCGATCGGCCGCTCCCAGACGCGCCGGCCGGAGCGCAGGTCGATCGCCACGATCAGCCCGCCCAGGCCCACGGCGTAGACGGTGCCGCCGTCGATCACCGGCGCGCCGCGGATCGAGGACAGGTCCGTCGCGGTGGCCCGCCCGCCGGCAGCCCCCAGGTTGTCGGTCCACAGCATGGAGCCGCTGTCCGCGTGCACCGCGGCCAGGTCGCCGGAGCCGAAGCCCGCCACCACGATGCCGTCCGAGTACGCCGGCGCGGGCTGCCCGAGCACGATCATGGCGGCCTCGCCCGACTGGTACGACCAGAGCTGCCTGCCGCCCTGCGTGTCGATGGCGACCAGCCGCCCGTCGATCAGCCCGACGTAGAGCCGCCCGCCGCCGAGCGTGGGCAGCGAGCGCGCCGGCGCCGGCAGCGTGGCGCGCCAGGCGACCTTGCCGTCCGCCACGTTCAGCGCCATCACGTCGGCCCGCCCGGTCACGACGTAGACCAGCCCGCCCTCGGCCACGACGCCGCCGGCCAGGCTGGTGCCGCGCGCGTCCTTGGCCTTGGTCACGCGCTGCCACAGGCGCTCGCCGGTCTTGAGGTCGAACGCGCAGACCACGGCGTCGGTGTCCATGGTGAACACCCGGCCGTCGAGCACCACCGGCTGCGCGGTGAGCTTGGCGCGGTAGCCGCCGCCGACGCCGATCTTCGCGCTCCAGGCCGGCTTGAAGCCGCCCGCGAGGTTGCCCATCACGTGCGTCGCGCTCCCGCCCGGCTGCGGCCAGTCGGCGTTGCGCACGACCGGCGGCAGGATGATCGCCGGCAGATGCCCCGAGTCGGCCTGCGCCATCTCGGCGGCGGCGCTGCCCAGCACCGGCTCGCGCCGGCCGGGCAGGACCTTCTTGGCAGAGTCGTCGGAGAAGATGGTGTCGAGCACGCTGCACGCGCCCAGCCCGAGCAGCGGCAGCAGCGCCGCGCGACGCGTCAGCGTGCCGAGCGAGAGGGCAGCGGAGCCGCCCGAACGCCTGGCGGAGAGGTCGTATGGAGCCGGCATGGTGGGGTGGCTCCTGAAGGAAGGGTCGGGGGGCACGCTCACTCGCCGGCGTCCGGCATGCCGCCGCCCGGCCCGCTGGGCGGCCCCTGGCGCGGCGCCCCGGGCGGCGCGGGCTCGCCGAGCGCCTGCAGCACCACGGTGGCGCGCTGGCGCACCCCGTTCGGTGCCGACACGTCGCCGGCCAGGCGGCGCAGCGTGGCGCGCCCCGAGGGCTCCTGCCCGGAGCGCAGCTGCACCAGCGCCTGCGCCTCCTCTGCCAGCGGCCGCCAGGCGTTCTCCGGCGCGAGCAGCGGCGCGAGCCGGGCCTGCACCGCCGCCGGGTCGCCGTCGTCGACCTGGTTCTCCGCCCACAGCAGGCTCGCGTAGTCGCGCAGCAGCGGCGACGCCCCCGCGTCCGCGGACACCTGGTCCCACAGCGTGCGCGCCGCCGCGTTGTCGCCGCCGGCCACGCGCAGCCCCGCCTCGCGCAGACGCGCCAGCACGCGGTAGCCTTCGGGCGCGGTCCTCGCGATCTCGGCGAAGCTCGCCAGCGCGGCCGCCCGGTCCGCCTCGCGCGCCGCGGGCGTGGCGCCGTCCGCCTGCTGCATCGCCGCCAGGAACCGCCCCGCGACGGCGCGCGAGGCCTGCAGCTCCCGCCAGCGCCACAGCTGCCAGCCGCCCACCACCGCCAGCAGCACCACGGCCAGCGCCGCCGCCACGGCCGCGCCGCGACGGGCGAGCCGGCGCTGCCCCTCGCCGCGGATCTCCTCGTCCACCTCGTCGAAGATGTCGACCACTCTGCCCTCGGACCCGTCCAGCGGGACCCCCCCGCAAAGGCGGCGGACCATAGCGACCGCGACGCAGGCGAGCAAACCGCCCGCCGCGGCGCCGCCGAAAGGATTGGTTCATTCCTGGGGCGCATGGTGCCGCCATGCGCCTCCCGCACCCTCCGTCCGCGCCGCGCCGCGTGCTGCCCTGCGTGGCGGCGCTCGCGCTGCTCTGCGGCTGTTCGCCCCCCGCGACCCCCCTGGTCCTGCTCGGCCTCGGCGACCTCGCCTCCGTCGCGACCTTCCACCGCGGCCTGTTCGACCTGGCGTACTCCGGGAGCACCGGACGCGACTGCTCGATCGTGCGGCTCGACCGCGGCCAGAGCTACTGCCGGGAGAAGGAGGCGCCGCCCGCGCCGCCGCCCTACTGCACGCGCAGCCTCGCGGGCGTGGACTGCTGGGCCGACCCCGCCGCCGTGCCGAACCTGCCGCGCGAGGTCGCGGACGGGCCGCGCACCCTCACGCCGGCGCAGGAACACCAGCGCACGGCGCGCTGGCCGGACCTGTAGCAGGGAAGCAAGCCTGGGCTCTGCCCAGACCCGCCAGGGCGAGCCGCCCTGGACTGGCCTCACTTAAGGGACGCGTTCCAAGGGCGCAGCCTTTGGCGGAGTTTGAGGCACCGCCTCAACCTTCCTTCAGTCTTCGACCCTTCCCCTGAGCCGCTTCGTGACCGAGCGCTGCGCCTTGCCTTCCAGCCGACGCCGCTTCTCCCCCAGCGACGGCCGCGTCGCCCGTCGCACGATCTGCGGCTCGGCCGCCTCGCGCAGGATCTCCACGAGGCGCCCGACCGCGTCGTCCCGGTTGCGTTCCTGCGAGCGGAACCGCGACGCCGCGATCACCACGACCCCCTCGAGGGTGAGCCGCCGCCCGGCCAGGCGCTGCGCCCGCACCCGCACCCGCTCCGGCACCGACGGCGACGCGCGCAGGTCGAAGCGGAGCTGCACCGCGCTCGCCACCTTGTTGACGTTCTGCCCGCCCGGGCCGGACGCGTGGATGAAACGGAACACCAGCTCGCCCTCGTCCAGCGACAGCCCCGGCGCATAGGAGATCGGCATCAAACCCCACCGTTTCCCCGCGCCGCGCGGGACGCGCCCTCAGGCCGCGTCTTCGCGCCGGTCGCGGACCTTCACGTAGGCAAGCTGGGCGTGGCTGTCGCAGTACGGCTTGCCCGCCATCGAATCCGCGTCGCAGAAGCGGAACGAGCGCGTGCCCGGCTCCCCGATCGGCCAGCAGCACGCCACCACCCGCAGCCGCCGCGGCGACGCCACCGGCCGGAGCGACGGCACGGAACGCACCGCCACCGGATGCACCGGCACCTCGGCGACCTCCTCGTCCTCGACCGCCTCGGCCGGCTCCCTGACCGCCACGATCCGCACCGGGACCACCTGAACGACGGGCGCCTCCTGCGGCCTCACGCCGGCATCGGCCACGGGCTGCACGACAGCCACGGGAACGACACGCCCTGCCTGGCGCTCCGCGAACTGCGGCGCAGCCTCGGGCAGCTCCATCGACGGCAGGGTCGGCCCGGTGGCGCGGCGGGCCGTGGCGACGGGGGCGGCGCCGCGCCGGATCGGCGAGGGCCGGGCCGGCAGCACCAGGCGGTGCGCCTTGCCCACCACCGCGTTCTTGGTGACCCCGAGCCGCCGCCCGATCTCCGCCGTGGACAGCCCCTCGTCCCAGAGGGCGCGCAGGCTCAGGATGACGGCGTCGGTCCAGTCCATCTGGTATGCTCCGGGCTGCTGCGACCACTATATGCGGTGCAGCCTACCGGAGCATGAACGCCTTCTCAACGCGCCCCACACAGAAACTTGTGGACAACCCTGGGGAGAACCACAAGATTTAGTGCCCGCAACGCAGATCGGCCCGCGAAGGCCCGTCGATCAGCCGTGGTGGACGGTCGTCGTCTCGCGCGTGGTCGTGGTGCCGGCCGCCACGGTCGGGCCGGGCGCCGCGATGGTCCCGGCGGGGCGCTCGGCGGTGGCCTCCATCGAGGCGTCGCCGTCGTCGGCCATGTTCTTCTTGAACGACTTGATGCCCTTGGCGAAGTCGCCCATCAGCGAGCTGACCTTGTTGCCGCCGCCGAACAGCACCAGCACAACCGCCAGCACGATCAGCCAATGCCAGATGCTCAGGCTTCCCATGTCCACTCTCCACAGCAGGGGTGGCCACGCGGCCACGCCCCCGGCAGATGGCGCACGCCCGGGGCAAAGGCAAGTGCGGACCGGAAGCAGGCAAGGTTGAGGCGCTGCCTCAAACTCCGCCAAAGGCTGCGCCCTTGGAACGCATCCCTTAAGGAAAGCCAGTCCAGGGCGGCTCGCCCTGGCGGGTCCGGGCAGGGCCCGGCCTTGCTTCAGCGCGTCTGCTGGATCGCCGACAGCAGCCACCGCCCGCCCCGCGTGCGCAGGAACGTCCACAGCTCCGTGACCGTGACCCGCTCCGACGCGCTGCCGTCCACGACGCGCCCCGACCCGTCCACCGTGACGTCGAGCATGGAGAACCGCATCGCCACCGTGGCGTACTCGCGCGTCCCTTCGGACCACGCCTCGGACAGGTCGCCGCGGTCCAGGTTGACCGCCGTCACCGTGTTGCGCACGCCCCGGCTGGCCTGCTCGGCGAGCTGCTCGCCGAAGTAGCTGACCATCTCCGGCGTCGCCAGCTTCTGCAGCGCCGCGACGTTGCCGCCCGACCAGGCCGCCTGCACGTCGCGCAGCACCTGCTCGAACGCGCGGTAGTCGTCCGGCGTGACCGTCAGCGCGGCGCCGCGCGCGCCCGCCTGCCCGGACGGCGGCATCCCCGGCCGCGCCTGCGCAGCACTCGTGCGCATCATCCCGCCCAGCGCGCTGCCAAGCCCGCCGCCCATGCCGCGCCCGGCGAACGCCGGCTGCCCGCCCGCGAAGCGCCGGAACAGCCAACGCCCGATCAGCAGCACGATGCCGATCTGCAGCAGCAGCCCGAGGAAGCTCGCCCCCCCGTCCATGCCGCCGAACATCCCGTGCCCGAACAGCATCCCGCCGATCCCGGCGCCCACCAGCCCGCCGAGCAGCCCGGACGTGAACATGCCGCGGCGCGACATCCCGCCGCCGAACCCCGGCTGCGCCAGGGCAGGCTGCGGCGCGTAGCTCGGGCTCGGCGCGTAGCTCGGCGCGGGCTCGGAGCGCGGCGCAAGGCTGCGCTGCATGGGCTGGGCCGCGAACGGCGCCACGGCGGTCGGCGGCGGCGCGGAATACGTGCGCGAGCCGCGGCTGCCGATCGAGCCGCCCAGGCCCGGCCGTGCCAACGCCAGGCCAGGCGCCAGGGCCAGCAGCAGGGCAACGACGGAGAGTGTGCGGCGCATCGGCGGAAGTCCGTTCCTGTGACGCAGCGGATATGGGAAGCCGCCGCGGCCATTGCCACAGGGCAGGAAAGGCCGGGCCCTGCCCGGACCCGCCAGGGCGAGCCGCCCTGGACTGGCCTCACTTAAGGGGCGCGTTCCAAGGGCGCAGCCTTTGGCGGAGTCCAGAGGCAGAGCCTCTGGCCTTGCTTCAGGCCCCCGCCAGCGTCATCGCGTCCACCCGCACCGTGGGCGAGTCCGTGCCCCTGCGGAACACCAGATCGTCCGCCGGCCGCATCCGCGCGAACATGTCCACGAGGTTGCCCGCGATGGTGATCTCCGACACCGGCTCGGCCAGCGCGCCGTCGCGGATCATGAACCCCGACGCCCCACGGCTGTAGTCCCCGGTCAGCCCGTTGATCGCCGAGCCGATCAACTCGGTGACGAACAGCCCCTCGCGTATGTCGCCCATCAGCTCCGCGGGCGAGACGTCGCCCGGCGCCAGGTAGAGGTTCGTCGACGACGGCGACGGCGGCCCGCCCGTGCCACGCGCCGCGTGCCCTGTGCTCGCCATGCCGAGCGCGCGCCCGGTGCGGCTGTCCAGCAGCCAGCTGTCCAGCACCCCGTCGTCCACGATCGCGCGCGTGGCCGTCGGCGTGCCCTCCCCGTCGAACGGCCGCGAGCGCGACCCGCGACGGCGCCGCGGGTCGTCGATCACCTGGATGCCGCGCGCGAACACCTGCTTCCCCAAACTGTCCTTGAGGAACGACGTGCCGCGCGCGATCGACGCCCCGTTGATCCCCGCGACCAGGTGCCCGATCAGGCTCCCCGCGCAGCGCGGATGGTAGACCACGCTCAGCGTCGTCGTGCGCGGCCGTGTGGGGTTCAGCCGCGCCAGGGCCCGCTCCGCCGCCGACCGCCCGATCCCCGCCGCGTCCTCCAGATCCTCCAGATGCACGGCGGAATGGTAGTCGTAGTCGCGCTCCATCCCCGTGCCCGTCCCGGCCACCGCCGTCGCAGACACCGAGTGCCCGGTCCTGACGTACGACCCGGAGAACCCCGCCGAGGTCGCGAGCCATACCCGCGTGCGCCCGTAGCCCGCCTCGCCGCCCTCGGAGTTGGTGATCCCCGGCACCGAACGCGCCGCGTCCTCCGCCGCCGCCGCGCGCTCCGTGAGCGCGGCCACGTCCGGCTCCGGCCCCATGTCGCACAGCTCCAGCGCCTCCAGCCCCGACGGCGGCACGACCTGCTCGGCCAGCCCGCCGTACGGGTCTTCCGGCACCACGCGCGCCATCGCCACAGCGCGCTGCGCCAGGGCGTCGAAGCGCTCCGGGTCCAGGCTCGACGCGGAGACGATCGCCGAGCGCCGCCCCACGAACACCCGCAGCCCGAGGTCCACGCCCTCGGAGCGCTCCAGGTGCTCGGTCTGCCCGAGCCTGCGCGACACCGACACCGACGTCCCCGCGACCAGCACGGTGTCCGCCGCGTCCGCCCCGGCCGCGCGCGCCCGCGCCATCAGCGCCGAAAGATGCTCCTCCGCCCGCCCCAGCGTGTCCGCCGGGGCGGCGAGCGCCGCGCTCACGCCGCGAGCCGGTCGACGATGGCGGCGAGCCCCGGCACCTTGCGCGCCGGCCCCATCACCGCGAGCGTCGGCTTGCCGCGGAAGATGCGCGCCGCCGCACGCTGCACGTCGGCGACCCCCACCGCCGCCAGCTTGGCGACCGTCTCGGCCGTGGGCACGGGGCGCCCGAACACCTGGATCTGGCGCGCGAGCTGCTCGCAGCGGCTGCCCGTGCTCTCCAGCGACATCAGCAGCGACGCCTTGACCTGCGCCCGCGCCCGGTCGACCTCCTCCTGGCGCACCGTGGACTGCACCAGCCGCAGCTCCTCGATCGCCACCGGCATCAGCTCGCCCGCCTCCTTCTCCCCGGTCCCGGCGTAGATGCCGAACAGCCCGGAATCCATGAACGGCGCGTTGAACGAGTACACCGAGTACACGAGGCCCCGCTTCTCGCGGATCTCCTGGAACAGCCGCGACGACATCCCCCCGCCCAGCAGCGTCGAGAGCAGCAGCGTCGGGTAGTAGTCCGCGTCGCCGTACGGCACCGACGGGAAGCCCAGCGTGATGTGCACCTGATCGAGGTCGCGCTCCTCGCGGAACTCGCCGCCGGTGTACTGCCCGGCCGGCGCCGCGTGCGGCATCACCGCCGGCAGGTCCGCGAAGTGCTCGCGCACGAGGCCGAGCACCTGCTCGTGCTCCAGGTTGCCCGCCGCCGCCACCACGGCGTTGCCCGCGGCGTAGTGCCTGCGCATGTACCCAGCGATGCTGTCGCGCGACAGGTCGCGGATGATCGCCTCCGTGCCCAGCGTCGGGCGGCCCATCGGCTGGTCGCGGAACGCCGTCTCCTGGAAGTGGTCGAAGATGATGTCGTCGGGCGTGTCGTTGGCCTGGCCGATCTCCTGCAGGATCACGCCGCGCTCGCGCTCCAGCTCGTCGGGCGCGAAGGCGGAGTGCGTCAGGATGTCGCCGATGATGTCGGCGCCCAGCGCGAGGTCCTCCTTGAGCATCTTGACGTAGTACGCGGTCTGCTCGCGCGCGGTGTAGGCGTTGATGTGGCCGCCCACGTTCTCCACGGCTTCCGCGATCTCGGCTGCGTTGCGGCGCGCGGTGCCCTTGAACGCCATGTGCTCGAGGAAGTGCGACACCCCGTTCTCCGCCGCCTCCTCGTTGCGCGTCCCCGTCGCGACGTACGCCCCGAAGCTCACCGTCTCGACGCGCTCCATGCGCTCCGTGACCACGGTGAGCCCCGACGGCAGCCGCGTGACGCGCACCGCGTCGGACGCACCGGGAGCGGCGCCGGAAACGGGCATCGGGGTCTCGACGGCGTCGGTCATGCGGCATTCCTTCGGACTGAGGCGCGCACCAGCGCCTCGACGGCTGCGAGGTCGGCGGGGGCGCGGGAGAAACGTTCCTCGCGCTCATATAGGTCGGCCATGCGCGGCGGCAGCGGGGGCCGGCGCCCGACCGCGCGCTCCACCGCGTCGGGGAACTTCGCCCCGTGCGCCGTGGCCAGCGCCACCATCGGCATCCCCGCCACCGGGAACGCGCGTGCCGCGGCGATCCCGATCGCGCTGTGCGGGTCCGCGGCATAGCCGCACTCCGCGTCCAGCCGGCGCATCTCGGCGAGCGTGCCCTCGTCGTCGAGCCGGAAGCCGCGGAACAGCTCGCCCGCCCGCCGCCACGCAGCGTCGGGCACCGGCATCACGCCGCCCGCGCGGAACGCCGCCATCGCGCGCGCCGTGGCCTCCGGGTCGCGGTCGAGCAGCTCGAACAGCAGGCGCTCGAAGTTGGAGCTGACCTGGATGTCCATCGACGGCGACAGCGACGGCTCCACGCCCTGCGCGCTCATGTCGTTGTTCGCCAGGAAGCGCACCAGGATGTCGTTGCGGTTGCTGCCCACGACCAGCCGCCCGATCGGCAGCCCCATGCGCCGCGCCGCCCAGGCCGCGAACACGTTGCCGAAGTTGCCGCTGGGCACGGCGAACGCCACCTCGCGCTCGGGCGCGCCCAGCGCCAGCGCGGAATAGACATAGTACGGGATCTGCGCCGCGATCCGCGCCCAGTTGATCGAGTTGATCGCGGACAGCCGCATCTCGCGCCGGAACGGCTGGTCGGCGAACATCGCCTTCACCAGGTCCTGGCAGTCGTCGAAGGTGCCGTCGATGCCGATGTTGCCGATGTTGGGCGCGTGCACCGTGGTCATCTGCCGGCGCTGCACCTCGCTGGTGCGGCCCTCGGGGTGCAGCACCACGACGTCGATCCGCCGCCGGTCCCGGCACGCCTCGATCGCCGCCGACCCGGTGTCGCCGGACGTCGCGCCCACGATCGTCACCCGCTCGTCGCGCTCGCTCAGCACGTGGTCGAACAGCCGCCCGAGCAGCTGCATCGCCATGTCCTTGAACGCCAGCGTCGGCCCGTGGAACAGCTCCAGCGACCACAGCCCCGGCCCGAGCTGCACCAGCGGCGCCACCGCCGGGTGCCCGAACCCCGGGCCGTACGCCTCGCGGCACATCCCCTGCAGCACGTCGAAGGGCACGCTCTCGCCCACGAAGGGCGCGATCACCCGCGCGGCCACCTCCGCGTACGGCAGGCCGCGCATGGCGCGCAGCTCGTCGGCGGACAGGCTCGGCCAGGTCTCCGGCACGAACAGGCCGCCATCCTCGGCCAGCCCCGAGAGGAGCACGCCGGCGAAGTCGCGCGCGGGGGCATGCCCGCGGGTGGAGATGTAACGCATGGCCGCCACACTACGGCGGGGCGCGGCGGGAAGGAAGCAAGGCCGGGCGCTGCCCGGACCCGCCAGGGCGAGCCCCCTCGTCTGGCCCTTCCAATGGCCCAAGCGGGCCATCGGAACCTTTGGCCAGCCTCGCCCTGGACTGGCCTCACTTAAGGGGCGCGTTCCAAGGGCGCAGCCTTTGGCGGAGTTTGAGGCGGAGCCTCAACCTTGCTTTCTCAGGCCCGCCCGCCGTGCAGCACGTGCACCATGGCCGCGACCCCGATCACCGGCACCAGCAGGTTGAGCCCCGGCACCACCGACGCCGCCGCGAGCACCGCGCCCTGCAGCAGCACCGCGCCCCGCTGCCGCGCGTAGGCCTGGAGCGCGGCCTCGCGCCCCATGCGGCGCATGGCGACCGCGACGAACAGGCCGCGCCCGATCGCCCAGGCCGCGACCGCCCAGCCGAGCAGCAGGCCCACGCCCGGCAGCAGCAGCGCCAGGACCAGCGCCACGACGTTGAGCGCGAGCACCGCGCCGCCGATCGCCAGCCCGTCCCAGGCCTGCACCGCGAGCGACGCCCCCTTCGGTTCCGGCAGCGCGGGGTACCAGGCGCGGTCCACGGCGCCGGCGACGCGCTCCAGGTAGAAGGTGGCGATCACCACCGCGACGGGCTGGAACAGGAACAGCGCCGCGGCGCCGGCGAGCACGGTGGCCGCGGCCCCGCCGAGCCAGGACCAGGCGCCGTGCCAGGCGCCCCCGTGCACCGCGAGCCAGTGGTGCGCGCCCCACGCGCCGCCCCAGCACAGCAGCCCGAACCCCGCCGCCGACCAGAGCACGGAGCGGAGCAGCACGCCCGCGAACACCGGATCCTCGAGCTGGCGCAGGGCCCGCAGCAGCGCCCTCACTGCACCGTCACGTACAGGTGCATCTTGGGATGGATGGCGCAGCGCACGGTGAAGGTCCCGGGCACGGTGAAGCGGACCTCCGTGTGGTTGCCCGGGAGCTGCTCGCCGGAGTCGAAGCTGAACTCCGGGGTAGCCACGTAGGCGTGGTGCAGGAGCGGGGCGTCGTCGTTGAGGATCTCGGCCAGGTCGCCGCGCTCCAGGGAGAGCACGCCCGGCTGGAACATCCGGTTCTTCTGCGACACGCCGACCGTGCGGGCCGCGCGCAGCGTGGCGACGCCGCCCGCCAGGACGGCCAGGGCGACCACGGCGGGCAGCGCCACGTCTCGCCACACGCTGCGCGGGAACATGATCGCGTCCATGGCATGGACCATGCCCCCTGCCCCCGGCAGCGACAAGCGCACGGGGCGGCAGGCAGGCCCGCGCCGGCCGGACGGCCCCCAGAACGATGCGACACGCCGGGGGCGACACACGCGGGGGAGACATGCCGGCGTTGTGGCAGAGGCAACCCTGCGATAACTCGGGGGGCCGGCAGGCCGCGGGCGCCAGGGAGCGATCCATTCATCGTGGACCACAGCCAAGTCCCCGACGCCGCGCAGCCCAGGGGCGACGGCAGGCCGACCCGCCTCTCGCCACGCGTCCCGGGGCGCCCGGGTCCGCACACGATCCGCAGCAGCATCCTGGCCGCGTTCCTGTGCATGACGCTGATCACGGCCGCGCTGGGCTGGTTCTCGTTCCGCGCCATCCGGCACGCGGGCGGGCTGGTGGTCGAGACCTACGACCTGTCGCTGCAGTCCATCAGCTACGCCCGGGCCGCCGCGGTCGACTTCGCCGGGATGCAGGCGGCGCTGCTGCGGCGCGGCATGCAGGACGACATCTCCGACGACGCGCCAGGCGGCGGGGCGGCCGGCGGGGCGCACCGCGGCGGGGACGGCAGCCGCGCGGCCGAGCTGCAGCGTTCGCTGCACGAGGACCTCGACATCGCCGCCAGCCGCGCCCGCTCGCCCGGGGCGGTGAAGGCGGCGCAGGCCACGAAGGAGGCCCTCGGCCGCTGCGACGTGCTGCGGCCGGCGCCTGCCGCCACGACGCCCGCGGCCGCGCCTTTTGCCCGCGCACCCGACGCCGCGGCGCCGCGCACGGACCCCGCGGCCGCGGCCAGGCCGCCGGCGTGGCCCCCGGCGCCGGCGCCGCTGCCGGCGCTTGCGGGCGAGATGGACTGGCAGGCGCTCGACCGCTGCGTGCAGGACGTGGAGGGCCACATCGAGACGCTGGTGGAGGTCACCGCCGGCGACGGGTTCCTCTACCGGCAGAAGGCGCTGCGCACG
>JBPBQS010000165.1:0-24156 GCA_050920955.1 Janthinobacterium lividum | reverse complement strand
ACCGCGACACCTACCGCCTCTCGCCCGCCGAGATCGACGCCTGCCTCGCCGAGCTGCGGCCGCGCGACCTCGAGGACATCGCCTTCGCCCAGGCCCAGGTCCGCAACTTCGCCCAGCACCAGCGCGACGCCCTGCGCGACATCGAGGTCGAGACCCTGCCCGGCGTGGTGCTCGGCCACCGCAACATCCCGGTCAACGCCGCCGGCTGCTACGTGCCCGGCGGCAAGTACCCGCTGCTCGCCTCGGCCCACATGTCGGTGATCACCGCCAAGGTCGCCGGCGTGCCGCGCGTGGCCACCTGCGCGCCGCCGTTCCACGGCCGCCCCGCCGCCGCCATCGTCGCCGCCCAGCACCTGGCGGGCGCGGACGAGATCTACTGCCTCGGCGGCATCCAGGCGATCGGCGCCATGGCGCTCGGCACCCAGACGATCGAGGCCGTCGACATGCTGGTCGGCCCCGGCAACGCCTACGTCGCCGAGGCCAAGCGCCAGCTGTTCGGCCGCGTCGGCATCGACCTGTTCGCCGGCCCCACCGAGACCCTGGTGATCGCCGACGACACGGTGGACGGCGAGATGTGCGCCACCGACCTGCTGGGCCAGGCCGAGCACGGCCCGGACTCGCCCGCGATCCTGCTCACCACGTCCGAGAAGCTCGCGCGCGACACGATGCGCGAGATCGAGCGCCTGCTGACGATCCTGCCGACGGCCGACATCGCGCGCCAGGCCTGGGCCACCCACGGCGCGGTGTGCGTCGTCGAGACCGACAACGAGATGGTCGAGGTCGCGGACCAGATCGCCTCCGAGCACGTCCAGGTGATGACGCGCGACCCCGACTACTTCCTCGCGCACATGACCAACTACGGCGCGCTGTTCCTCGGCCCGCGCACCAACGTCGCGTACGGCGACAAGGTGATCGGCACCAACCACACGCTGCCGACCAAGAAGGCGGCGCGCTACACCGGCGGGCTCTGGGTCGGCAAGTTCCTCAAGACCTGCACCTACCAGCGCGTCCTCACCGACGAGGCCTCCGCGCGGATCGGCGAATACTGCTCGCGCCTGTGCGCCCTGGAGGGCTTCACCGGCCACGGCGAGCAGGCCAACCTGCGCGTCCGCCGCTTCGGCGGCCGCAACGTGCCCTACGGCGCCGCCGCGGAATGACGCACCGGCACCGCCGGGCGGCCACGCGGCACCCGGCATGAGGCCGCCCGTCGCCGTCGTCGGCACCGGCCTGGTCGGCAGCGGCTGGGCCATCGTGTTCGCCCGCGCCGGCCACGAGGTCCGCCTCCACGACAGCGACCCCGGCGCCGCGGACAGGGCGCGCGCGGAGATCGCCGCCAGGCTCGACGACCTGCGCGACGCCGGCCTGCTCGACGACCCGCCCGCCGCCGTGCTCGCCCGCGTCCGCGTCGCCGCCAGCTTGGCCGACGCCACCGCCGGCGCGGCCTACGTGCAGGAGAGCGTGTTCGAGCGCATCGACGCCAAGCGCGCGGCGATGAGCGCGCTCGACGCCGTGCTCGGCCCCGACACGCTGGTCGGCAGCTCGTCCTCCGGCATCCCCGCCTCGCGCTTCACCGAGCACGTCGCCTGCCGCGCCCGCTGCCTCGTCGCCCACCCCGTCAACCCGCCCTACCTCGCGCCGGTCGTGGAGCTGGTCCCCGCGCCCTGGACCGACCCGCAGGCGCTGGCGGCCACGCGCACGCTGATGGCAGAGGTCGGCCAGGTGCCGGTCACCCTGACGCGCGAGGCGGACGGCTTCGTGCTGAACCGCCTGCAGGGCGTGCTGCTGATGGAGGCCTGGCGCCTCGCCGACAGCGGCCTGGCCTCGGCCGCCGACATCGACCGCACCGTGTCCGAGGGGCTCGGCCTGCGCTGGGCGTTCATGGGCCCGTTCGAGACCATCGACCTGAACGCCCCCGGCGGCATCGCCGACTACGCACGACGCCTGGGCGGCCTGTACCGCGACATCGCCGCCAGCACCGCCGAGCACCACGCCTGGGACGACGCCCTGATCGCCCGCGTCGAGGCCGCGCGGCGCGAGACTCTGCCCGCCGACGCCCTGGCCGCACGCCGCTCCTGGCGCGACCGCCGCCTGATGGCGCTCGCCCGCCACAAGCGCGAGATGGCCGCGATCGACGCGCAGCGCCCCGCGGACGACCCGGCGTGATCCTGCCACGCACGCCCTCCTTCCGCCTCGACGGCCGCCGCGCGCTCGTCACCGGCGCAGGCCGCGGCATCGGCCTGGCCGCAGCCGCGGCGCTGGCCGAGGCCGGCGCCCACGTCACCCTGGCCGCGCGCACCCGCGACGAGATCGAGGCCGCCGCCGAAGCCATTCGCGACGCGGGCGGCACGGCCGAGGCGCTGGTGCTCGACGTGTGCGACGCCGCCGCCACCCGCGCCGCCCTGGACGCGCGCCCGCCGTTCCAGGTCCTGGTGAACAGCGCCGGCACCAACCGCCCCCGCACCTTCGCCGACGTCACCGAGGCGGACTTCGACGCCATCCTCGGCGTGAACCTGCGCGCCGCCTTCTTCGTGGCGCAGGCCGTGGCCCGCCGCCTGGTCGCGGCGTCGCTGCCCGGCTCGCTGATCCACGTGTCCTCGCAGATGGGCCACGTCGGCGGCGCGCTGCGCAGCGCGTACTGCGCCAGCAAGCACGCGCTGGAGGGCCTGGCCAAGGCGTCGGCGATCGACCTCGCGCCGCACGGCATCCGCGTCAACACGCTGTGCCCGACCTTCGTGGAGACGCCGCTCACCCGGCCCTACCTCGCCGACGCGGCGTTCCGCGCCGACGTGCTCGCGCGCATCAAGCTCGGGCGCGTGGGCCAGGTCGAGGACCTGATGGGCGCGGTGGTGTTCCTCGCCGGCGACGCCTCCGCCCTGATGACCGGCACCTCGCTCGTGATCGACGGGGGCTGGACCGCCGACTAGCCGCCGCCGCAGCGATCCAGGAGCGGCCGAAGAACGAGCCGCCCCGGACAACAGGGAGTGAATGCCGTGAGCGTCGCGATTGCCCTTCTCGGGCTCCTGCTTCTGATGGTCCTCGCCTACCGGGGGTTCAGCGTCATCCTGTTCGCGCCGGTGGCCGCCATGCTGCCGGTGCTGCTGACCGCGCCGTCCGCGGTGCCGACCGCCTTCACCGGGCTGTTCATGGCCAAGGCCGTGGTGTTCGTGAAGCTGTACTTCCCGGTGTTCCTGCTCGGCGCCGTGTTCGGCAAGCTGATGGAGATGTCGGGCTTCGCGCGCTCCATCACCATCGCCATCATCCGGCTGGTGGGCGCGAAGCGCGCGATCCTGGCCACCGTGCTGGTCGCCGCCGTGCTGTGCTACGGCGGCGTGTCGCTGTTCGTCGTGGTGTTCGCCGTCTACCCCTTCGCCACCGAGCTGTTCCGCGAGGCGCGCATCCCCAAGCGCCTGATGCCCGCGGCCCTGGCGCTGGGCGCCTTCAGCTTCACCATGGACGCGCTGCCCGGCACGCCGCAGATCCAGAACATCATCCCCACCGCGTTCTTCCACACCACCGCCTGGGCCGCGCCGATCCTGGGCACCTTCGGCTCCGCGGTGATCCTGGTCGCCGGCGTCGGCTACCTGCAGTGGCGCGCCCGCCAGGCCGGCGACGAGGGCTACGGCACCGGCCACCTCAACGAGCCCGACCGCGTCGACGAGGGCGCCGTGCCGCCGTGGGGCGTCGCCGTGCTGCCGCTGCTCTCGGTGTGGGTGCTGAACCGGCTGTTCACCGGGCTCATCCCCGGCGTGTTCGGCAAGACCGATACCGTGAGCCTGCCCGGCCTGCCCGAGCCGCTCGTCACCGACGTCCCCGCCTTCACCGCCATCTGGGCGCTGGAGGCGGCGCTGCTCGTGGGCGTGCTGCTGACCGTGGCGCTCGGCTTCCGCGGCATACGGGGCCGCTTCAACGAGGGCACCAAGTCCGCGGTCGCCGGCGCCCTGCTCGCCACGCTCAACACCGCCTCCGAGTTCGGCTTCGGCGGCGTGATCGCGGCGCTGCCCGGCTTCATCGTGGCCCGCGACGCGCTCGCGGTGATCCCCGACCCGCTGGTTAAGGCCGCGGTCGCCACCACCACGCTCGCCGGCATCACCGGCTCCGCATCGGGCGGCCTGAGCATCGCGCTCGCGGCGCTGGGCGGGCAGCTCGCGGCCGCCGCCGACGCCGCACACATCCCGCTCGAGGTCATGCACCGCATCACCGCCATGGCGTCCGGCGGCATGGACGACCTGCCGCACAACGGCGCGGTGATCACCGTGCTCGCCGTGTGCGGCCTCACCCACCGACAGTCCTACGGCGACATCTTCATCATCACCCTGATCAAGACCGCCACCGTGTTCCTGGTCATCGCGCTCTACCGGACCACCGGGCTGGTGTGACCGACGGCGCGTCGGCCGCGACCTCCGCGGCCCGGCCGCAGGGCTCAGCCCCGCCCCGCCTCCGCGCCAGCCGGCTCCTCCCCGAGCGTCTCCAGCAGCCACTCGCGGAACGCCACGACCCTGGGCAGCTCGCGCTGCGCCGCGCGCGTGCACAGGAAGTGCAGCGTGCGCGGCACCGGGCGCATCGCGCCCCCGCCCAGCAGCACCAGCTCGCCGCGCGCGATCTCCTCCTGGGCGAAGCGCGTGCTCTCCAGCACCGCGCCGAGCCCCTGCACCGCCGCCGACACCGCCAGCGCGCCGCGGTCGAACGACGGCCTGGACGCGCCGCCCGACGGCAGGGCCACCCCGTTCAGGCCGAACCAGTCCGCCCAGCGCACCGGGCTCACCGCGGACTCGATCAGCACCAGGCGGCGCAGCGCTGCGGCGTCGAGCGGGTCGTGCAGCCGCGCCGTCTCCGGGGCCGCGAGCGCCGCCACCTGCTCGACGCCGAGCCCCTCCGCCACGATCCCGCGCCGCGGCGCCACCGGCCCGTAGGCGATCACCAGGTCGAGCGCCTCGTGGCGCATGAGGTCGATCGGGTCCGCACTCGCCGACAGCCGGATGCCGATGCCGGGATGGCGCCGCATGAACAGCGGCAGGCGCGGCCCCAGCCACTTCGAGGCGAACGACGGCGCGCAGTGCACGCACAGCGCCTGCGCCGCGGGCCCGCGCCCGGCCTCGGCGCACGCCGCCTCGATCGCGTCGAGCGCCGGGGTCAGCCGCCCCAGCAGGCCGCGCCCCGGCGGCGTCAGCGCGACCTGGCGGTGGCCGCGCACGAACAGCAGGCAGCCGAGATGCGCCTCGAGCGCGCGCACCTGGTGGCTGATCGCCGAGGGCGTGAGGTGCAGCTCCTCGCTGGCCAGCACGAAGCTGCCCAGCCGTGCGGCCGCCTCGAAGGCCCTGATCGCGGGGAGGCTCGGGAGCTGGCGCATGGCCGTCCGGGTGAATTCCGCTTACGTCAAGGTGAATTCTTGTCGTTTGTCAAGGCGCCCCGCTTCGTCCGAGGCTTGCGGGAATACGCGCACGCCGGCCAACGGCGGCGCGAACCCCGGGGAGTTCAGGACGACCATGTCCCAGGCAGTTGCTGGAGAGGTTCCGATTCCCGTGCGGACGGAGCAGTCGGTCTACGCCAAGGTCACCTGGCGCCTGATGCCGTTCCTGTTCCTCTGCTACGTCGTTGCGTACCTGGACCGTGTCAACGTCGGCTTCGCCAAGCTGCAGATGCTGGGCGAGCTGCACTTCAGCGAGACGGTCTACGGCCTCGGCGCCGGCATCTTCTTCCTCGGCTACTTCCTGTTCGAGGTGCCGAGCAACATCATCCTGCACAAGGTGGGCGCGCGCGTGTGGATCGCGCGCGTCATGCTGACCTGGGCCGCGCTGTCCGCCGCCATGGTGTTCGTCGCCACGCCCGCGGTGTTCTACACCCTGCGCTTCCTGCTCGGCGTCGCCGAGGCCGGCCTGTTCCCCGGCGTGATCCTCTACCTCACCTACTGGTACCCGGCCGAGCGGCGCGGCAAGATGATCGCGCTGTTCATGACCGGCATCCCGATCGCAGGCGTGGTCGGCGGCCCGCTGTCCGGCTGGATCATGCAGTCCATGGCCGGGATCGGCGGCCTGTCCGGCTGGCGCTGGCTGTTCCTGATCGAGGCGCTGCCGTCCGTGGTCATGGGCATCGCCGTGCTGTTCTACCTCGACAACGGCATTGAGGCGGCGCGCTGGCTCACGCCCGCGGAGAAGTCGCTGCTCGCCCGCAACGTGGCCTCGGACCGCGAGGGCGTGCAGTCCCACGCCCTGCGCGACGGATTCACCAATCCCCGCGTGTGGCTGCTGTGCGGCGTGTACTTCTGCTTCGTCATGGGCCTCTACGGCATCGGCTTCTGGCTGCCGACGCTGATCAAGGGCGCGGGCGTCTCCAGCCCGCTGTCGATCGGCCTGCTCACCGTGCTGCCCTACGGCTGCGGCGCGGCGACGATGGTCTTCGTCAGCCGCCTCTCGGACGCCGCGCGCGAGCGTCGCTGGCACCTCGCCGTGCCGGGGATGGTCGGCGCGCTCGGCTGGCTGGTCGCGGTGGCGGCGCACGGCGACACCACGATCGCCATGCTCGGCCTCACCGTGGCCACCATGGGCGTGATGACCACGTTGTCGCAGTTCTGGTGCCTGCCCACCGCGATGCTCGCGGGTGCGGCGGCGGCCACCGGGATCGCGGTGATCAACTCCGTCGGCAACCTCGCCGGCTTCGTCAGCCCCTACGTGATCGGCTGGATCATCGACCGCACGCACTCCACCGACCTCGGCGTCTACACCCTGGCCGCCAGCATCGTCGCCGGCAGCCTGCTCGCGCTCACCATGCCGCGCCGCATCGTCAACCGCTGAAGCCCCGGACGCCCGCCCGGGCGCCCGCCCCACGCAAGGACACCCCCATGCTCGACTCCGTCGCCGACCGCATCTCGATCTACCAGCCGGAGCAGCCCGGCCTGATCTTCCCCGAGATCCCGAAGTTCGCCTCCTTCGCCGAGGAGCGCGAGTACCGCAAGCAGCACCTGGTCGCGGCCACGCGCGCCTTCGCGCTGCACGGCTTCGACTACGGCTTCGCGGGCCACCTCACGGTGCGCGACCCGGAGCGGCCCGAGCTGTACTGGACCAACCCGATGTGCGTGCACTTCTCGCAGGTGCGCATGTCGAACCTCGTGCTCGCCGACCACGCCGGCCGCGTCGTCGAGGGAAGCCACGCCATCAACCGCGCGGGCTTCGTGCTGCACTCGGCCGTGCACGACGCGCACCCCGACGTGATGGCGATGTGCCACGCGCACACGACGCACGGCACCGCCTGGTGCGCGACCGGGCGCCCGCTCGACATGCTGAGCCAGGACGCGGCGTGCTTCTACGGCAACCACGCGGTGATCGGCGCCTCGGCCGGCGCGGTGGCGGTGGAGAAGGAGAGCGGCCTGTCGATCGCCGCCGAGATCGGCAAGTACCGCGGCGTGCTGCACCAGAACCACGGCCTGCTGACCACCAGCCGCCACAGCATCGACGACGCCGCGTTCTGGTTCATCGCCCTGGAGCGCTGCTGCCAGGTCCAGCTGCAGGTCGAGGCGTCCGGCGTCAGGCCGCAGCTGCTGTCCGACAAGACCGCGCAGTACAGCCTCGACCATGTCGGCAACGACTTCATCGGCTGGCTGCACTTCCAGACCATCTACAACCAGCTGGTCGCGACCCAGCCCGACATGTTCGACTGACACGGGCCCGCCTGCGGGCCGGATCGGGGCGACCCCCGTCCGGCTTTTTCGTATCGGTAATGCACTGATTCCGGTGGCATCCGTGGCCGTGCCGGGGCGGCGAGGGGTGACAGCCCCTCATGTCTGGCATAACATGCGAACGCGCCGGCATGCGCCGGCAAGAACGCTCGGAAGAGCGCGAGATCCAGGGAGAATTCGATGGACCGGCGTCGTCGTCTGCTGGGCGGGGTGGCAAGCCTTGCCCTCGCGGTGTGCCTGATCTCGCCGGCGTGGTCGCAGAGCGCGCCGCTCGCGAACGAGAATCCGCAGGCGCCCTCGCAAGGCGGCACGCCGTCCGCGGGCGCGCCGAAGCCCGCCGCCGCCGCGTCGCAGGCCGCCGTGGGCGCGGGCCCCGGCGCCGCGGACTACGCGAAGGCCGACGCCGACGCGGAGAACTGGATCCTCCCGGCCAAGAGCTACAGCGGCAACCGCTACGTGGACCTGCCCGCCGTGACCCCGCAGAACGTGGGCAAGATGCAGCCGGCGTGGACGTTCAAGATCAGCGACCCCGGCCCGATGGAGGTCGCCCCGCTGGTCTGGCACGGCACGATGTTCGTCACCTCCGCGCACGACCACGTCTACGCGATCGACGCAGCGACCGGTGCGCAGAAGTGGGAGTTCGTCGACAGCCCGCACGTGATCGCGTTCGCCGGCAACCGCGGCGTGGCGCTGATGGGCGACAAGGTGTTCCTGGGCACGCTGGACGGCCACATGATCGCGCTCGACGCGGCCACCGGCGCCAAGGCGTGGGACGTGCTCGGCGTCGACGAGCCGAAGAACTCCTTCTACACGATGGCGCCGGTGCCGTACCACAACACCGCCACCAACCAGGACATGCTGCTGATCGGCGTGTCGAACGGCGACTGGGGCGGGCGCGGCTACGTGCAGGCCTTCGACCCGAAGGACGGCCGCGTGCTGTGGCGCTGGTACACCGTGCCGGGCCCGGGCGAGCCGGGCAACGACACCTGGCCGGGCGACACCTGGAAGCGCGGCGGCGCGTCGGTGTGGGCCGGGCTCGCGATCGACCCCGCCTCGCAGACGCTCTACCTCGACCTCGGCAACCCGCAGCCGGACTTCCTGGGCTCGGTGCGGCCGGGCGCCAACCTGTTCAGCAACTCGATGGTGGCGCTCGACATCTCCGGCCCGTCGACGCCGAAGATGAAGTGGTACCACCAGTTCATCGCCCACGACACGCACGACTGGGACCCCTCGATGCCGCCCGTGCTGTTCCACGGCAAGGCCGGCGGGCAGGAGGAGGAGCTGGTCGCGGCCGGCGACAAGGCCGGCAACTTCTGGGTGCTCGACTCCGGCGACGGCCACCTGGTGAGCCAGACCGCCGCCTCGTTCCAGCACAACCAGAACACCGAGCCCACGGCGGCCGGCAACGTCGCCTGCCCGAACACCAACGGCGGCATCGAGTACAACGGCGGCACCTACGACCCCGGCACCAACGCGTTCTTCGTCCCCAGCGTCAACGAGTGCGGCTTCTGGAAGTCCACCCAGCAGGCCGTCTACATCAGCGGCCAGTTCTACCTGGGCGGCATCTTCCCGACGTTCGTGGGGCCGAACACCGGCGACATGAACGCGATCAGCATCGACAGCGGCGTGTTCAACTGGCGCCACCACCTCGACCTGCCGGCCGTCGGCGGCGCGCTGGTGACCAAGTCGGGCGTGGTGTTCACGAGCGAGCTGAACGGCAAGTTCGACGCCTTCGACACGAAGACCGGCGACCAGCTCTGGTCGGCGCAGACGCCCAACGCGATCATCGCGCCGCCGAGCGCCTACCAGGTGGGCGGCAGGACCTTCGTGGTCGTGGCGTCCGGCGGCGCCGGCAACCAGAAGGTGCCGGAGCTGAAGAGCACCGCGGTGGACGCGTCGATCAGCGCCTACGTCATGCCGTGAGCAAGGCGCGCGCCCGGCTCGGGGCGCGCGAGAGCAGGGCCGGGCCCGGGGGCACCACCCCCGGGCCTTGTCCTTGAGAGGGCCACGCTTGAAGCGGGCCACGCCGGCCCCATGATCCCGGCGTGCGGCGCACGACGTCGCCGTTCCCGGGCCGCCCCCGGGCCGGCCCCGCGGAACCGCCCGCCGCCCGGCCCGACACCACCCCCGCGTCCAAGGATCGCCCAATGACCTGTTCCCTTCGCCCGGCGCTGATGGCAGGCGCGGCCGTGCTGTGTCTCCTGCCGCTGGCCGGCCCGGCGCGCGCGGGCACCGCGGAGGACCACGCGGTGGCCCAGGCGGCGCTCGCGGACCTGCGCGCGGCGCGCACGGCGGTGGTGGGCGCGCTGGACAGCTACGAGGCCGACCCGTCGCACTACCGCGAGGCGGCGCAGCGCGCGGCCAACATGCTCGCCGGCGAGCGCGACCCCGCCTACGTCGCCGCCGCCGGCGTGCCCGACGACGCGGTGGGCGCGGTGGGGCGGCTCGACGCGCTGCTCAACCGCACGGACGCGCCGGTCTGGGCCGACGCGGTGCGCGGGGCCGAGGTGAACGCGCGCGCCGCGGTCGCGCGCCTGCAGACGGCCGCCAAGGCGCACGAGCTGGGCGACTTCCAGATCGCCGCGACCCAGGCGGTGGACAGCCTGCTGGTGGCCGAGGGCCGCTCCACGAGCCCGGACGTGTTCGGCGGCCTGCTGGGCGCGCTGGGCACGACGGTGCTGGGCGTGCCGCTGGGCGCGAGCACGGTGGACGCGTGCAGCGGCACGGTGGCGGCGGGCTGGGCGGTGCACGGCGGGCGGCTGGGCTTCGTGGCGCTGGCGCCCGGCGCGGCGCTGCCGGCGCTCGACACGCCGCTGGGCGTGACCGCGGTGGCCGGCACGGACGGGCTGGTGGTGCTGCGCACCGCGGCCTGGCCGCTGGTGCAGCAGGACTGCCTGGCGCCTGCGAAGGGCCGGCACGCCGAGGCGACGCCCGCCCCGGGCGGCGCGCCCGCGGCCGTGGCGGCGACGCAGGCCCCGGCCGCGGTGCCTGCCGCGGCCACGGCGGCAGCAACACCGGCCGCCGACAACGCGCCGTTCCCCGCGCTCTACACCCAGGCGCAGGCCGTGGCGGGCAAGGCGGTGTACGCGGAGAACTGCGTCTCCTGCCACGGCGCCGACATGCACGGCCTGGCCGCGCCGGCGATCGCGGGCACGGAGTTCCTCAGCTCGGCCGCCGACAACGAGTGGTCGCTGGAGGCGATCCGCACGATCGTGTTCACGATGATGCCGCTCAACGCCGGCGGCAGCCTCAGCACGAAGCAGTACGCCGACGTGACCGCGTTCATCCTGGCGTCGAACTGCCTGCCCGCCGGCGCGACGCCGTTCCCCGAGGACGACTCGCCCGCGCTCGACAAGGTGCAGCTGCACCCGCTCGCGACCCCGCCCGCGAACCGCAACGCCCTGGGCGTCTGCCCCGTCGGCTGAGCCGCCGCGCCGCCGCCGCGCCCCGACCACCGGGCGCGGCGGCCCGCCTCACGACCCTGCCGTCCCCCCGAACCGCCCGTGCCGCATCGCCAGCAGCGGCAGCACCAGCAGGTTCAGCGCCATCGACGTGGCCAGCCCGCCCAGGATCACGATCGCCATGGGCCCCTCGATCTCGCGTCCCGGCTCGTCGAGCCCGATTGCCAGCGGCAGCAGCCCCAGCCCGGTCACCAGCGACGTCATCAGGATCGGCACCAGCCGGTCTCCCGCGCCGCGGATCGCCGTCGCGGCATCCCACTCCCCGTCCTCTGCCAGCCTGGCGTAGTGCGACACCATCATGATCGAGTTGCGCAGCGTGATGCCGAACAGCGTCACGAACCCCACCGTCGAGCCCAGCGTCAGCACGCCCCCCGTCGCGAACACCGCCACCACGCCGCCCACCAGCGCGAACGGCAGGTTCACCATCACCAGCAGCAGCGTGCGCGCGCTCCCCGTCACCACCGCGAGCAGCGACACCACCCCCGCCAGCCCGAGCGCCGCGTTGAGCAGCAGGTCCCGCCTGGCGTCGGACTGCGCCTGCGCCGTGCCGCCGTAGTCGATCGTCACCCCCGGCGGCAGCACGACCTGCGCCGCGATTCTGCCCCGCGCCCGCGCCACGAACCCCGCCACGTCGCCGCCGTCCACGTTGCACGTCACGCTCTGCAGCCGCTGCCCGCCCTGGTGCAGCACGCCCGCCCGCGCCCCGGCCTCGTAGATCTCCGCGACGTCGCCCAGCCGCGCCCGCGTGCCGTCCGCCGCCCGCAGCGGCAGCGACGCGATCGCGCGCAGGTCCGCCCGCGACGCCGGGTCGAGCACGGTCACCACGTCGAACGCCCCGTCCGCGTCGAACCCCTCGCCCGCCACGTCGCCCCCGTAGGCGATGCGCACCGCGTCCAGCACGTCCGCCTGGTCCAGCCCGAGCCGCGCCACCGCCGCCGGCCGCAGCCGCACCTGCAGCGACGGCTGCCCGGGCGGGCTTTCCACCTGCACGCCCGACGCCCCCGCCACGCCGCCCAGCACGCGCGCCACGTCCGCCGCCACCCGGTCGAGCGCGTCGAGGTCGCCGCCGTGCAGCCCGATCGCCACCGGCGCGGTGAACCCCGACACCGTCTCCTCGATGCGCTCGCCCAGGAACGTCTTGAGCGCGAAGTTCACGCCGACGAACCGCGACAGCACCCCGCGCAGCGCCTCGCGCGCCGCGTCGCTCTCGCGGCCCGACAGACCCGGCTGCAGGTCCAGCTCGAACTCGCTGTAGTTCGGCCCCCAGGTGTCGGCCGACAGCGCCGCGCGCCCCACCCGCTGCGCCAGCGAGCGCACCACCGGCAGCCGCTTCAGCGCGTCGGCCACCCGCGCGCCGATGCGCAGCGACTCCTCGACCGAGGTGCCCGGCACCGCCGACATGTGCAGCGTGAAGTGCGTCTCCTTCAGCTCCGGGATGAAGCTCGTGCCCAGGAACGGCAGCACCGACAGCCCCGCCGCCACCAGCACGCCCCAGCACAGCAGCACCGGGCGCGGCCGGCGCGACATCCGCCCCAGCAGCCGCTCGTACGCAGCCCGCGACCAGCGCACCGGCGCCGGGTCCCGCTCGCGCAGCGCGCGCCCCACCAGCAGCCCCGCCGACAGCGCCGGCGTCACCACCAGCGCGACCCCCAGCGACGCCGCCACAGCCAGCACGTACGCAACCCCGAGCGGGGCGAAGAGCCGCCCGGCGATCCCCGGCAGGAACACCACCGGCAGGAACACCACGATCACCGCGAAGCTCGCGTACACCACCGCCCCGCGCACCTCGAGGCACGCGTCGAGCACCACCGCGCGCTCCGGCCGCGGCGCCGCCAGCCTGCGGTTCTCGCGCAGCCGTCGCACGATGTTCTCGACGTCGATCACCGCGTCGTCGACGACCTCGCCGATCGCGATCGCGAGCCCGCCCAGCGTCATGGTGTTCAGGCTGTAGCCCAGCCGCTGCAGCACCAGCGTCGCCGCGAGCAGCGACAGCGGGATCGCCGCGCACGAGATCGCCGCCGTGCGCAGGTCCGCCAGGAACAGCACCAGCACCGCCGCCACCAGCACCGCGCCGACGCCCAGCGACACCGCGATGTTGCCCGTCGTGATCGCGATGAAGTCCGCCGGCCGGAACAGGTCCGCGTGCAGCACCACGCCCTGCCCCTCCAGCCCCGGCCGCAGCTCCGCGAGCACCGCCTCCACCGCGCGCGTCACCCGCAGCGTGTCCGCGCCGTACGCCTCCGACACGTTGAGGATCACCCCCGGCGCGCCGCCGATCGCCGCCCCCCCGATCGCCGGCCCCGCCGCCACCACCACGTCCGCCACGTCGCCCAGTGCCACCCGCCCCGGCGCAGCCCCGCCGCCCGCCGCCACGCCCCCCGTGACCACCGTGCGCGCCAGCGTGTCCGGCGCCGGCTCGCCCGCCCGCGCGTCCAGCACGATCCGCTGGTTCGGCGTGTCCACGAACCCCGCCCCGCGCATCCCCACCGCGCGCCGCGCCGCCTGCGCCACGTCGCCCAGCCCCAGCCCCGCCGCCGCCAGCCGCGCCGGGTGGACCTGCACCTGCAGGGTGCGCCGCTCGCCGCCGAACACCCCCACGTCCGCGACGCCGGGCACCGCCAGCAGCCGCAGCCGCAGCCCCCCGTCCGCCAGCGTGCGCAGCGCCATCGCCGACGCCCGCCCCGACGTCAGCCCCAGCACCAGCAGCATCTGCGACGACGACGTGAGCGGCGTCAGTTCCGGCGCCGCCACCCCCTGCGGCAGCCGCGGCGCCGCCACCGCGAGCCGCTCCGCCGCCGCCGCGCGCAGCCGGAACAGGTCAGCGCGCGGGTCGAGGAACACGCTGACCACCGACAGCCCCTGCGTGGAGTTCGACCGCACCAGGCGCACCCCCGGCGAGCCCAGCACCGCCCCCTCCACCGGCCGCGTCACCAGCGCCTCGACCTGCTCCGGCGCCAGGCCCGGCGCCTCGGTCTGGATGCCGACCTGCGGCGGCGCGAACTCGGGGAACACGTCGTAGCGCGCGTCCGACAGCCCCAGCAGCCCCGCCACGAGAAGCACCAGCGACAGCCCGACCACGATCCCGCGGAAACGGATCGCGAAGGCGACCAGCGCGGCCTGCGGGCCGTTCACAGCAAGCAAGGCCGGGCTCTGCCCGGACCCGCAAAGGGTCCGAGGACCCTTTGATCCCACTTACTTAAGTGAGCCATCCAAGGGGCTTCCCTTGGCGGAGTCCAGAGGCAGAGCTTCTGGCCTTGCTTGCCTCCGCCGTTCATTCCTGGTCCTCGCCGACCTCGATCTGCGCCCGGAACTCCTCGCTCAGCAGCAGCTGCGCGCCCTCGACCACCAGCGCGGCGTCCTCGCCCAGCCCGGTCACGACGAACCCCCCCGGCAGCCCCGGCGCCGGCATCGCGGTGCCGACCTCGCGCCGCACGTAGGTCGTCTCGGTCGGGTGCAGGTACGCCCACGCCCGGTCCTGCCACCACACCACCGCGCCCGGCGGCACCACGACGCCCTGCACCGGCTCCCCCGCGGGCAGCACCGCCTCCAGCCCCGCGCCTGGCAGCAGCGCGTCCTGCGCCGCCGCCACGTAGAACAGGCTGCGCCCCGCGCCCCTCGGGTCCGCCCGCGCCGCCGCCGACACCAGCCGCATCGCCGCCTCCCGCCCGCGCCCCAGCACCAGCGCGCCCGCCGCCGGCGCCGGCCCGATGTCCGCGCCGGACCCTGCGCCGCCTGGCAGCGTGACCTGCAGCAGCACGTCCTGGTGCGCGAGCAGCCGGGGCAGGGGGGCCGCGCCGCTCGCCGCCGCCCGCCCGAGCACCGCGCCCCACTCCTGCACCGCCATCTGCGCCCCCGCCTGCGCCTGCGCCTGCGCCGCCGCGAGCGCCGCCTCGTCGGCCCGCGCGGCGGCCTCCGCGCCCTGCGCCTCCGCCTGCGACACGGCCTGCTGCGCGCGGAACAGCCCCTGCGCCCGCACCGCCGCGGCCCGCGACGCCGCCACCCGCGCCTCCGCCGACGCGAGCTGCGCCCGCCCCGCCGCAAGCTGCCCCGCGACCTGGATCAGCGGCCCGATGTCCATCACCGTGGCCGCCGCGTGCACCCGCGGCTGGAACGGCGCCGCCACCGCCGGCTCCGAGCGCAGCCCGGCCAGCGCGCGCTCGTCCTCGCCCACGGTGATGACCCGCTCGCCGTCCTCGCCCGTGGCGACGCGCAGCGCGGGCTTGACCGGCGCGTCCTGCGCCTGCGTGCGCGCCGCATCCTCGCGCCCCTCCCGATACCCCGACACCGCGACCCAGCCGACGCCCGCCACCACCCCGGCCAGCCCGAGCGCCAGCACGCCGCGCACCGCCGCGCGCCGCCCGCTCACGTCCCCGACCCCGCGGCCGGGCCCGCCGCTCCCTCGCCCGGCAGCCCCGGCAGCGCCCCCGCGCCGGCCGGCCACAGCGCCGGCTCGAACAGCGGCTGCTGCGCCGCGTCCTCCAGCCGCCCCAGCGCCTCCAGCCCCGACAGCCTGGCCTCCACCGCCCCCCTCCGCGCCTCGCCCAGCGCCAGCGCCGCCGCCAGCCGCGCCGGCCGGTCCGACGCCCCGCCCGCCAGCGCCCGCGCCGCCTGCGCGTCGACCTGCCCGGCCGCCGCGACCACCCGCGCCGCCGCCGCCTGCGCCGCGCGCGCCGCGCCCAGCCCCGCCGCCGCCCCGTCCACCGCCCCCGCGATCCCCGCCTGCACGCCGACCAGCGCCGCCGCCGCCTCGCGACGCCGCGCCAGCGCCTCGGCGATCGGCCCCTCGTTGCGGTTGAACACCGGCAGCTCCAGAGCGAACGGCACGCCCACCTGCGTCGACAGCCGCTCGGCGTCCAGGTTGCCGTAGTTCGCCCCCGGCCCGACCACCAGGTTCGGATACTGCGCCGCGACCTGCAGCCGCACCCCGGCCTCCGCCGCCCCGTACTCCGCGACCGCCGCCAGGACGTCGCTGCGCCGCGTCAGCGCCGCCCGCCGCAGCTCCCCTTCGTCGAGCGCCTCCCCCTCAGGCCCCGCCCCCTCGAACGCCGCCGTGGACACGTCCACGCCCCGCAGCGCCCCCGCCGGCACCCCCACCGCCTCCGCGAGCCGCCCCAGCGCCTCCGCCTCCGCCCGCTCCTGCGCCGCCGCCTCCCCCTCGGCCGCCAGCGCCGCGATCCGCGCCCGCGCCGCCTCCGGCCCCGCGTCGCGCCCTGCCGCCGCCCGCGCCGCGTCCAGCGCCGCCACCTGCCCCTGCGCCCCGGCCGCCCCGCGCGCCAGAACGCCCCGCGCCCGCGCCGCCCACAGCGCGAGCAGCGCCTCGCGCACCTTCGCCCGCACCGCCCAGCCCGCCGTCGCGATGTCCGACCGCGCCGCCTCCGCCAGCGCCCCGGCCTGCGCCACCCGCGCGCCCCGCCGCCCGAGGCTCTCCACGAGGAAGTTCACGACCAGCCCCACCGTCCACGGCGTCGGGTGCGTGATCACGAGGTTGTAGAACGCCGACGCCGACACCGTCGGGTTGGCCACCTGGCCCGCCGTCCGCGTCGCCCCCAGCGCCACCGCGAGCCGCGAGCGCGCCACCTCGATTCCCGGCTGGAAGTACAGCGCCGCCAGCGACAGCCGCCCCACCCCCCACGCCGGCGCCCCCGCCGGCAGGCTGGCCCGCAGGAACGCCGTCAGCCCCGGATCGCCCAGCGTGCGCGCGTCGAACCGCGCCGCGTTGCGCTCCACCGACACGGGCTGCGCCACATAGCGCGCGCACCCCGACAGCAGCGCCGCCGCCGCCAGCGCCCGCACCCCCCGCCGCATCCGAGTCCCCCAACGATCCTGCTCCGGAATAACCGGTCGCGCCTTCGCGAGCCAGCCGTCACGGCCTGGACGACGTGCCCCGCCCGTGACCCTCGGGACAACCGCGTGCGCCCGCCGGGGCCTCCCCTCAGCCCAGCACCACGGCATTGTACGCCATGTGCAGCGCGACCGCCGGCAGCAGCCGCCCGGTCCGCCTGAACAGCAGCGCGTTCGCGACCCCGAGCACGCCCACCGGCAGCCACGACAGCGGCGGATGGTAGATCGCGAAGAACGCGGCACTGCCCAGCACCGCGCGCCACCCGCCCCACTCCCGGTCGAGAGCGCGGTACAGCAGCCCCCGGAACAGGTACTCCTCCGCGAACGGCGCGATCAGCACGGCCATGGCGAACACCGACTCCCGCAGGTGCGGGATCGCGCTCCCCCCGCCCTGCGCGGCGTCCAGCAGCGCCGCCGCCCACGGCACGCGGTGCAGCGCCGCGACATACAGCCGCCCCAGCCCCCCGAGCCCCACGCCGGCCCCCGCGCCCGCCGCCACCAGCCCCGCAAGCCGCCACACCCCCGCCCAGTCCGGCCGCCGCCCCGACCCCGCCCCGACCCGCGCCCCGCCCGCCGGCTCCCACACCCACACGTCGCGCAGCGTCACCCCGCGCCGCCTTAGGAACCGCGCCGCAGCGACCGAGACCCCCGCCGCGCACGCCCCGTAGACCAGCGCCTGGCCCACCGCGACCGTGTCGCGCGCCACGAACGCGAGCAGCCCGCCCGTCAGCAGGGCCGCCGCCTCCACCAGCCCGCTGATCGCGACCATCGCGTGCATCAGCGTCGGCGCCTCCGGCAGCGGCTCGGACCACGGGTCGTGCAGGAAGGGCAGGCGCGCGCGGAAGTTCTGCCACATCGCCGCCGCCGTCAGCGTGGAGTAGACGATGCCCGTCGCCGCCAGCGTCCACTGCGCCGTCAGCACCCCGATCGCGAAGGTGAGCGTGCCGAGCTGCGTGGCCCAGGCGCGGCCGCTCGGCACCTTCTCCTGCTCCCCCGACGGCTGCGTCACCGTGGCGAGCGTGACCGCTTTGTCCGCCATGCTGTGCGCGAACAGCACCCAGCCCGCGCCCACCAGCGCCACGCCCGCCGCATTCCCCGGGAACGCCGCGCCGACCCCGCACAGCAGCACGCCCACGATCGCCGAGGACACCCACGTCCACAGCCGCGCCTTGGCCCTGAGCAGCGCCTCCAGCCCGTGCGGCCAGGTCAGCGCCAGCCACAGCGCCGCCCCCTCCGAGGCGAGCGACTTCGGCCCCAGCACGGCAAGGAAGTAGGTGCCGAACACGACCGCAGCCCCGCACAGCGTGTACCACTGCCCGGAGACGTCCGAGACCAGGCCGCGCATGTTGAACATCTGGAACCCGCCCATCGTCGCCGGCACCAGGATCACCTGCACGAGCGCGCTCCAGTCGCGCGTGAACCACAGCAGCTCCTTGCGCACCAGCGGCGCCCGCCCGAACCGCCCGCCGCCCCGCGCCGGCACCGCGCCCCCCGGCGCCCCGCCCAGCCCGCGCCGTGCGCCCCACGCCGCGAACCCCACCGAGGTCGCCGTGACCGCTCCGGCGCCGCACCAGCACGCGAGCACCCCGGCCGCGAACGAGAACGACCCGTCCGCCTGCTCGCCCAGGAACCAGCCGAGCCACGGCCAGGGCAGCGCGGCCAGCGGCCCCAGCACGTGCGCGAGCACCGTGGCGATCCTGCCCGCCTCGACGACGCCGACCACCAGCAGCATCATCGCCGTGTAGCCGAGCCACCCCATGATCCCCACCAGCGCGCCGCGCGAGCGTGGCGCAAAGCGCAGCATCACGCCGATCTCCAGCCCCTTGCCGAGGCACGCCGCCGACACCGCGACCGGCACCCCCACGAGCACCGCCGCCAGCAGCCCCGCCCCGCCGCCGTAGAGCATCCCGTACAGGACGCCCGGCACCAGCATCGCGCCGCCGTACGCGGGGTTTGCCGCCACCGGCGCCAGCATCTCCGCCAGGAACACCGCGCCCGGGCGCACCGGATGGCCCGCCAGCCACTCCCACATCGGGTGGCGCCGCCGCTGCACGTCGAGGTCCACGCCCTCGCCCTGCAGCACCAGCATCGCGCTCCACCACAGCAGCGCCACCGACCCCAGCATCGCCGGCAGCCCCCGCCAGCCCAGCCCCGCCAGACCCGGCGCCGCGACGTCGCGCCCGAGGAACAGGTCGGCACGCCCGGCGCGCACGGTGTCGCGCAGCCGTGCCACGACCGCCTGCTCGTCGCCGCCGGAGTCGCCCGTGATCTGCCGCGCCTCGGCGAGATAGTACGGCTGCAACTCGCGGTCGGGCTCGAACCGGTTCAGCCCGAACCGCCCCACGCGGTCCTGCTCGCTTCGGGCCTGGCCGGCGAACCAGTCCCCCACCACGACCCAGCCCTGCCGCTCCGCCTCGACCCGCTCGCCGCCCGCGACCGCGCGCTCGACGACCACCGCCGCCGCGACGTTCAGCGCGACGGCCACGACGACCGGCACCAGCGCGCCCAGCCCGCCCCAGCCCGTGCCCTGCCGCCCGGTGCGCCTGCCGAGAAGCTCGCGCTGCCGCCTGCGCCGCCCCGCCGCCCGCCGTCGCGCCGCGCCGAGCAGCAGCCGCACCGTGCTCCAGAACCCGGGCGGGCCCGCGCTCACCCCTGCGCGCCCCGCGCCGTCAGCCGCACGAAGATGTCCTCCAGCCCCGCGCCCCCGTGCGCCGCGCGCAGCGCCGCGAGCGGCCCGCGGGCCACCACCGTCCCCCCGGCCATGACCACGACGTGCGAGCACAGCCTGGCGACGTGGTCCATCAGGTGCGTGGAGAACAGCACCGTCGTGCCCTGCGCCGCCTGGTCGAGGATCAGGTCGCGGAACAGCTGCGTGGACTCCACGTCGAGGCCGTTGGTCGGCTCGTCGAGCACCAGCAGCCCGGGCCGGTGCAGCAGCGCCAGGAGCAGCCCGAGCTTCTTCTTCGTCCCGCGCGAGTAGTCCTCGGCATACTGCCCGAGGTCGTCGGCCAGGCGCAGCCGCGCGGCCAGCGGCGCGATCCGCGCCATCGTCTCCGCCACGTCGAGCCCGTGCATGGCCGCACTCAGCTCCAGCGTCTCGCGCCCGGACAGGTAGGAGTAGAACACCGGCTCGTCGGGCAGGAAGCCGATCAGCCGCTTGACCGCGACACGGTCCTCGAAGGCGTCGAGCCCGCCCACGCGCAGGCTGCCCTCGCTCGCCTTGAGGATGCCCATCAGCAGGCGGAACAGCGTGGTCTTGCCCGCCCCGTTCGGCCCGAGCAGCCCGCAGACCTGGCCCGGCGGCACCGAGAACGAGACGTCGCGCAGCGCCACCTTGGCCCCGAACGACTTGCCGAGCCCGCTGACCTGCACGAGGTCGCCGCCTGCCGGAATCCCGTCCACCGCACCGCCCCCCGTCCGGACGCCCGCGGACCCCGCCATTGAGCCGTGGCGTTCGCGCGCGGACAAGCCGGGATCGGCCCGTGCCGGCGCCCCGCCCCCGCGTGGCGCGGAGCACGCGCGAGCCGTTCACGGCACGCCGAACAGGGCAGCCCGCCGCGTCAGCCCTCCGCGTGCGCGCCGGGCCGCAGGATGCGGTAGCGCAGCTTCTCCACGCCGCCGTAGGCCGGATCGGTGCGGAACCGCTCGACGAGCACGCCGCCGCAGGCCGCCACGACCCGACGCGAGCCGACGTTGCCCGGCTCCGTGACCACCTCGACGTGCTCCAGCCCCAGGCCCCAGGCCTGCGGCAGCAGCAGCCGCATCGCGCGCGTCGCGTGGCCCTGCCCCTGCCGCCAGGACGCGACGCCGTAGCCGACGTGGCCCGGGATGTGGTCCGGCAGCGCCGCGGTGCCGCGCTGCCAGCGCAGGCCGATGGCGCCGCAGAAGCCCCCGTCCCAGATCCAGCGCCAGAAGCCGGGCAGGCGCGCGACGAGCGAGCCGTCCGGCAGCCGTATCGGCTCGCCCAGCGCGTCGAGGTCCTCGAAGCCGGCGACGAACGCCGCGGGGTCGGCCGCGATCGCCGCCAGCTCCTCGGCCGTGGCGGCCGCGTTCAGGCTGTCCGGCGACCAGCCGCGCTCCAGCGCCGCGACGTACTCGGGCAGCAGCGCCAGCGTGGGACGCACGAGGGTGGTCATCGTTCCGGTCCCGCCATGGCCAGGGTGTGGGCCTCATCATAGCCCCCTGCCGCGGCCTACGGGAGCCCACGTCGCCCGGACACGGCCCCGCGCGGCAACGGGTTCGCCCAACCCGCCGCTCCCATGGTAGCCAACGGGCGTGTGCCCATGCGTCCGGTCCGCCGGCGACGCGGCCGGGCCGGACGCAGGAGAGCCGAGTTGGACGAGATCGCCGCCGGGCCGTCGCCGTGGGCCTACCTGGATGCCCTCGGGGAGGGGGTGTACGGCGTCGACGCCCTCGGCCGCTGCCTCTTCGCCAACGCGGCCGCCGTGCGCATCCTGGGCTACGACCGCGCCGACGAGCTGGTCGGGCTCAACATGCACGAGGCCATCCACCACACCAGGCCCGACGGCAGCGCCTTCCCGCAGGCCGAGTGCCCCCTCCTGCACACCGGGCACAGCGGCCGGCCCGTGCGCCTGGAGAACGAGCTGCTGTGGCGGCGCGACGGCACCTCGTTCTTCGCCGAGTACTCGTCCTACCCGGTGGCGGACGGCGCGCACGCGGGCGGCAGCGTCGTCACCTTCGCCGAGAACCTCGTGCGCCAGGACGCAAGGGTCAGGCTCGCCGTGCAGCACGCGGTCAGCCAGGTGCTGGCCGAGGCGGTCGGCCGCGACGAGATGCTGGCGCGCATCCTGCAGACGATCGGCAGGGGCTTCGGCTGGGACGCCGGGCTGTTCTGGCGCCAGGACGAGGCCGGCGGGGACTCCCTGGCCCTCGCCGGGCGCTGGCATGCCCGCGACGCGGACGGCCGCGACGGCCTCCCCGGCGGCGCGGACCCTGCGGAAGACGGCCCGGGCGGCCTCGCCCTGCGGGCGTGGCGCGAGCGCGGACCCGTCCACGTCGCCGACCCCGCGGCCGCGCCGGCGGACGCGCGCCTGCCCGCCGCCGCCGGGCGCGGCCTGCGCAGCGGCATCGCCTTCCCCGTGTGGATGGGGCAGGACGTCGCGGGCGTCGTCGAGTTCTACGACCACGACGCCATCGAGGCCGACGACACGCTCCTGGAGGCGGTCGCCGTCCTCGGCCAGATGATGGGGCGCGCCCTGGAACGCCACCGCATCGCCAGCGACCTGCGCAGGAGCGAGGCCCGCTTCCGCGCCATCGCCAACACCATGCCGCAGCTGTCCTGGATGACCGACGCGTCCGGCCGCATCACCTGGTTCAACGACCGCTGGCACGCCTACACCGGCACGACGCCGGAGCAGATGGCGGCGTCCGGCTGGACCGTCGTGCACCACCCCGACCACGTCGAGCGTGTCGAGCGCACCCTGGGCGCGAGCGTCGCCTCGGGCGCCGCCTGGGAGGACACGTTCCCGCTGCGCGCCGCCGACGGCTCGTACCGCTGGTTCCTGTCGCGCGCCCTGCCGATCCGCACCGAGGCGGGCGGGGACGACGGCGGGAGCGTCATCGGCTGGTTCGGCACCGCCACCGACATCACCGCGCTGCGCGAGGCGGAGCGGAGCCAGGCGCTGGCCCTGGAGGAGGCGGAGGCGGCCAACGAGGCGAAGAGCCTGTTCCTCGCCAACATGAGCCACGAGCTGCGCACGCCGCTGTCGGCGATCATCGGCTACGCGGAGATGCTGGTCGAGGAGGTCGAGGACGGCGCCGGCCCGGAGGAGGTCGTGCGCGACATCCGCAAGGTCGAGACCAACGCCCGCCACCTGCTCGGCCTGATCAACGACGTGCTCGACCTGTCCAAGGTCGAGAGCGGCAAGATGGAGACCTACGCCGAGACCTTCGACGTGGCCGACATGGTGGCCGGCATCGCGGCCACCGCGGAGGCGCTGGTGCGCACCAAGGAGAACCGCCTGGAGGTCGTGCTGGCCCCTGGCCTCGGCAGCATGCACTCCGACATCACGCGCATCCGCCAGGTGCTGCTCAACCTGCTGAGCAACGCGGCCAAGTTCACCGAGAAGGGCCTCGTCACGCTGTCGGCCACCCGCCAGCGCGGCACGGACGGCGCCGACTGGGTGACCTTCTCCGTCGCCGACACCGGCCTCGGCATGTCCGAGGAGCAGGTCGCCAGGCTGTTCCAGCGCTTCCAGCAGGCCGACGCCTCGACCACGCGCAGGTTCGGCGGCACGGGCCTGGGCCTGTCGCTGACCAAGGCCTTCGGCGCGCTGCTGGGCGGCGAGGTCGGCGTGCGCAGCGTGCCCGGCGAGGGCAGCACCTTCTTCATGCGCGTGCCCGCGACCCTCCCGGCCGCCGCCCCGCCGGACGACGCGGCGCCGGCGATGGAGCCCGACGGGCGCCAGGTGGTGCTGGTGATCGACGACGACGCGACGCAGCGCGAGCTGACGAGCCGGTTCCTCGAGCGCACCGGCTACGCGGCCCGCCTCGCCGCCGACGGCGCGTCGGGGCTGGCGCTGGCGCGCGAGATCCACCCGCACGTCATCCTGCTCGACGTCACGATGCCCGGGATGGACGGCTGGTCCGTGCTCGGCGCGCTCAAGGCGGACCCCGCGCTCTCCGACATCCCCGTCGTCATGGTGACCTTCCTCGAGCAGCGCGCGCTGGCGTCCTCGCTGGGGGCCGCGGACTACATCATGAAGCCGGTCGACTGGAACCGGCTGAGCCTCGTCATGGACCGCTTCCGCAGCGCGGAGGGCGACGTGCTCGTGGTGGACGACGACGCCGACACCCGGCTGCGGCTGCGCCACGTGCTGGAGAGGCACGGCTGGAGCGTCGCTGAGGCGCAGGACGGCCGCGCCGCGCTGGAGCACGTGGCGCTCGCCCTGCCGCGGGTGATCCTGCTCGACCTCGCGATGCCGGTGATGGACGGCTTCGAGTTCATCGAGCGCCTGCGCGAGCGTCCCGGATGCGGAACGGTCCCGGTGGTCGTGCTGACCTCGCTCAGCCTCACGCTGGAGGACCGCCGCCGCCTACGCGGCGCGAACCAGGTCCTGAACAAGGGCAACGTCAGCCTCGACGAGCTGACCAGGAAGCTGCTCGCCTTCCGGGTGCCGGCACGCTGAGCCGGACGCGCGCGCGACGCGAGCGGGTCCGCGCGGT
>JBPBQS010000135.1:0-24211 GCA_050920955.1 Janthinobacterium lividum | reverse complement strand
CGCGACAGCCACGAGATGATGGCCGAGATCTTCAACAACTTCGACCGCCAGTCCGAGGCGCGCTTCACGGCGGCGCTGGAGGAGCGCAGCCAGGACAGCGCGGAGCGGGTGAAGAACCTGATGTTCACCTTCGACGACCTCTCGCGCCTGGGCCCTGCCGCGATGCAGGTCGTGCTTCGCGTGGTCGAGAAGGACAAGCTGCCGCTGGCGCTGAAGGGCGCGCCGGAGAAGCTGCGCGAGCAGTTCTTCGCGTCGATGTCCGAGCGCGCCGGCCGCATGCTGCGCGACGACATCGAGGCGCTCGGCCCGGTCAAGCTGCGCGACGTCGACGAGGCGCAGTCCTCCATCGTGCTGGTCGCCAAGACCCTGGCGGCCTCCGGCGAGATCGAGATGGGCGGCGGACAGGAAGAGGAGCTGCTGTATTGACCGCGACCCGTCCGGAGCAGCCCGAGCGCTGCCCGCGCGGCATGGACGCGCTGCTGCGCGACGCCGTGCGCGCCGCCCTGCACGACCATCCCGCCATGCTCGCCGAGGCGAACGACTTCGCGCCCGCGCCGGACGCTCCCCGCGCAGCACCCCGCCCGCTCGGCGGCATCCTGTTCGCGGAGGACTTCGACGCCCCCGAGGCGCCGCCCCCGCCCCCGCCCGCACCGGAGCCGACCCACTCCGCCGTCGAGCTGGCCGACGCCCGCGAGAGCGGTCGCGCCGAGGGCTGGAAGGCGGCGCGCGCGGTGGCCGAGTCCGAGGCCGAAACCCGGCGCGCGGCGGTGCTGCAGGCCGTCGCGGCCGCGCTGTCCGATGCCCGCGTCGCCGCGGAGTCGCTGGCCTCCGCGGCCGCGGAGGCCGTGGCACGCACCGCGCTGTCGCTGCTGGCGGCGGCGCTGCCCGCGACCTGCGCGCGCCACGGCGAGCGCGAGCTGCGTGCCCTGGCGGAGGCGGTGCTGCCGGCGCTGGACACCGAGCCGCGCATCGTGATCCGCGCGAGCACGGCCGCCCTGCGCGGCCTCGCGGAGAGCGTGGCCCGCCTCGACCCCGACCTCGCCGCCCGGGTGCAGCTCGTGCCCACGGAGACCCTGGCGCCCGACGAGGTGCGCATCGCCTGGCAGGACGGGCGCGCCGCGCGCGACCGTCGCGCGATCGCACAGGCCATCGAGACCGTGCTCGGCCCGCTGGGCCTGTTCGAGGCCGCCCCCGCCGCAGCCCCCATCGCCGCCCGGGCCGTGCCCGCGACGGCCGAGCCCACCACACCTGGTCCCAAGGAGATGGCTGATGCCGGCTGACATGGAACTCGCCGAGTTCAACGACCCCGCGCAGCCCGGCGAGTCCGCCCCACGCGCCGCGCGCGACCTGGAGGCGGTCTACGACATCCCCGTCACGGTGAGCGCCGTGCTCGGCCGCGCGACCATGCAGGTCAGCCAGCTGCTCAAGCTGGGCCGCGGCGCCGTGGTCGAGCTGGACCGCAAGCTCGGGGAAGCGATCGACATCTACGTCAACAACCGGCTGGTGGCGCGCGGCGAGGTGGTGATGGTCGACGACAACCGCCTCGGCATCACCATGACCGAGATCGTCAAGGCGGACCGCGGCTGATGCGCGTCCTGATCATTGGCTCGCTGGCTGCCGAGCTGGGTCAGGCCGCGCGCATCGCCCAGGGTCGCGGCGCCAAGCTCGACCAGGCCGACACCAGTGCCGCCGGCCTCGCCCGGCTGCGCGCCGACGCCCGCGTCGACCTCGTGCTGTGCGACGTGGCCCACGACGTCCCCGGCCTGGTGCGGGCCATGGCGGCCGAGCGCATCGCGGCCCCCGTGGTCGCCTGCGGCACCGAGAACGATCCCGAGGCCGCGATCCGCGCCGTGCGCGACGGCGCCCGCGAGTTCCTGCCGCTGCCCGCCGACCCGGAGCTGATCGCGGCCATCCTGCAGGCCGCGTCCGGCGAGACCCACGCCCTGGTGGCGCGCGACCCGGCGATGCTCGCGACACTCCGGCGCGCCGAGCAGGTCGCCGCCGCGGAGGCCTCGGTGCTGATCACCGGCGAGAGCGGCACCGGCAAGGAGGTGCTCGCCCGCCACATCCACCGCCGCTCGCGACGCGCAGCCGGCCCGTTCGTGGCGCTCAACTGCGCCGCGATCCCCGAGAACCTGCTGGAGTCCGAGCTGTTCGGCCACGAGAAGGGCGCGTTCAGCGGCGCCGTCGCGCGGCGCCTGGGCAAGTTCGAGGCGGCCAACGGCGGCACGCTGCTGCTCGACGAGATCAGCGAGATGGACGCCCGCCTGCAGGCCAAGCTGCTGCGCGCCATCCAGGAGCGCGAGATCGACCGCCTCGGCGGCAGCGGCCCGGTGCGCGTGGACGTGCGCATCCTCGCCACCTCGAACCGCGACCTGCCCGCAGAGGTCGCCGCCCACCGCTTCCGCGAGGACCTGTACTTCCGCCTCAACGTGGTCGGCCTGCGCATCCCGCCGCTGCGCGAGCGGCCGGGCGACATCGTGGCACTGGCCGACCACTACGCGCGACACTACGCCGAGGTGAACGGCGTGGCGCAGCGCCCGATCTCGGCCACCGCGCGCCTGCGCCTGGCAGGCCACCCCTGGCGCGGCAACGTGCGCGAGCTGGAGAACACCATGCACCGCGCCGTCCTGCTCGCGCAGGGCCCAGAGATCGACGACGCCGCGGTGGAGCTCGCCCCGCAGCCCGGCGCGCCCAGCATCGCCGGGCCCGCCACGCAGCGCGGCGTCGCCCAGGCGGCCGCCGTCCCCGGCGGCGGCATCTCCGCGCTGGTCGGCCTGACCATGGACCAGGTCGAGCGCGACCTGATCCTGCAGACCCTGAGCCACACGCTCGGCAACCGCACCCACGCGGCCACCATCCTCGGCATCTCGATCCGCGCGCTGCGCAACAAGCTGCGCGACTACTCGCAGCAGGGCCTTCCCGTCACCCCGCCCGCCGCCGGGGTCGCCGCCTGATGGCGCCGCCGCCACCGGGCCAGATCTCGGTGCAGGCCACGGGGCGCGAGCAGTTCGGCGCCCTGGTCGGCCGCTACTCGCCGGGCACCGACGTCGGCCTGGCGCTCGGCGTGGTGGCGCTGCTGTCCGTGCTGATCCTGCCGCTGCCCACGGTGATCCTGGACGTGGGCCTGGCGCTCTCGCTCACGCTGTCGGTGCTGGTGCTGATGGTGGCGCTGTTCCTGCGCCGCCCGCTCGACTTCACCTCGTTCCCGACGCTGCTACTGCTCACCACGCTGCTGCGCCTGTCGCTCAACGTCGCCACCACGCGCCTGATCCTGAGCCGCGGCAACGAGGGCCTGACCGCAGCCGGCCACGTGGTCGCGGCGTTCGGCGGCTTCCTGATGGGTGGCGACGTGGTGATCGGCCTGATCCTGTTCGCCATCCTGCTCGTCGTGAACTTCATGGTCATCACCAAGGGCTCCGGCCGCATCGCCGAGGTCGCAGCCCGCTTCAGCCTCGACGCCATGCCCGGCAAGCAGATGGCGATCGACGCCGACATGAGCTCCGGCCTGGTCACCGAGAAGGTCGCGCGCCTCCGCCGCAAGGAGCTGGAGGAGGAGAGCGGCTTCTACGGCGCCATGGACGGTGCGGCGAAGTTCGTGCGCGGCGACGCCATCGCCAGCCTGCTGATCACCACCATCAACATCTTCGGCGGCCTGGCGATCGGCCTGGTGCGCCACGGCATGGCGTTCTCCGACGCGGCGGCGACCTACACGACGCTCACCGTGGGCGACGGCCTGGTGTCGCAGATCCCGGCGCTGCTGGTCTCCACGGCCGCCGGCATCGTGGTCACCAAGGGCGGCGTCGAGGGCCCGGCCGACGTCGCCCTGATGCGACAGCTCGGCGGCAGCTACAAGCCGCTGGCGCTGGCCGCCGGCGTCGCCAGCCTGCTCGCGCTGATGCCCGGCCTGCCCGCGCTGCCGTTCCTCGCGCTCGCTGGCCTCGCAGGCGGCGGCGCCTGGCTGCGCTTCAAGACCCCTGTCCGCGACGAGGACGAGGACGACGCGCCCGCCCCCGTCGCCACCGGCGACGCGCCGATCGCGGACTCCATGCGCATCGACACCATCCGCCTGGAGCTGGGCTACGGTCTGCTCTCGCTGGCCGGCGGCGACACGCCACGGCTGACCGAGCAGATCAAGTCGCTGCGCCGCTCCATCGCCGCCGAGGTCGGCTTCGTGCTGCCCCCGGTGCGCATCCAGGACAACGTCCAGCTCGGCGCCGAGACCTACTCCGTGCGCATCAAGGAGATCGAGGCCGGCCGCGGCGAGCTGCGCCCCACCCGCATGCTGGCGATGGACCCGAGCGGCGAGCCGCCCGACATGCCCGGCGAGCGCACCACCGAGCCCGCCTTCGGCCTGCCCGCGCTGTGGATCGAGCCGTCGAAGCGCGAGGAGGCGATCGCGCGCGGCTGCACCGTGGTCGACCCCGCCAGCGTGCTGACCACCCACCTCACCGAGCTGGTGCGCGACAGCATGGCCGAGCTGCTGTCCTACGCCGAGACCCAGAAGCTGCTCGACGACCTGCCGCGCGACCAGCAGCGCCTGGTCGCCGACCTGGTGCCGCAGCAGATCTCGGTCGGCGGCGTGCAGCGCGTGCTGCAGGCCCTGCTCGCCGAGCGCATCTCGATCCGTGACCTCGCCACCGTGCTCGAGGGCATCCACGAGGCCTGCGTCGGCGGCCGCCCGGTGCCGCTGATCGTGGCCCACGTCCGCGCCCGCCTCGCCCGCCAGATCAGCGACAGCCACGTCGGCCCCGCCGGCTACATCCCGCTCATCACCCTCTCGCCGGACTGGGAGCAGGCCTTCGCCGAGAGCATGGTCGGCCCGCCCGAGGACCGCCAGCTCGCCATGGCGCCCTCCAAGCTCGGCGAGTTCATGCAGAAGCTGCGCACCACCTTCGACCACGCCGCAGCCTCCGGCGAGTCCCCGGTGCTGCTGTGCTCCGGCGCCATCCGCGCCCCCGTGCGCGCCATCGTCGAGCGCATGCGCCCCAGCACGCCCGTGCTCGCCCAGGCCGAGATCTTCCCCCGCGCGCGCATCCGAACCGTGGGCTCGATCTGATGGCGTCCGCCCGCCCGCGGCGATGCGCGCACGCTGACCTGCCAGGTGCGCGCCCATGCAGCTGAGCCTGTTCCGCGGCACCAGCATGCCGGCCATCCTGGCGCAGATCCGCGCCGAGCACGGCCCGGACGCCCTGATCCTCTCGACCCGGCGCACCGGGCGCACCGTGGAGGTCACGGTCGGCCTGGAGCCGCCGGACGACGCCCCGCCTCCGCTCACGGAGCCGCCTCCGCCACCACCCCCGCCGCCGCCAGCAGCCCCGGCTCCCGACCGCTCGCGTTCGCTGCTCGCCCGCTGCCTGGACTGGCACGGCGTGCCCGCCCTGCTCGCCGACATCCTGGCGGGCGGACCCCTGGAGGCCGGGCTGCGCGACACCCTGGCGTTCGCGCCGCTGCCGCTCGGCCCGGACGCCGCGCCGCTCCTGGTCGCGGGGCCGGCGGGCGCCGGCAAGACGGTGTGCGTCGCGCGGCTGGCCACCCGCCTCGTGCTGTCCGGCGTGCGCCCGACCGTGATCACCACGGACGGCGCGCGCGCCGGCGCGATCGAGCAGATCGCCGCCTTCACGCGGCTGCTGGAGATCGACCTCGTGGTGGCCGGCCCCTCGGTCCTGGCGCGCGCCGTGGCCCGGCGGACCGCGGCCCCGGTGCTCATCGACACGCCCGCCCTCGACCCCACCCTGCCCGCCGACCGCGCCGTGCTGGCCGAGCTGGCGGGGGCCTCGGCCGCCGCGATCGTGCTGGTGCTGCCCGCCGGGCTGGACCCCGGCTACGCCGCGGAGCTGGGCGCGGGCTACGCCGAGGCCGGCGCCCGCTGCCTGCTGGCCAGCCGGCTCGACACCTCGCGCCGTCTCGGCGGCATCCTCGCCGCCGCCCACGCCCCGGCCCTGCGCCTTGCCGAGGCCGGGATCGCGCCCGGCATCGCCGACGGCCTGGCGCCCCTCACCCCGGCCTTCCTGGCCGAACGCCTGAGCTCCGGCCCGGTCCGGACCCGCCAAGGAGCGAACACATGATCAGAGGCCTCCTGCGCGCCAGGCCCCCTGCCGCCCTGCCGCACCGACAGGCCGGCCGCGTGGTCGCCGTAGCCTCCGGCAAGGGCGGCGTCGGCAAGACCTGGTTCTCCGTGACCCTGGCCCATGCGCTGGCGCGGCTCGGCGGGCGGGTGCTGCTGCTCGACGGCGACCTCGGCCTGGCCAACGTGGACATCCAGCTCGGCCTGGTGCCCGAGCACGACCTCGCGAGCCTGGTCGCCGGCAAGGTCAGCCTCGCCGACGCCATCATGCGCCACGACGCCGGCTTCGACATCCTGGCCGGCCGCTCCGGCTCCGGCGCCCTGTCCGCGCTCGACCAGACGCTGCTGGAGCGCGTGCTGGCCCTGGTCGCGGCCGAGCGCGCGCACGACCGCGTGCTGCTCGACCTCGGCGCCGGCGTCGACCGCAGCATGCGCCGCATGGCGGCGGCGGCCGACACGCTGCTGGTCGTGGTCACGGACGACCCGACCTCGCTGACCGACGCCTACGCCGTGCTGAAGCTGCACGCCCTGGACCGGCCGCAGGCGGTCTGGGAGGAGGGCGACGTCCGGGTGGTGATCAACCAGGCGACGAGCCAGGCCGGCGGCGAGCGGACCTACGCCACGCTGGCCCGTGCCTGCGAGGCGTTCATCCGCCGCCGCCCGGACCTCGCCGGCATCATCCGCCGTGACGACCACGTGCGCGACGCCGTGCGCCGCCAGACCCCGCTGCTCACCCGCCACCCCGGCTGCGACGCCGCGCGCGACGTGGAGCGCGTGGCGGGCTCGCTCGTCTGACGAAAGCCGCGGCGTATGGGGTCGCGGGGCCGATACAGTTCGTGCCCCGCGACACGGTTGCGCGCCCCGGGCGGCGGGCGCAGGAAGCGTGGCATGAACCTGATCCGCACCGGCAGGGACCTGCGCGTGGACTTCTTCCGCGGGCTCGCCCTGTGGTGGATCTTCACCGACCACATCCCGGCCGACTGGCTCAACCAGCTCAGCCTGCGCAACTTCGCGCTGTGCGACGCGGCCGAGGTGTTCGTGCTGCTGGCCGGCTACGGTGCGGGCCTGGCCTACGGCGGGCGGATGCGCCGCAACGGCTGGGTCTCGGCGGGCGCCGACGTGCTGGCCCGCGCCTGGACGCTCTACATCGCCCACATCTTCCTGTTCGTGGTGTTCGTGGCCCAGGTCTCCTACTCGGCGGCGGCCCTGAACCGCGGCGACTTCATCGACGAGATCCACATCGACGTGCTCGGCGAGTCGCCCTACCGCGCCATGCTCGAGGCGCTGACCCTGCGCTACCAGCCCTCGTTCCTCAACATCCTGCCGATGTACGTGGTCGTCCTCCTGATGTTCGTCCCGGCGCTGCGGCTGCTGGAGCGGCCGAACATCCTGGCGGCGCTGTCGGTGGCGCTCTACGCCGCAGCCAGAACCTTCGGCCTCGGGCTGCCCTCCTGGTCCGGCGGCGGCTGGTACTTCAACCCGCTGACCTGGCAGCTCCTGTTCATGCTGGGCGCGATCCTCGCCACCACGCCCGGCCGCCCGCCGCGCCGCAAGTGGCCGCTCGACGTGGCGGCGGCGCTGGTCGCCGTGTTCGGCATCCTGATGCAGTGGGTGGTGTGGCAGCAGCCCGAGCTGACCAGCCACCTGCCGCTCCACGTCGCGCGCGCGCTGCTGTCCGTGGACAAGGAAGGCCTGCACCCGTTCCGCCTGGTCTCGATCCTGGCGCTGGCGTGGCTGACCGTGCGCCTGGTGCCCGCCGGCGCGGCATGGCTGCGGGGCAGGGTCGCGGCGCCGTTCATCCTGGCCGGGCAGCACTCGCTTCCGGTGTTCTGCGTGGGCATTTTCCTGTCGTTCCTGGGCAGGCTCGTGCTTGAGTTCTGGCAGGACTGGGAGGCGCAGGTCGGCATCAACGTCGCGGGCGCGGTGGGTCTGAGCGCGGTCGCGGCGCTTGCCGCCTGGTACCGGGAGAAGGGCGCGCGGCCGCGCGGGACAGGGGTCGCGGCCGGCGGCAAGGACGGCCCCAGGATGGATGTCGCATGATGCGCGCTCGAACCGATGCCACGCCCCGGCAAGGCCCACGCCCGTCGAGGCGGGCGCTCGCGTGCTGCGGCGCGGCCATGCTGCACCTGGCGTGCGCGCGCCCTGCCCTGGCCGACGCACCCCCCCCCGAGGCGGCCTGCCCCGCCAGGCCGGACCTGATGCCGGCGGCCGAGGCGCTGCCGAACCTCGCCGCCGTGCTGCATCCCGGGGGCCACCTGTCGATCCTGGTGGTGGGCTCGGCGACCGTGTTCGGCCCGGAGGCGAGCCTCGCGCCGGGCACCGTGACCAGCAGGACCGTGCGGGTCGCGGCACCCGCGGCCGGGGAAAAGGGCGCCGCCGCGCCGGCCGGCACGGGCGCCCCGAAGGAGCCTGCGCCGGAGCACCCGAGCGACGCCTCGTTCCCGGCGCGGATGAAGGCGGCGCTCGAGGCGCGCGTCCCCGGGCTTGCCGTGTCGCTGTCCGTGCAGGGCGGGCGCAACCTCACGGCCGAGGACATGCTGGCGCCGCTTCGTGCGGGCCTCGCGGGGCCGCACCCGCCGCAGCTGGTCATCTGGCAGACCGGCACCGTGGACGCCGTGCGCAACGTGCCGCCGGGGCAGTTCAACCAGGCGCTGTCCGACGGCACGGACGCGGCGATGGAGGCGCACGCAGACCTGATCCTCGTCGACCCGCAGTTCAGCCGCTTCCTGCAGGCCAATGCCGACCTGCCGCCGTATTTCAGCGCCCTGCGCAACGCGGCCGCGCTGCCCGGCGTGGTGCTGTTCCCCCGCTTCGAGCTGATGCAGAGCTGGAGCGACGCCGGCGGCCTGGACATCGAGAACGCCGAGCCGGAGGACGCGCTCCGCTCGGTCGGGACCCTGCACGCCTGTCTCGGCGCGCTGCTGGCCGCGATGGTGCTCGACGACGCGTCCGTCGCCCCGTGAGCTGCCACGCTGCGCCGTCGCGGCCACAGCCTGCGCGCGAACAACCCGCCCCGCAGCGGGCGCAATGCAACCTGGGGCCCGCCCGGACATTGACGTCGTGGGCAGCGGGAGGCCGTGATGGAATACGTGACGTCGCAGGGGAGCAGCGGTGACCTCGTCAGCATCTGGCTGCGCACGTCCCTCCGGGACGTCCACGACGACATCCTCAAGGCGCCGCTCCCCGACGAACTGGCGGAGCTGGTCGCCCTCCTGTCCCGGCATCGCTGAGGTCCGAACGGCATCCCTGCGCTCCGGATGCCACCGGCGGTGCCGTGTTGGCCGGCCGGGGCCGATGACGTCTGCTCCGGATTCGCGAGCCGTGCAGGCATGAGCGACAGGATCGAGGCCGGGCAGGTGCGGTTCCTGGCCTCTCCGGTGGAGGGCGCCCAGCGGCACCGGGACAGCCTGGTATCGCGCTACGGCAACGCCGAGTGGGCGGACACCCGCACGGTCGTGGCGCTCGGCGGCGACGGGTTCATGCTCGAGACCATGCACGAGACGCTGGAGCGCGACATCCCCGTCTACGGGATGAACTGCGGCACCGTCGGCTTCCTGCTCAACACCTTCACCGAGGACAACCTGCTGGAGCGCCTCGAGCGTGCCCAGGAGGCGGTGCTCCACCCGCTGCGGATGCACGTGGTCACACGGGCCGGGGTGGTGGAGGAGGCCGTGGCGCTCAACGACGTGTTCCTGTTCCGCCAGACGCGGCAGGCGGCGCGGGTCAGGATCACGGTGGACGGCAGGGTGCGGCTGCCGGAACTGGTGTGCGACGGCGTGCTGATCGCGACGCCGGCCGGCTCGACCGCCTACAACCTGTCGGCGCACGGCCCGATCGTGCCGCTGTCGGCGAACCTGCTGCCGCTCACGCCGATCAGCGCCTTTCGCCCGCGTCGCTGGCGCGGCGCCCTGCTGCCGAGCTCGGCCGACGTGCTGTTCGAGGTGCTCGACCCGGACAAGCGCCCGGTGGCCGCGGTCGCGGACTTCACCGAGGTGCGCGACGTGTCCTCGGTCGCGGTCAGCGAGGACCGCTCGGTGTGCACCACGATCCTGTTCGACCCTGACCAGGGGCTGTCGGAGCGGATCATCGCCGAGCAGTTCACCGTCTGATCACACGTCGGGCGGGCCGCGGCCTTGAATGGTTGTTCTCGCCGTGCGACCGCAGCATGATGTTCCCGGATACCGGAGTTGCCCGCCCTTGTGGATGAAGAACCGCTACCTGCACCGCCTCTACGGCAACAGCCGCCTCGCGCGCGTCATCTCGATGGGGATCAAGGCGCGCTTCGAGCTGATGAGCCTCGGCGGACACAAGTCCAGGGAGGTGCTCGACCTGATCCGCGATACGCGGCGCGAGCGTGAATCGCTGCTGAGCGGGACGGAAGCGTTCCTCGTGCACTCGATCGCGCGTGCGCAGAGCAAGCTCGAGGGCGCGATGGCCGAGGTCGGCGTCTACCAGGGCTGCTCCGCCAAGCTCATCAGCGTGGCGAGCGGCGGCCGCGCGCTGCACCTGTTCGACACCTTCGACGGCTTGCCCGAACCCGACGTCGCGGAGCGGCAGCACCTGCGCCAGAGCCAGTACCGTTCGTCGCTCGGTTCCGTGCGCAGCTTCCTGGGCCGCGAGCCGGGCGTGGTGTTCCATCCCGGCTGCTTCCCAGCGACCGCCGCCGGCCTCGAGGACGAACGCTTCAGCTTCGTGCACCTCGACGTGGACCTGAAGTCCAGCACGCGGGCCTGCCTGGAGTTCTTCCACCCCCGCATGGTGCCGGGCGGCGTCATCATGACGCATGACTACTCGTTCCTCGACGGCGTGCGCGAGGCGTTCGCCGAGTTCCTGGTGGGCCGCTCCGGTCAGCTCATCGAGCTGCCGACCTCGCAGGCCATCCTGGTCTGCGCCGGGGTGCCCGGCATCGCGCCGCACGATCAGCTGGCACCCGCCCGCGTCCAGGAGACGGCGTCCTCCCGCGCGGCCGAGCGGCCGATGGTGCGCGACGACGTTCCGGTGATGGCGATGCGGCAGAACGGGGCGCCGGCCTGATCCCTGCCCCGGGGTCGCCCGTCGTTCAGGCCGCCGTTAGCACGTCCATGGACACGGTGGCCGTGGGCGGCTCGGCCATCGCCGGGGCCTTGCTCCTGACGGCTTCCACCGGGTCGCGCATTACGTAGCCACGGCCCCACACGGTGCCGATCAGGTTGCCGGCGCCGGCCTGCGCGAGCTTCTTGCGGAGCTTGCAGATGAAGACGTCGATGATCTTCATCTCGGGCTCGTCCATGCCGCCGTAGAGATGGTTGAGGAAGGCCTCCTTCGTCAGCACCATGCCGCGGCGCAGGGTCAGCAGCTCCAGGATCGAGTATTCCTTGCCGGTCAGGTGCACCGGCTGCCCGTCGACGCTGACCTCGCGGCTGTCGAGGTTGAGGTGCAGCGGGCCGACCTGCAGGCCGGGCTGGCTGTAGCCCTTGCTGCGCCGCACGATCGCCTGGATGCGCGCCACCAGCTCGGCCTTGTCGAACGGCTTGGTGATGAAGTCGTCGGCGCCGGCCGCGAAGCCCTTCACCTTGGCCTGCGGGCGCGACAGGCCGGACAGGATCAGCACAGGCGTGTCGCGGCGGGCCGCGCGCATGCGGCGGATCACCTCGTAGCCCTCCATGTCGGGGAGCATCAGGTCGAGCACCACCACGTCGTAGTCGTAGTGGCGGACCATCTCGAGCGCCTCCTCGCCGGTGTCGATCACGTCGACCATGGCGTTGGCGGCACGCAGCATTAATGAGACGCCGCGAGCGGTGGTGAGATCGTCTTCAACGAGAAGGACACGCATGAGGTTTTCTCCGTTTCCGATACACACTGGATACCACCATAGCGTGTGCTCATCCATCATTTTCTCATCTTTGCCGTGTATTTTTTGCGAACACGACCTTCGCACAGCCCGGATGTCATCCCGCGGAGCGGATTGTTAACCTGAATGGGATAAAAATCGCGCAATGAGACATTCCGAGGTCCTTGCACGGCTGCGCCAGGCGTCCGACGGGTTGCGCGACATCGTGCCGTGCACGGTCGACGGCCGGGTCAGCGCGCTTTCCGGCCTGTCGGTCGATGTTGCGGGGCTTGCGGGGCATGTCTGCGCCGGGGACAGGGTGGGCCTGGCGTCGCGCATCGGGCAGGACGTGGCCGCGGAGATCATCGGGTTCCGCGACGGCGTTGCGCGCGCCATGGTGTTCGGGGCGCTGGACGGCATCGGGCCCGGCTGCCGCGCCACCGTGGCGCCAGCGTTCCGGGGGGCGACGTCGGGGGGCGGGCACCTCGCGGTCGACGATTCGTGGCTGGGCCGGGTGATCGACCCGCTCGGGCGGGCGATGGACGGGTTCGGGCGGCCGGCGCAGGGGCCGGCGCTTCGGCCAGTGCGCGCCTCGCCGCCGGACGCCACGCTGCGCGCCAGGCTGGGCGAGCGGCTCGACGTCGGGCTGCGGGTGATGAACGCGTTCACGACGTGCCGCACCGGGCAGCGGCTCGGGCTGTTCGCGGGGTCGGGCGTGGGCAAGTCCACGCTGCTGTCCATGCTGGCGCGCAACACGGCGTGCGACGTGGTCGTGCTCGCGCTGGTGGGGGAGCGGGGGCGCGAGGTGCGCGAGTTCCTGGAGGACGACCTGGGGCCGGACGGGCTGGCGCGCTCGGTGGTGGTGGTGGCGACGTCGGACTCCTCGCCGCTGATGCGCAGGGAGGCGGCGTACTCGGCGATGACGGTCGCCGAGCATTTCCGCGACCAGGGCAAGTCCGTGCTGCTGCTGATGGACAGCGTGACGCGGTTCTGCCTGGCGCTGCGCGAGATCGGGCTGTCCGCAGGCGAGCCGCCGGCGACGCGCGGGTATCCGCCCAGCGTGTTCGCGGAGCTGCCGCGGCTGCTGGAGCGGGCGGGGCCGGGGCCGGTGCTGGCGGACGGCACGGCGGGGCAGATCTCCGCGCTTTTCACCGTGCTGGTCGAGGGCGACGACCACAACGAGCCGGTCGCGGATGCGGTGCGCGGCATCCTCGACGGGCACATCGTCATGGACCGGCGCATCGGCGAGAGCGGGCGCTATCCGGCGATCGACGTGCTGCGCTCGCTGTCGCGCGCCGTGCCGGGGTGCAACAGCGACGCCGAGAACGCGCTGACGCGGCGGGCCCGCGGGCTGCTGTCGCTGTATGCGGAGATGGCCGACATGGTCAGGCTCGGCGCCTACAAGGCGGGCGCGGACCCGGCCGTGGACGAGGCCGTGGCGCTGGCGCCCCGCATCGAGGCGGTGCTGCGCCAGGACAGGCGCGAGGCGACGAGCCTTGCCGACAGTTTCGCGGCGCTTGCGGCCGCGATGGACGAGACACCACCCCGGGAGAGCGAGAATGTCTGACACCCTGCGCACGCTGCTGAAGGTGCGTCGCCTGGACGTGGATGCGGCCCGCCGCGGGCTCGCCGAGTGCCTAGCGATCGAGGACGAGGCGCGCGGCGCGTCGATCGCGGCGGAGCAGGCCATCGCGCAGGAGGCGCTGGCCGCCACGGCGCTGGCGGCCGACGACGCGGCGGTGGAGGCGTTCGCAGCCTGGCTGCCGGTGGGGCGCAGGCAGCTCGACCGCACGCGTCATGCCGAGACGCTGGCGGCCAACGCGACGGAGCGGGCGCGCGCCGTGACATCGCTGGCGCGTGCCGCCGCGGAGGCCGCGCAGGCGCTGCTGGAGCGGCGCGAGGCGGAGGCGGAACGAGAGGCGCAGCGCAAGGCGCAGCTCGAGCTGGACGAAATGGGGCGCCGGCGCGTCGTCTGAGACGGGCGGGCGGGCGCCGCGCCGGGGCGGCCTGTCCTGCGGCACAGGACGGATCGGGACGCCGGCAGCGCGAAACGCCCTGCCGGAGGGCGAACGGTTCTGTCAGGCGGGGCAGATCGTCCTGCGGCACAGGACAAACAGGGGGTGGTTTGTCCTGCGCCGCAGGACAAACCACGATTTTTCCCCCGGAATCGTCCTACGCGGCAGGACAGCGTGTGTCCGCACCACGGTTCTGCGCTCAGCGTGCGGGAGACGTCCCACGCATCGTGACGCCTGCCGGGCGACGGGGCAGGCCAGCACCGCGAAAGCCGGGCACTTTCTTCCTAAGTCGCGGGATCAAAGGGCCTCCCGGCCCTTTGCGGGTCCGGGCAGAGCAGCCCGGCCTTGCTCGCTGACTAGTGCCCGGCTCAGGCCTGGGTCGGCCGGCGTGCGCGCTCCGGCCGGGGCGAGGCGTTCGAGCGGCGGAACGGCGGGCGCTTCGGGTTGGTGGGGCGGACGTAGGCCGCGGCGCCGCCGTCCTCGGCGCGGGTGATCTGCAGCTCCGAGCCGTCAGTGGCCGAGACCGCCTCCGCGAAGCGGTCGGCGGCGGCGGTGGCGACCTCGAAGCGGGTGTCGTGCTCGAAGACGCGGATGGCGCCGATCTCGTTGCGGGTCACGGCGCCGAGGCGGCAGATCAGCGGCAGGAGCCACTTCGGGTCCGCGCTCTCGCGGCGGCCGACGGCCGCGCGGAACCAGACGATGTTGGCGTTCTCCAGGCGCGGCGGACGCGGGCCGGAGGCGATCGGGGCCATCTCGGTCAGGCGCTCGGGCTTGGGCAGGCTCGCGGTGTAGAGGCGCACGGCGGCGACCGCGATGGCCTCGGGGGAGTAGGCGGCGAGCAGGGCCTGGGCGCGGGCGCGCTCGGCGTCGCCGGGCTCGTCGCGCAGCACGGCGTTCTCCATCAGGGCGGCCTGGTCCTGGTCGCGGATGGCGTCGATGCCGGGGGGCGCGCTCCAGGCGACGGCGATGCCGGCGGACTGGAGGAGCTGCTCGGCGCGGCGGCGCTTGGAGCCTGGGACGAGAAGCACGCTCAGGCCCTTGCGGCCGGCGCGGCCGGTGCGGCCGCTGCGGTGCAGGAGGGCGGCGCGGTCGGCGGGCAGGTCGGCGTGGACGACGAGGCCGAGGTCGGGAAGGTCGAGGCCGCGGGCGGCGACGTCGGTGGCGACGCACACCTTGGCGCGGCCGCGGCGCAGGGCGTCGAGCGCCTCGGTGCGCTCGGACTGGCTCAGCTCGCCGGACAGGGCGACGGCGGAGAAGCCGCGCTCGGACAGGGCGGCGTGCAGGCGGCGCACGGCCTCGCGGGTCGCGCAGAACACCAGCGCGGCGGGGGAGTCGACCTGGCGCAGGGTGTTGACCAGCGCGCCCTCGGTCTCGCCAGGGGCGACCTGGACGGCGCGGTACTCGATGTCCTGGTGGGGCTCGTCGCCGCTGCGCATGTCGAGGCGCTTGGCGTGGCGCTGGTAGCGGCGGGCGAGGGAGACGATCTCGGGGGCGATGGTCGCGGAGAAGAGGAGCGTGCGTCGCTCGGGCGGCGTCACGTCGAGCAGCGCCTCCAGCTCCTCGCGGAAGCCGAGGTCGAGCATCTCGTCGGCCTCGTCGAGGACCACGACGCGCAGCGCGGACATGTCGAGCTGGCCGCGGCGCAGGTGGTCGCCGAGGCGGCCGGGGGTGCCGACGACGACGTGGGCACCGGAGGCGAGCGCGCGCTGCTCGCGGCGGGCGTCGGTGCCGCCGACGCAGGAGACGACCTGGCCGCCGGCCTCGCCGTAGAGCCAGGCCAGCTCGCGGTGCACCTGGAGCGCCAGCTCGCGCGTGGGGGCGACGACGAGGGCGAGGGGCGCGCCGGCGGGGCCCAGGCGCTCGGCGCCGGCGAGCAGCGTGTCCGACATGGCCAGCCCGTAGGCGACGGTTTTCCCCGAGCCGGTCTGCGCGGAGACGAGCAGGTCGCCGCCGCCCGCGCCGGCCTCCAGGATCGCGGCCTGCACCGGGGTGGGCTCGGTGTAGCCGTGCTCCGCGAGCGCGCGGGCCAGGGCGGGGTGGGCGTCGGGAAAGGGCATTGCGGGTGCGGCCATGATGACGGGGCGGCGCGGCCGGGGCCGGCGGCGGGACGGCTCCATAGCCGATCCGGCGCGCCACGGCCACCGCGCCCGACCCGGGGCCGCCATGTGCGCCCCCCCTGCCCGGCTTCTGCCAGCGGGGTCGGCGGCGTTTTCGTTGCGTTGCAGCACTTGCGGGCCGGGGCTGGCATCGCGCATCGTCCGGCGCATGGCAGACATCACCGCACCGCTTGACCTCCTCGGACTGACCGAGCGCGCCCGAGAGCGCCTCGAGGAGGATCCGTTCGGCAATCCGGTACTCGCGGTCGCGCTGGCCATCGGCCGGTCGATGGACGAGGGGGCGCTCACCTTCCCCATGCTGGAGACGGTGATCCACGAGCTGCGCGACGCCGCCTTCGCCGACCGTGCCGCCCGCCTGGCCGCCTACGTGGGCGGGATCGAGCCGGCGCGCACGCAGCTCGGGCTGGAGCAGCTCGCGCAGTCGCTGGTGCGCCCCGACCCGTTCGACAGCCCGGTGCAGTTCGCGCAGTTCCGCGACGCCGTGGAGCGCACGCGCTTCTCCGCCGTGTTCACCGCGCACCCGACCTTCGCCCTGCCGCCCGAGGTGTTCGGGGCGCTGGCCGAGGCGGCGTCGGGGCGCCCTGCGCCGGCGCAGGAGGGCCTGGTGTCGCACCGGCCGGTGCGGCCGACGCTGGAGCAGGAGTTCGTGCAGGCGGTGGCCGCGATCGGGCGCGGGCGCGACGCCATCGACCGTCTCAACGGACTGCTGCTGGACGCGGCGCGGCCGGTGTGGCGCGACCGCTGGTCCGAGCTGGTGCCGCGCGCGGTCACGCTGGCGAGCTGGGTCGGCTACGACACGGACGGGCGCACCGACATCGGCTGGTGGGACACGCTGCGGCTGCGGCTGCGCATGAAGGCGCTGCAGTTCGAGCGTCTGGAGCGGCAGCTCATCCCTCTGGCGGGCACGGAGGCGCTGCGCGAGCGCGTGGCCGAGGCGGCGGACGCGGTGGCCGGGCAGATCGCCGCGTGCCCGACGCGCGCCGACGCGGAGCAGGCCAGCGCGTTCGCGGCCCAGCTCGTGGGGCGGCGCGAGGCGGCGATGACCTCGACCGACGCGCTCGGCGACCTGTTCCGCGCCGCCATCGCGGGGGCCGACGGGCCGGAGGCGAAGTCGCGCCTGGCGGTGATCCGCGCGGGGTTCGAGAGCCACGGGCTGTCGCTGGCGCACAGCCACGTGCGGCTGAACTCGGCGCAGCTGCACAACGCGATCCGCATGCGACTGGGTTTCGACGAGCCGCCGGCGGACCCGTCGCGGCGTCGCAAGCTGCTCGCCGACATCAACGTGGCGCTGGACAACGTGGAGACGGTGCCGATCGACTTCGGCGCGATCCTGGCCGAGCAGTCCTCGGCCGTGCTGCTGATGATGACGGTGGCCCAGATCACCAAGCACGTGGACAGCGCGGCGCCGGTGCGCTTCCTGATCGCGGAGACGGAGTCAGGCTACACGCTGCTGGCCGCGCTGTGGCTCGCGCGCCACTTCGGCATCGAGCGCCAGATCGAGATCAGCCCGCTGTTCGAGACCGCGGACGCCCTTCAGGGGGGCGCGCGGCTGATCGAGGAGGCGCTGCGCTCGCCGCACTACCGCGCCTACCTGCGCGAGACCGGGCGTCTCTGCCTGCAGTTCGGCTACAGCGATTCCGGGCGCTACGTCGGCCAGCTGGCCGCGACCTACCTGATCGAGCGGCTGCGCCTGCGGGTGTCGGACGCGATGATCCGACACAAGCTGACCGACATCGAGATCGTGTTCTTCGACACCCACGGCGAGAGCATCGGCCGCGGCGCGCATCCCAACTCGCTGGCCGACCGGCTGCGCTACCTGAGCCCGGCGTCCACGCGCCTGACCCTGTCGCGCGCCGGCATCCGGGTGCGCGAGGAAAGCGCGTTCCAGGGCGGCGACGGCTACCTGCTGTTCGGCACGCCCGAGCTGGCCGACGCCACGGTGGCCGCGATCGCGCGCCACGCCTTTGCCGTGCTGCCGCAGGCGGCGGACCCGATCTACGCCGACGCGGATTTCGCGGCCGACTTCTTCGCCTCCGTCGGGCTGTCGATGCAGGAGCTGGTGGAGGATCCGGGCTACGCGTCGCTGCTGGGCGCGTTCGGGCCGGCGCTGCTCGATGCCACGGGCTCGCGGCCGGCGGCGCGGCAGAGCGACGGCGCCACCGGGCCGAGCGTGATCCGCCATCCGCGCGAGCTGCGCGCCATCCCCAACAACGCGATCCTGCAGCAGATCGGCTGGTGCGCGAACACGCTGCAGGGGCTCGGCGCCGCCGCCGCGCGCCAGCCGGAGAGCTTCGTGGAGCTGCGCGAGAGCAGCCCGCGGTTCAACCGGGCGCTGGATTTCGCGCGCCACGCGCTGCTGCACTCGGACCTCGACGTGCTGCGCGCTGTGGTGACGCTGCTCGATCCGGGGTCGTGGCTGGACAACGCGGCGCACTCGCACGATCCGGCGCGGGTGCGGGCACTCGCCGAGGTTGCGCGGGCGCTGGAGGTGTTCGACCTGTGGGCGCCGGTGCAGGCGATGTTCCGGCGCATCCAGTCCGACCACCTCATGCTGCGCGCGGTGTGGCCGGACGCGCCGAGCATGGGCACGCGCGAGATGCTGCTGCACGCGCTGCGCATCGCGGTGATCCAGAACATCTGGCTGCTGGCGATCCGCATCCCCGATTTCTCCGCGCGCCACGGGGTGACGCGGCAGGGGCTGATGCAGCGGCTGCTGCGGCTCGACGTGCCGGGCGCGCTGGCGCTGCTCGGCGAGGTGTTCCCCGCCGCCGCCAACCCCGCGGAGACGCACGACTACGGCGAGACGCGGGGGGCGCGGGCGGCGGTGTCGTACGACCGCGAGCACAAGACGATCTTCGAGCCGATGGGTCGGCTGTTCGCGCTGGTGCGCGAGATCGGCACGGCGATCACCCACGAGGTCGGCGCGTTCGGCTGAGCACGCGCCGGGGGACAAGGGGGAGGACGGGGGGCGGGGCGGCGGAATTGACCGATCGGTCAGCGGGCCCTAGGGTCTGCCCGCCCGCAAGCCCCGCTTTCCTGCCGTACTGTCGGCTCCGGCCGCCGCTCGAGGTTCCATGACCCGCTTCCGTCGCCTGCTGATGCTGTCCGTGGCGCTCGCGCCGTTGTCCGGCGTGCCGGTTCCGGGGTCCGGCCAGGCGCGCGCGCAGGCGCCTGCGGGCCCGCCGCCCGCCGTCGGCGTGGTGCCGGCGAAGAAGGTGCCGATCACCCAGACCAGCGAGTTCGTGGGACGCATCCAGGCGATCAACCGCGTGGCCCTGGTCAGCCGCGTCACCGCGTTCCTGGAGCAGCGCCTGTTCACCGAGGGCAGCGAGGTCCACAAGGGCGACCTGCTCTACAAGCTGGAGCAGCCGCCGTTCCAGGCGGCCGTGGAGTCCGCCCAGGGCGCGGTCGGGCAGCAGCAGGCGCAGCTGCAGAACGCCACCATCACGCTGGGCCGCGCGCAGTCGCTGCTCAACACGCCGGCGGGGCAGCGCTCCACGGTGGACGACGCGACGGCGTCGCAGCGCTCGTACGCGGCGCAGGTGCTGACCGCGCAGGCGCAGCTGCAGACGGCGCAGATCAACCTCAACTACACCGAGATCAAGGCGCCGATCGACGGGCGCATCAGCGCCACCGCGGTGACCGAGGGCAACGTCGTCAGCCCGAGCAGCGGGACGCTGGCCACGCTGGTGAGCCAGGACCCGGAGTACGTGGTGTTCCCGATCGCGCTGCGCGACCTGCTCGACCTGCGCACGAAGTATGCGACCAAGGGCGGCTACGACGCGGTGGTGATCCGGCTGCGCCTGCCCAACGGCGAGATCTACGGCCAGACCGGCAAGCTCGACTATTCCTCGCCCACGGTCGCGACCACCACGGACACGGTCACGCTGCGCGCGGACATCGCCAACCCGGTGCTGCCCAACGCCGCGATCGGCAAGACGAAGCTGCACGAGCTGGTCGACGGCGAGTTCGTCACCGTGCTCGTCGAGGGGGCGCAGCCGATCGAGGTGCTGCAGATTCCGCGCTCGGCGGTGCTGTCCGACCAGCAGGGCGACTACGTCTACGTCGTGGGCGCGGACAACAAGGCGCAGCAGGCGCGCGTGCAGCTCGGCCAGTCCGACGGCACCAACGCCTCGGTGGTGTCAGGGCTCGCCGAGGGGCAGTCCGTGGTCGTCGACGGCGTGCAGCGCGTCCATGCGGGGCAGGCCGTCTCGCCGGGACCGGCAGCGGCACCGGCGCCGACGGGCGGCGCACTGAAGGACACCCCGGGCGGGGGCAGCACGAAGGCGCCGGCGGTCTCGCCGGAGAGCGGTGCCGCAGTGACGGTGCCGGGGGCTGCGGCTCCGGGGTCCGGCGCGACGGGGGCTGCGACGCAGACCGGGCCGGCGCCGGGTCCGGGCGGGCCTGCGCCTGCGGGCCAGGCGGCGGGCGGGAGCGTCGGGCTGAGCAACCCCACCAGCGGCGCCGGCGCGGGCGGCGGGCACTGACATGATCTCCGCCGTCTTCGTCGACCGGCCACGCCTGGCCGTCGTCATCGCCATCATCATCACGATCGCGGGCGCCCTCGGGCTGACGCGCATCCCGGTCGCGCAGTTCCCCGACATCGTGCCGCCGCAGGTCCAGGTGACCGCGAGCTACCCGGGCGCCTCGGCCGCGGTGGTGGAGTCCTCGGTCGCGCAGCCGATCGAGGCGCAGGTCGTGGGCGTTGACAAGATGCTCTACATGAAGAGCACCAACGGCAACGACGGGTCCTACAACCTCACCGTCTCGTTCAGCCTCGGCACCAACCCCGACATCAACACCGTCAACGTCAACAACCGGGTGCAGACCGCCCTGCCCCAGCTTCCGGCGCAGGTGCAGACGCAGGGGCTGACGGTGCAGAAGCGCTCGTCGGCGATCCTGGAGTTCGTCAACTTCTACAGCGCGAACGGCAAGCAGGACCCGCTGTTCATCACCTCGTACCTGACCATCAACGTCACCGACGCGGTCAGCCGCATCGCCGGCGTCGGCCAGGCGCGGCTGCTCAGCCAGCAGCAGTACTCGATGCGCATCTGGTTCGACACCAACCGGCTGACGCAGCTCAACCTCGCGCCCACGGACCTGATCACCGCGATCTCGGCGCAGAACACCGTGGCGGCGGTCGGGCGCATCGGCGCGCGGCCCGCGTCCAACGACCAGCAGTTCCAGTTTAACGTGCAGACGCAGGGCCGCCTGGTCACGCCCGAGCAGTTCGGCGACATCGTGCTGCGTGCCAACCCGGACGGGTCGACTCTGCGCATCAAGGACGTCGCGCGCGTCGAGCTGGGATCGCAGAACCAGGACAGCGAGAGCCGGCTGTCGGGGCAGCCGTCGGTGGCCATGGCGCTCTATCTCTCGCCAGGGGCCAACGCGGTGAGCACGGCCAAGGCGGTGAACGATCGGATCGCGGCGCTGTCCAAGCGGTTCCCCGAGGGTCTGACCTACCAGGTCACCTACGACTCCACGACGTTCGTGCACGACACCATCAACGAGGTGCTCAAGACGCTGGGCGAGGCGTTCGTGCTCGTCGTCGTCGTGGTGTTCCTGTTCCTGGGCAACCTGCGCGCGACGCTGATCCCGACCATCGCGGTGCCGGTCAGCCTGATCGGCGCGTTCGCGGGGCTGCTCTCGCTCGGCTACACCGCGAACACCGTGTCGCTGCTGGCGCTCGTGCTGGCGATCGGCATCGTGGTCGACGACGCCATCGTCGTGGTCGAGAACGTCGAGCGCGTCATGGAGGAGGAGCCGGACCTCAGCCCGGGCGACGCCACCAAGAAGGCGATGGAGCAGATCACCGCGCCGATCATCGCGATCACGCTCGTGCTGCTCTCGGTGTTCGTGCCGCTCGCGTTCATCCCCGGCATCTCGGGCGAGCTGTTCCGCCAGTTCGCGGTGACCATCAGCGTGGCCATGCTGATCTCGGCGGTCAATGCGCTGACGCTGTCGCCGGCGCTGTGCGCGGTGTTCCTGCGCCACACCGGGCCCAAGCGCGGCATCATGGCCCGCATCATGCGCGCCATCGACTGGGTGCGCGACGGCTACGCCGGCATCGTAGCCAGGCTGGTGCGGGTCAGCGTGCTGTCGATCGCGCTGGTCGTGGGTTGTGCCGTGGCGATCTACGGCTTCACGCTGATCACGCCCACGGGCTTCCTGCCGGAGGAGGACCAGGGCGGGTTCTTCGTGGCGATCCAGCTGCCCGACGGCGCCTCGGTCGCGCGTACCAAGGACACAGTCGAACAGCTCGAGAAGATCATCAAGCCGATGCCCGGCGTGCGCGACACCTTCGCGCTCGTGGGCTTCTCGCTGCTCGACAGCGCGGCGGAGTCCAACGCCGCGTTCATGTTCGTCAAGCTCAAGGACTTCGCCGAGCGCACCACGGCGGCGGAGTCGGCACAGGCGCTGATCGGGCGCGTGTTCGGCGCCTCGCAGCAGATCCGCACGGCGACCGTGCTGCCGTTCAACCTGCCGCCGATCATCGGCCTGTCGACCACCGGCGGCTTCGAGTACGAGCTGGAGGCGCTGGAGGGCCAGGATCCCGCCTCGCTCGGCAGCGTCATGGGCGGGCTGATCGGCTCGGCCAACGGCAGCCCGGACCTCACGCGCGTGTTCTCGACGTTCACCGCGACCAACCCGTCGCTCTATCTCGACATCGACCGGCAGAAGGCGCAGGCGCTGGGGCTGTCGATCAGCGACATCTTCACGACGCTGGGCGCCACGCTGGGCGGCATCTACGTCAACCAGTTCAACCTGTTCGGCCGCGTCTGGCAGGTCAACATCGAGGGCGAGCAGGTCGACCGCTCCAAGATCGACGACCTGTGGAACATCTACGTGCGCAACAAGACCGGCGAGGTCGTGCCGCTGCGCTCCATCGCGACCCTGCACTACCAGCTCGGGCCGCAGGTCATCACGCGCTACAACAACTACCGCGCGGTGACCATCAACGGCAGCCCCAAGCCCGGCGTCTCGTCCGGCACGGCGCTGGCAGCGATGAGCGCGCTGTCGGGCAAGACCCTGCCGCGCGGCTACGACTTCGAGTGGACCGGCACCGCGTTCCAGGAGGTGGCCGCGTCCGGCCAGACCGGGGCGATCCTGGCCATGGCGATCCTGTTCGCGTTCCTGTTCCTGGTCGGGCTCTACGAGAGCTGGGTGATCCCGATCCCGGTGCTGCTGTCGGTCACCGTCGGCATCCTCGGCTCGTTCGTGGGGATCTGGATCGCGGGGCTGTCGCTGGACCTTTACGCGCAGATCGGGCTCGTCGTGCTGATCGCGCTCGCGGCGAAGAACGGCATCCTGATCGTCGAGTTCGCCAAGGATCGGCGCGAGGCTGGCGAGACCATCCAGCAGGCCGCCATCGACGGCGCGCGCGCCCGGTTCCGCGCGGTGATGATGACGTCGGTCGCGTTCATCCTCGGCCTGGTGCCGCTGGTGATCGCGCACGGTGCTGCGCAGATCAGCCGGCGCGACGTCGGCACGCCGGTGTTCGCCGGCATGATCGCGGCGTCGGGCATCGGCATCTTCATCATCCCGATGCTCTACGTGTTCTTCCAGGGGCTGCGCGAGCGCACCACGCGGCTGTTCACGCGGGCGGCGGCGCCGAAGGCGGGGCACTGAAGCAAGGTTGAGGCTCTGCCTCAAACTCCGCCAAGGGCTGGGCCCTTGGATCGCCCTCCCTCAGTAGAGGGATCAAGGGGCCTCGGGCCCTTTGCGGGTTTGGGCAGAGCCCATGCTTGCTCGTCTTTTCCGGGAGATCGCCGTGGCCACCCAGGCGGAGAACGACGCCGAGGCCGCGGCGTGGCGCGTGCGCCTGCGCGACGAGCCGGGGGCGTGGCGGCACGGCGTCGCGCTGCGTCGGGCGCTGCTCGCGGGGTATCATTACCCGGACTGCGACGCGGCGTTCCGGGCCAGCACGCGGCACATGCCCGACGACGTGTGGCTCGCGCACTACCGCGGGCTGGCGCTGTTCCATCCGGCGGACCTCGGGGCGCTGCGGGTGCGGGCGGAGCGGATGCTGGCGGGCGGGGACGAGGCGGCGGTGCTGCACGGGCTGCTGAGCCACGTCGCCACGCAGCAGAGGGACTATGCGGCTGCGGCGGCGCACCTGGCGCTGAGCGACGCGCCGGACCGGACGGCGCGGGGGGCGGCGCTGGCGGCGTACCGGGACGCGGCGCAGTGGGTCGGGGGGGTG
>JBPBQS010000045.1:0-24467 GCA_050920955.1 Janthinobacterium lividum | reverse complement strand
TACATGGCAGCCAAGGAAGTTCGGTTCGGCGGCGACGCTCGCGGCCGCATGCTGCGCGGCGTGGACATCCTCGCCGACGCGGTGAAGGTCACGCTGGGTCCCAAGGGCCGCAACGTGGTCATCGACAAGAGCTTCGGCGCTCCGCGGATCACCAAGGACGGCGTCACCGTCGCCAAGGAGATCGAGCTCAGCGACAAGTTCGAGAACATGGGCGCGCAGATGGTGCGCGAGGTCGCCTCCAAGACCAACGACCTGGCCGGCGACGGCACCACCACGGCGACCGTGCTCGCCCAGGCGATCGTGCGCGAAGGCGCCAAGGGCGTGGCCGCCGGCCTCAACCCGATGGACCTCAAGCGCGGCATCGACGCGGCCGTGAACGCGGTCGTCGAGCAGCTCAAGAGCCAGACCCGCAAGATCACGACGCCGGCCGAGACGGCGCAGGTCGGCACGATCTCCGCCAACGGCGAGACCGAGATCGGCGAGATGATCGCCCAGGCGATGCAGAAGGTCGGCAACGAGGGCGTCATCACCGTCGAGGAGGCCAAGGGCATCCAGACGGAGCTCGACGTCGTCGAGGGCATGCAGTTCGACCGCGGCTACATCAGCCCGTACTTCATCACCAACGCCGAGAAGATGGTCGCCGACCTCGACCAGCCCTACATCCTGATCCACGAGAAGAAGCTGTCGGGCCTGCAGCCGCTGCTGCCGCTGCTCGAGAGCGTCGTGCAGTCGGGCCGTCCGCTGCTGATCATCGCCGAGGACATCGAGGGCGAGGCTCTCGCCACGCTCGTGGTGAACAAGCTGCGCGGCGGGCTCAAGATCGCCGCCGTGAAGGCGCCGGGCTTCGGCGATCGCCGCAAGGCGATGCTCGAGGACATCGCCGTCCTCACGGGCGGCCAGGTCATCAGCGAGGACCTCGGGATCAAGCTCGAGAACGTGACGCTCCAGATGCTCGGCCGCGCCAAGAAGGTGCTGATCGAGAAGGAGAACACGACGATCATCGAGGGCGTCGGCGAGAAGACCGAGATCCAGGGCCGCTGCAGCCAGATCCGCGCGCAGATCGAGGAGACCACCTCGGACTACGACCGCGAGAAGCTGCAGGAGCGTCTGGCGAAGCTCGCCGGCGGCGTGGCCGTCATCCGCGTCGGTGGCAGCACCGAAGTCGAGGTGAAGGAGCGCAAGGACCGCGTGGACGATGCGCTGCACGCGACGCGCGCGGCCGTCGAGGAAGGCATCGTTCCGGGCGGCGGCGTGGCGCTGGCGCGGGCCAGCCTGACGCTCGGCAACCTGAAGTTCGCCAACGAGGACCAGAAGTTCGGCATCGAGATCGTGCGCAAGGCGATCCAGCAGCCGCTGCGTCAGATCGCCGAGAACGCGGGCGAGGACGGCGCCGTCATCGCCGGCAAGGTGCTCGAGAACTCCGACTACAACTTCGGGTTCGACGCGCAGACCGGCGAGTACAAGGACATGGTTGCGGCGGGCATCATCGACCCGACCAAGATCGTGCGCTCGGCGCTGCAGAACGCCGGCTCGGTCGCCGGCCTGCTCGTCACCACCGAGGCGATGATCGCCGAGAAGCCGGAGAAGAAGTCCGGCGGCGGCATGCCCGCCGGCGGCGGCGGCATGGGCGGCATGGGCGACATGGACTTCTGATCCAGGCACTTCCTGGCGCAGGGGAGGGGGCGGGCGGCTTGGCCCGCCCCTTTTCCGTTCCGGGCCCCTGGTGCCTTGGCCGCCGGTGCGGTTTCGACATGATGGCGATTGACTCGGCCGGCGATTTCTGGCCCCATACCCCGGCAATCGACGTTTTGGCTTGCCTTGCTGCGCTTCCGTCACTCGGGTGCCTCAAGTCGTCCAGCGGCCCGGTTGTCTGACGTGTCGCACGATGCGGCACGGCGCCAACGACGGAGAGTGACTGAGAATGGCGACCGGCACTGTCAAGTGGTTCAACACCACCAAGGGCTTCGGCTTCATCATGCCCGAGGACGGCGGCAAGGATGTGTTCGTGCACATCACCGCGGTCCAGGCAGCCGGCCTGCGCGGGCTCGATGAGAACCAGAAGGTCAGCTACGAGGTTCAGATGGAGCGCGGCAAGGCCGCGGCCACGAACCTCAAGCCCCTCTGAGGCCGAGCCGACCTAGCAAACACACGGAATTGCGAGATCACCACGCTGTGACCCAGCGTGGCGATCGTCGCGGGCATATTGCCGACCGCCCAGGCGGGTGGCAGCGCGGCCGGGGCCGCAGCGATGCGTCCCGGGCGTGCACGAGAAGGAAACAGGGTTATGGCGACTGGTACGGTCAAGTGGTTCAATGCCACCAAGGGCTTCGGCTTCATCATGCCGCAGGACGGCGGCAAGGACGTGTTCGTGCACATCACGGCGGTCCAGGCGGCGGGGCTCCAGGGCCTCAATGACGGCCAGAAGGTGAGCTACGAGGTCGAGATGGAGCGCGGCAAGGCCGCCGCGACCAACCTCAAGCTGGCCTAAGCCCACGGCGGCATCGCCGCCACGACATTGCCGGCCGGCGTGCCGCCTCGCGGCGGCCCGGCCTGGCGAGCACAGTGCCCCGGATGGCGTCGGGGCAGTGTTCTAGAGCATAGCCGATCGCGCGGCACCGCCGCGCACACAAGGGATTTCGACGATGGCGACTGGTACGGTCAAGTGGTTCAATGCCACCAAGGGTTTCGGCTTCATCATGCCGCAGGACGGCGGCAAGGACGTGTTCGTGCACATCACGGCGGTCCAGGCTGCCGGCCTGCAGGGCCTCAATGACGGCCAGAAGGTGAGCTACGAGGTCGAGATGGAGCGCGGCAAGGCCGCCGCCACCAACCTGCGCCTCGCGTAACACCGCGCTGGCTTGATGAACGGGGGCCGCCGGCGGAGACGCCGGCGGCCCTTCGTGTTTGCGGCTCAGCCCGTCCAGCCGGCGGAGTCCAGGCCTTCCACGGCGGCGTCGGTGCGGCGGATCGCCTCGACGCGGGTGGCGCCGCACTCGCGCATGATGGTCTCGGCACGCTGGCGCTTCTCGGCGGTGGGCACGTGGGCGGCGAGGATCAGCTCGCCCTTGGCCGCGGCCTCCGTGCGGTCGCTCTTCTCCGACGCCTGCGAGGCGCTGCTCACGCCCTCGACGGCGCCGCCGACGCCGATGCCTGCCAGGGCGGCGGCACCGACCGCGGGGAGCGCCAGGCCGCCGGTCATGATCACCGCGCCTGCCGCCGCCATCGCGGCGCCCACGCCGAGCGTGCTCGCGCCGAGGGTGCGGATCTGGCGGCGGTCCTCCTCTGTGGTCGGGTTCTCGGCGCCCTGGTTCGGGGTCGCGTCGGCACTGCCCGGGCTGGTGCGCGGCAGGGAGATGTCGGCGCGGTCGAAGCCGTTGCCCAGCAGGCGCTTCATCGCCGCCTGGATCGAGTCGTCGTTCGGGAAGATGCCCTGGACCTCGTCGATGGTGTCGCCGAGCTCGGGGGACGCGTTGTTGCCGGACATGGAGTCGCTCCTGGTTCGCGGAGCGAAACGCCGGAGCGAGGAGTGCGTTGCGTCAGGCAAGGCCAGGGCTCTGCCCTGGACCCGCCAGGGCGAGCCGCCCTGGACCGGCCTCACTTAAGGGAGGCGTTCCAAGGGCGCAGCCTTTGGCAGAGTCCAGAGGCGGAGCCTTTGGCCTTGCTTCAGCTGTTGCGTTCGACCTGCTGGTAGCGGGCGCGTACGCCGCGCTCGATCGCGGCGGCGACCAGCGGGTCCAGGCGCAGCTCGGTCATCACGAACTCCAGCATCTGCAGGATGCGCTGGCCGTGGACCTCGTCGGCGGCGACGACCTCGCAGGCCAGCACGTAGGCGGTCTCGCGCAGGCGGGGCTCAAGGGCGTCGCGGATCAGGCTGCCGGCGTGCGCCAAGCCGTCGTCCTCGCCGAGCAGGTTGATCGTGGCCTCGGTCGCGGACTCGAGCTGGGCGGTCGTGAAGGTCCGGAAGGCGGGCAGCGTCTGCACCAGGCCGGCCATCACGCCGATCTCGCGGTCGGAGATGCCGCCCTCGGCCGCGGCGACCAGGACCATCGTGCAGATCAGAGCCTCCTGGGCATCGAAACCGACGCGAGCGAGCATGGCCTGGGACTTCCTGACGTGACGCGGCGGACCGTGCCCCCGGGGACAGCGGATGGCAAGGCCGGTGGCGGGATCGTGTGCCGCGGGAGGAAGCAAGCATGAGGCGCTGCCTCAAACTCCGCCAAGGGAAGCCCCTTGGATGGCTTCCCTTAAGTAAGGGGATCAAAGGGTCCTCGGACCCTTTGCGGGTTTGGGCAGAGCCCATGCTTGCCTGTCCTGCGGCGCAGGACGGAGCGGGGGTTTTCCGTCCTGCGCCGCAGGACAAAACAGGGGTCGTTTGTCCTGCGCGGCAGGACGAGAGGCGGCTTTTTGGGGGCTTTGTCCTGCGCGGCAGGACAGGCCCGGGGTCGCGCGTGTGGCGCGGCGGGCAGGGTCAAGCGAGGAAGTCGCGGACGCCGGCGACAGTCTCGGCGAGGCCGGCGCGCTGGACGGCGACGCCGGGGGGGAAGGCGGACAGCAGGCGGGTGGGTGTGCGGCGGTCGAGGAGCACGAAGACGCCGCGGTCGGTGGCGGCGCGGATCAGGCGGCCGAATGCCTGGCGCAGGCGCAGGCGGGCCTCGCGGTCGTCGAAGCCGGTGGTGTCGCCGCCCGACAGGTGCAGGCGGCGCTCGCGGTGCAGGATGTCGGGGCGGGGCCAGGGGACGCGCTCGAACACCACCAGGCGCAGCGCGCGGCCGGGGACGTCGACGCCGTCGCGCATCGCATCGGTGCCGAGCAGGCAGGAGTGCTCCTCGGAGCGGAACACGTCGATCAGGGTCGCATTGTCCATGGCGTCGACGTGCTGGGCGAGGAGCGGGATGCCGGCGTCCTCCAGGGCGGGGGCGATGCGGTCGTGCGTGGCGCGCAGGCGCGAGATCGCGGTGAACAGGCCCAGCCCGCCGCCGCCGGAGGCCTGGAACAGCGCGCGGAAGGCGCCGGCCAGGGCGGCAGGGTCGTTGGGGGCCAGGTCGTTGACCACGAAGCAGCGGGTCTGGGCGGCGTAGTCGAAGGGCGACACCAGGGCGGCGCGGAGAGGGGGAGAGGGCAGGTGGGTGGCGCCGACGCGGGCCTCGGCGGCGGCCCAGGCGGGCTCGGCGGCGGCGCCCTCAGGGTCGTCGCGCAGGGTCGCGGAGGTGACGAGCAGGCCGTGGGCGGCGGCGGCCAGCGTGGCGGCGAAGGGGATCGTCGGGTCGAGCCAGTGGCGGTGCAGGCCGACGTCGCGGTCGAGCATGGGGGCGGCGGCGCGGCCTTCGGGGAGGGGGGCGTCGCCGCGCGGGCCGGGGGCGCGGCGGCGGTCGAGGCGCAGGAGGTGGACGTGCTCTGGGCGCGCGCCCGGGGCGGGCGGGTCCTCGGCGGTGGCGCGGAGCATGGCGCGCCAGGCGTCGAGGCGGCCGGCGCCGCGGCGGCGCAGGGTGCGGCTCATGGCCTCGATGCGGGCGCGAGTGGCGGGGTCGAGGTCCTCGGCCTCGTCGTCGAGGCGGGCGGCGAGGCGTTCCTGCAAGGTGCGCAGGGGCTCGGCGATGCGGCCCAGCGCGCGCTCCAGGCGCTCGGCGGCGCGGGCGAGCGGCTCGGGGACGGGGTGCAGGTCGCACTCGGGGGCGAACTGGGCGGCACGGGCGGAGTCCGCGCTGCCGGCGATGCGGGCGAGGATCTGGCGACGCAGGAGGCGGAGGAAGGCCTCGGTGGGGTTCTCGGCGGGGGGGCCGGTCAGGGCGGCGGGCTCGGCATCGGGGTCGGGCGGGGCAGGGGGCGGGGCGGCGGGGTCGTCCTCGGACAGGCGCAGGGACCAGCCGGGGGCGGGCAGGGCGCGGGCGGCGAGCAGGGCGGCGTCGAGCGGGGCCTCCAGCTGCGGGCGGTCGGCGACCAGGTCGTCGAGGCGGCGGCGCAGGCCGCGGGCGCGGGACCGGCCGCCCTCGGCGCCGAGGAGCCAGCGGCGGAGCTCGGCGGCCTCCAGGCCGGAGAGCTCGGCGGAGAAGGCGCTGTCGGCGGCGGCGAAGATGTGGTGGCCCTCGTCGAACACGTAGCGCGTGGGCAGGGCCTCGTCGCCCGCGTCGCCGCCGCCGGCCGCAGGGCTCGCCCAGGCGGCCTGCGCCATGACGAGGGCGTGGTTGGCGATCACCAGGTCGGCGGTGCGGGCGCGGCGGATCGTGTGCTCGACGTAGCACGCCTTGTAGTGGGGGCAGGCGCCGTGGATGCACTCGCCGCGCCGGTCGGCCAGGCCGGTGGCGGCGGAGGGGCCGAACAGCTCCGCGAACCAGCCGGGCAGGTCGCCGCCCTGCAGGTCGCCGTCGTTCGTCGCCAGGGCCCAGCGGGCGAGGAGGGCGAGGGGGATCGTGCTGGAGGCTGCGCCGCGGCTGGGGGTGGGGCCGCCGCCGAGGCCGTCCATCGCGCCGAAGCTGTTGCCCGGGGCGAAGCCGCCGCCGGCGAGGCTGGCGTTGACGGCCTCCTCCATGTTGAGGAGGCAGAGGTAGTTCTCGCGGCCCTTGCGGACCACGACGCGGCGGCGGCGCTCGGCGGCGACGGGGTGCAGGCGGGCCAGCTCGGCGTCGATCTGGCGCTGCAGGTGGCGGGTGTAGGTGCTGATCCATACCGCGCCGCCGTTGCGCTCGGCCCACAGGGATGCGGGGGCGACGTAGCCCAGGGTCTTGCCGGTGCCGGTGCCGGCCTCGGCGAGCACGACGTGGGGGTCGCCGCGTACCTCGCGCGGGGCGAAGGCGGCGGAGGCGGCGTCGGCGTAGTCGGCCTGGCCCGGGCGCTGCTCGGCGTGGGGGCCGAGCATCTTCGCGAGGCGCTTGCGGCTGTCGGCGGGGGGGACGGGGTGGGAGCCGGGCGGCGGCGGGGGCGCGGTGTCCTCCCATTCCGGCAGGCGCTTCCACACGCGCAGGGCGTCGGGCGAGGCGGGGGCGTCGCTCGCGAGCGCGTCGGCCACGGAAGGGGCCCAGGGCCAGCCGGCCTCGCCCATGCGGCGCGCGAGGCCGGCGGCCTCCTCGTTGATCGGCAGGCTGCTTCCGGCGGCCAGGCGGGCCAGGAGCGTGGCCGCGATGCGGGGGAGGAGGGCGGCGGCGGCCTCCAGGTCGGCCGGGGGGTCGAGGTCGAGCGCGAGGGCGAGGCCGCGCGGGGTGGGCGTCACGGGGCGGGCGGGGCACACGAAGGCCCAGAGCTCCAGCAGGTCGAGGCAGGGCTGCGGGCGCAGGCCGAGGCGGCGCAGCGTCGCGGGGGCGTGGACCAGCAGCGGCGGCGCGCCGCGCACGGCGGCGGCGGCGGCGTCGCGGGGGAGGGAGAGCAGCTCGCCGTCGGCGGTCAGGACGGCGGCGTGGCGGTGGCCGGCGACGACGGCCGCGGATTCGTCGGGGGTCATGGGAGGAAGCAAGGCCGGGCGCTGCCCGGACCCGCAAAGGGTCCGAGGACCCTTTGATCCCATTTCTTTAGGGAAGCCATCCAAGGGGCTTCCCTTGGCGAAGTCCAGAGGCAGGGCCTCTGGCCTTGCTGGCTGGGCAGGGGGAAGGTTGGCATGATCGGGAGTATATGGGTGCGGCGTGATTGACCAAGCCACCCCCCCTACCTAGCGTGCGCGCATGTCCGAGACCCAGCCTGCCCAAGCCCCCGCGACCCGCCGGGACGCTCCGCACGCGCGGGCGGGCGCCGTGCCAAAGGCGTGGCCGTTCGAGGAGGCCGCGCGCCTCGCCGGGCGGCCGGGCCTCGACGAGGGGCGCCCGGCGCTGTTCGAGACGGGGTACGGCCCGTCGGGGCTGCCGCACATCGGGACGTTCGGGGAGGTGGCGCGCACCTCGTGGGTGCGCAGGGCCTACGAGGAGCTGACGGGGCGGCCGACGCGGCTGCTGGCGTTCAGCGACGACATGGACGGGCTGCGCAAGGTGCCGGACAACGTGCCGAACCGGGAGATGCTGCAGGGCTTCCTCGGGCGACCGCTGACGCGGGTGCCCGATCCGTTCGGCACGCACGAGAGCTTCGGCGCGCACAACAACGCCAGGCTGCGGGCGTTCCTGGACGCGTTCGGGTTCGAGTACGAGTTCGCCTCGGCCAGCGACTACTACGCCTCGGGGCGGTTCGACGCGGCGCTGCGCAGGGTGCTGGAGTGCCACGACGAGATCGTGGCGGCGGTGGGGCCGACGCTGGGGGCGGAGCGGCGGGCGACGTACTCGCCGGTGCTGCCGGTCCATCCGCGCACGGGCGTCGTGATGCAGGTCGCGATCGAGGCGGTCGATGCGGGGGCGGCCACCGTGGTGTGGTCGGATGGGGGGGAGCGGTTCGAGACGTCGGTGCTCGGGGGCGCGGCGAAGATGCAGTGGAAGGCGGACTGGGCGATGCGGTGGTTCGCGCTGGGCGTGGACTACGAGATGAGCGGCAAGGACCTGATCGACAGCGTGAAGCTGTCGGGGCGGATCTGCCGCATCCTCGGGGCGGAGCCGCCGGTGGGGTATACCTACGAGCTGTTCCTCGACGAGCACGCGCAGAAGATCAGCAAGAGCAAGGGCAACGGGCTGTCGGTCGAGGAGTGGCTGCGCTACGCGCCGGCCGAGAGCCTGTCGCAGTTCATGTTCAACACGCCGCAGCGGGCCAAGCGGCTGTACTTCGACGTCATCCCGCGCGCGGTGGACGACTACGTGGCCAACGTCGCCAAGGCGCGCAAGCTGGACGGGGCGAACACGGACGAGGCGCGCGACGCGCTGCTGGCGAACCCGGCGTGGCACATCCATGGCGGCGCGGTCGGGCAGGGCGCAGGGGCGCCGGTGGGGTTCGCGATGCTGCTGAACCTCGCGGGCGTGGTGAACGCGGACGAGCCGTCGCTGCTATGGGGGTTCCTCGGGCGGTACGGGGTCGAGGGGGGGCCGGAGGCGAACCCGTTCCTGGCGCGGCTGGTGGAGCATGCGGTGGCGTACCACCGCGACTTCGTCAGGCCGGGCAAGCGGTACCGGGCGCCGGATGCCAACGAGCGGGCGGCGCTGGCCGATCTCGCGGAGACGCTGCGGGGGATGGAGCCGGGGACGCGCGACGCGGAGGCGGTGCAGGACGTGGTGTTCGCGGTGGGCAAGCGGCACGACTTCCCCGAGCTGCGGGCGTGGTTCGGGTGCCTGTACCAGGTGCTGCTCGGGCAGCAGGAGGGGCCGCGGTTCGGGGTGTTCGCGGCGCTGTACGGCGTGGGCGAGACGGTGGCGCTGATCGAGGGGGCGCTCGCCAGGCCGGACCCGGATGAGGGCGCGGGGCGCTGAGGCGTGAGGCGGGCGGTGCGGCGCTGATGGCCGGCGGGGCGGCGGTGGCGCGCGGCGTGCACGGCGCGGTGCCGGGGGGGGCGGGGCACGATCCCGGGCCGCCGGGCGCGTGGCGGCGCTGGCTGCGCAGGGCGCCGGCGCTGCTGGGCGTGCTGCTGCTCGCCGGCGCGGTGTTCGTGGTGCAGCGCGAGTTCAGGCACCTGCGCGTGGCCGACATACGCCTGGCGCTGGCGGCGATCCCGGGGCGCTCGCTGGGGTGGGCGGCGCTGTGGACCGTGCTGTCGTACGGGGTGCTGACGTTCTACGACCGGCTGGCGACCATCTATGCGGGGCACCGCGTCGCGTTCCGGCGCACGGCGTTCGCGTCGTTCTGCGCCTATGCGCTGGCGCACAACCTGGGGTTCGCGGCGCTGTCGGGGGCGGCGGTGCGCTACCGGCTGTACGCGCACTGGGGGCTGAGCCCGGTGCAGATCGCCAAGGTGGTGGCGTTCTGCTCGCTCACCTTCGGGCTGGGGGGCCTGGTGCTGGGCGGCGCGATCCTGGTGGGCGAGCCGGGGGTGGTGCCGCTGCTGGGCACGCTGCTGCCGCACTGGGCGATGTGGGCCGTGGGCGGGCTGATGTGGGCGGTCGTCGTCGGCTACGTGGCGCTCGCCAAGGTGCTGGGCACGGTGCGCATGCGCGGGCACGAGGTCGTGCTGCCGGGCGCGCGCATGGCGCTGGTGCAGGTGTCGCTGGCCACCGTGGACGTGGCGGTCACGGCGGCGATCCTCTACGCGCTGCTGCCCGAGGCGGGGCGGCCGGACTACATCGTGTTCCTCGCGATCTACGTGTCGTCCTACACCGCAGGCCTCGCGGCCAACGTGCCGGGCGGGCTCGGCGTGTTCGACACGGCCATCCTGCTGGGGTTGGCACCGTACATGCCGGCGCCGGTGGCGCTGGGCGCGGTGGTCGTGTTCCGGCTTTACTACTATGTCATCCCCCTGTTCCTGGCGGGGTCGATGTTCGCGGGCAACGAGCTGGTGCTGCGCGGGCGGGCGATGGTCGCGGCGCGCGCGGGCGTGCCCGTGGGCGCGCTGGCGGGCGGGGACGCGGGGCGGGCCGTGGCGGCGCGCGCGGAGCCGGCGGTGCGGTGGAGCGAGCCGGACTTCGCGGCGGCGGCGGCGACCGGGGTGGTGGCGCTGTGCGGGGCGCTGCTGCTCTCGCTGGGCGTGATCGACAGCCGGCCGGACTTCACGTGGATCAACCCGGACTTCGCGGGGCTGGCGACCAACGCGGGGCAGTACGTGCCCTCGCTGCTGGGCGCGGCGCTGCTGGTGTTCTCGCTCGCGCTGTCGCGCAGGGTGACGCTGGCGTGGGGGGGCGCGATCGTGCTGCTGCTGGCCGCCGCCGCGTTCACCGCGTCGCAGGGCGAGCCGCTGTGGGTGCCGGGGGTGCTGGTGCTCGCCGTGCTGCTCGTGGCGCCGTTCCGCGACGCGTACTACCGGCATGCGCGGGTGCTCGGCGGGGCGTGGCGCGGCGATGCGGGCGACGCGCGCGGCGGGGCGGTCGGGGGTGGCGGGGGCGGGACCGGCGTGGGCGGGACTGGCGCAGGCGGGCGGGGCGGGGTTGCGCACGCGGTCGCGGTGGTGCTGCCGGGGCTGGTGCTGGCGGCGGGGGTGGCGGCGCTGGCGCTGCTGGAGCCGCAGGTGCGGTTCGTGGCGCAGAACTCGTGGTGGGAGATCGTGGCCTCGCCGGAGCTGCCGGGGCGGCTGCGCGTCGCCGTGGGGGTGGCGGTGGCGGTCGCGATGCTCGCGGTGTGGGCGCTGCTGCGGCCGGGCGACGTGGGCTACGTCGCGTGGGACGAGGCGGCGCGCGAGCGGCTGCGCGCGCTGGGCGGCGACGCGGACGGGCCGGCGGGCGGGGCGGCGGACGGGCTGGTGCTCGGCGAGGCGGGGCGCTCGGCGGTGGCGTTCCGGCGCACCGGGCGCGTGCTGCTGGCGCTGGGCGATCCGGCGGGCGCGGACAGCGACCGGGTCAGCGCGGTGTGGCGGCTGCGCGACCTCGCCCAGCAGGAAGGGCGCGACGTCGCGGTCTGGGGGGCGGGGGCGGGGCTGCTCGCGGTGTACGGCGCGCTCGGGCTGGCGCCGCTGCCGCTCGGCGAGGACGGCATGGTGTGCGACCAGGCGGAGGCGGCGCGCAGCGGGGCGTGGTCGGGGCGCTCGCTCTACTGCGTGGCGGGGCGCGACCTGGACGAGCTGCTGCCGCTGCTGCCCGAGCTGGCGGGGATGGAGCCGGCGGGGGCCGGGCTCGCGGGGGCGGGTGGCGTGGCGGGCGGGCACAGGGTTGCAGGGGGGGCGTCGTGACGCAGGGCGTGCTGTCGGAAGGGCTGCCGCACCCGCTGGGGGCGACGTGGGACGGGCTGGGCGTCAACTTCGCGCTGTTCTCGGCCAATGCCACGAAGGTCGAGCTGTGCCTGTTCGACGAGACGGGCGAGCGCGAGGTCGAGCGCATCGAGCTGCCCGAGTACACCGACGAGATCTGGCACGGCTACGTGCGCGACGCCCGGCCGGGGACCATCTACGGCTACCGCGTCCACGGGCCGTACGCGCCGGCGGCCGGGCACAGGTTCAACGCCAACAAGCTGCTGCTCGACCCCTACGCGCGCGCGCACGTGGGCACGCTGACCTGGTGCGACGAGCTGTACGGCTACACGCGCGGGCATCCGGACGGGGACCTCAGCTTCGACGCACGCGACAGCGCGCCGTTCGTGCCGAAGTGCCGCGTGGTCGACCCAGCGTTCACCTGGGGCGCGGACCGGCCGCCGCGCGTGCCGTGGGAGCGCACCATCGTCTACGAGACGCACGTGCGCGGCTTCACCAAGCTGCATCCGGCCGTGCCCGAGGCGGGGCGGGGGACGTTCTCCGGGCTCGCCCAGCGCGAGGTCGTCGACTACCTGCGCAGCCTCGGCGTCACCGCGGTCGAGCTGCTGCCGGTCCATGCCGTCACCAGCGAGCCGCGCCTCGCGGAGCTGGGGCTCAGCAACTTCTGGGGCTACAACACCATCGGGTTCTTCGCGCCCGAGCGCAGCTTCGCGCGCGTGCCGGACTTCGCGTTCTCCGAGTTCAAGGAGATGGTGGCTAGGCTGCACTCGGCGGGGATCGAGGTGATCCTGGACGTGGTCTACAACCACACCGCCGAGGGCTCGGAGCTGGGGCCGACGCTGTCGTTCCGCGGCATCGACAACGCGTCGTACTACCGGCTGGAGGAGCGCAACCCGCGCCACTGCGTCAACGACACGGGGTGCGGCAACACCGTCAACCTCAACCACCGCCGCGTGAACCAGATGGTCACGGACAGTCTCCGGTACTGGGTCGAGGAGATGCACGTCGACGGGTTCCGTTTCGATCTCGCAGTGACGCTGGCGCGCGAGCCGCACGGCTTCGACGAGCAGAGCGGCTTCCTTGCCGCGTGCGGGCAGGACCCGGTGCTGTCGGGCGTCAAGCTGATCGCCGAGCCGTGGGACGTGGGGCCGGGGGGCTACCAGCTCGGGAAATTCCCGCCGGGGTGGGCGGAGTGGAACGACCGGTTCCGCGACGACATCCGGCGCTGGTGGAAGGGCGAGATGCGGCCGGCGCAGATAGCACCCCGGCTGTGCGCGTCGGCGGACACCTTCGCCACGCGCGGGCGCAGGCCGTGGTCGAGCGTGAACTTCATCACCGCGCACGACGGCTTCACGCTGGCCGATCTCGTGGCGTACGCGCGCAAGCACAACGAGGCGAACGGCGAGGGCGGGCGCGACGGCACGGACAACAACAGCTCGACGAACTGCGGGGTCGAGGGGGCGACGGACGATCCCGCGGTGCTGGCCATGCGCAGGCGCCTGGTGCGGACCATGCTGGCGACCCTGCTGCTGAGCCAGGGCACGCCCATGCTGCTCGCCGGCGACGAGTTCGGGCGCACCCAGGGCGGCAACAACAACGCCTACTGCCAGGACGGGCCGATCTCCTGGGTCGACTGGAACCTCGCCGCCGAGGACCGGGCGCTGGTCGCGTTCGTGCGCAGGCTCACGGCGCTGCGCGCGGAGTATCCCATTCTCCGGCGCGGGCGGTTCATGACGGGGGCGTACGACGTGGCGCTCGGCGGGCGCGACGTCACCTGGGTGCATCCCAGCGGCACGGAGATGGCCTGGGCGGACTGGGACGACGGGGCGCTGCGCTGCTTCGGCATGCTCATGGACGGGCGGGCGCAGGCCACGGGCATCCGCAGGCCGGCCACGGACGTCACGCTGCTCATGGTGCTCAACGCGGGCAAGGCGGCAGAAGGGTTCGTCCTGCCGCCCTGCGCAGGGGGCGCGCGGTGGCGGCTGCTGTTCGACACGGCGCTCGCGGACGTCGCGGCGGTCTACGGGATCGGGGAGCGCTACGAGGTCGAGGCGTTGTCGATGGTGCTGTTCAGGCTCAACGCCTGAGGAGAGGAAGCAAGGTTGAGGCGCTGCCTCAAACTCCGCCAAAGGCTGCGCCCTTGGAACGCGCTACTTAGGCAAGAGGACGTGCCGGGTGGCGGGGGCGGATCACGGTGCGCGGGGCGTAGGCGATGTGGCCCGCAGGCATGCTCCGCGACACCACCGCGTTCGCCGTGATGATGCAGTCGTCGCCGATGCTGATCGGGCCGACGACCACGGCGCCGGTGCGCACGCTCACCCGGTCGCCGATCACCGGGATGCCGCCGTTCGCGCCGATCGTCACGTTGTGGTTGACCCAGAAGTCCGAGCCGATCGAGCGCGCCAGGACGTAGGTGTTCTGGCCGTGCTGGATGCGCAGGCGCGGCCCGATGTGCGCGCACTGGATGTGCAGCTCGGTGGCGCGCTTCATCGTTTCGGACGCGAGCCTGTTCAGCGGCGCGCGTCCCGCGGTGCGGAAGTCGGAGAGGGACCGGAACTCGGGGAAGATGACGAACAGCTTGTCGTACAGCCGGACGAGGTAGTCGGCGTCGTCCCTGTCGGCCCTCAGGGCGTGGGCCTGGAAGAAGCCGTGCGGGCCGTACCACTCTCCCCATGCGAGGACGTCCTCGCGCAGCAGGGCGCCCTCGTCCGACAGGATGAAGGCCACGTGGTCGGGGGTGATCGTGGGCATGGTGCTGTGCTTCGGGCCTGGTGGTCGTCCGGCCGGACGGCGAGGACTGTCCCGGGGGCGGGTGCGCGAGTCAAGGATCGTGCGGGCCGCAGGAAGTCACGGGCTCACGTTGGCGGGGGTCACCCGGAAGTGGCGGGACCGGGCTCGCCGGAGGCGCCACAGTCCGGTGCCGGGGATGGTTCCGGCGCAAGCGGAGGCGGCCCATGCTCACCGAGGCCCAGCACGACATCATCCGCGCCACGGTTCCGGTGCTCCGGGTTCACGGGGAGAGCATCAGCCGGGTGTTCTACGCGTCGCTGCTCGGCACACATCCGGAGCTGTACGACATCTTCAACCCGGTGAACCAGGCGAACGGGCGGCAGCAGCGCAGCCTCGCGGGGTCCGTGCTGGCGTATGCGGCGAACATCGACCGGCTCGACGCGCTCGGCGGGATGGTGGAGCGCATCAGCCACAAGCACGGGGTGCTCGAGGTGCAGGAGGCGCACTATCCGATCGTCGGGCACCATCTGCTCGGCGCCATCGGGTCGGTGCTGGGCGAGGCGGCCACGCCGGCGATCCTGGACGCGTGGGCGGCGGCCTACGAACAGCTCGCCGGTATCCTGCACGGGCGGGAGGCGGAGATCTACGCGGCAGAGGCGGCCGCGCCGGGCGGGTGGAACGGGTTCCTGCCATTCCGGCTGGAGCGACGGGAGGCGGAGGGGGCGGAGATCACCGCGTTCACGCTGCGGCCGGAGGATGGGAGGGTGCTGCCGCCCTACCTGCCCGGGCAGTACGTCTCGGTGAAGGCGCGGCCGCCGGGATATCCGCACCAGCAGATCCGGCAGTACAGCCTGACGCATGCGTCCAATGGCGGGTTCTATCGCATCGCGGTGCGTCGCGAGGAGGCCGCGTCCGGCGACGTGCCGGCGGGGCTGATGTCGTCCTACCTCCACGACACGCTGCAGGAGGGCGGGACGCTGATGGTGCACATGCCGCTCGGCGACCTGGTACTCGACGACAGCGAACGGCCGGTGGTGCTGCTCAGCGGGGGCTCGGGGATCACGCCGGTGCTGGCGATGCTGGACCATCTGTCCTCGCCGGGAGGCGGGACGCGAAGGGTGGTGTTCGTGCATGCGGCGCGCAGTGCCGGGGTGATGGGGTTTGCGGCCGAGATCGGGGCGATGGCGGTGCGGCGGGGGGGCATCGAGCTGGTGCTCGTGCTGGAGCAGGACGACGGGGGCGTGGCGCTGCCGGGGACGCGGGTGGCGGGGCGGATCTCGGCAGGGCTGCTGCGGGAGTTCGTGCCGGAAGGGGCGGAGGTGTTCTACTGCGGGCCGCCCGGCTTCATGGCGGCGGCGGAGACGGCGCTGGACGAGATGCTGGTGCCGGCGACGCGGCGGCACAGCGAGAGCTTCGCGCCGGACCCGTCGTTCGGGGATGGGATCGACCACGCGCGCCCGCGCGCCGTGTCGGTGCGGTAGCCGCGTTTCCCTTGCCGTGGGGGCCGGGGCCGAACCGTTTGATCTGTCTGAGGCAGATGGCGTCGCGGGGAAGGCGCGGCGGCCGGTGCGGATGCTGTGGCGCCGGACACGGGCGGGCCTGCGAAGCTGCGCTGGTTTGGTATCTCGGATCGTCCGTTGTTTCAGGAGACCTGGAACTAGGCCAGCTCGGTCCTTCGTTGCCGTCTTGCGCTCTTGATCGCGAGCGGCAGGCTGCCGAACTCCTCGATCAGCGCCCGGTATTCAAGGGCCACCGGGTTCGGCTGCCGGGCCATGTTGTAGAGGCCGCACCCGTTCACGACGCCGAGCTTCTCGCTCAGGCCGATGTTCCAGTCCACCTGGTCCACCAGGCTGTACCAGGTGAAGCCGAGCACCGGCATGCCGTCCTCGCGCATGCGCAGGATGCTGATCCACTGCTTCCATAGCCAGCCTGCCGCCGCGGCGGGGTCGAACACGTTGGTTTCCGTGTGCATCAGCGGCTTGCGGTACCGTTCTATGTAGTCCTTGGCGATCAGGTACCAGCCCATCACGTCCTCGATGGCGAAGCGCTTGCCGCAGGGCTTGATGATGTGCTCGTTGCGCCCGTAGTAGTCGGCGCCAAGGATCTGGTGTCCGGACGGCTCGCCCTGCATGAACCAGGCGTGTTCCGCAGGCGTCATGCCGTTTGCCAGCAGGTAGCCCGTCATCTGCTGGCACGAGCGGCGCGCGAACAGCAGGTCGAGCGCCAGGAAGCGCTGCTTGTTCGCGGCGACGACGCCGGGCGAGAGCAGCAGCCGTGCCTCGTGCACGACCTCGGCACTCTCGCTGTGCACGATGACGCAGTCCGGGCGCGCCCTCGTGATGGCGGCACAGGCGAGCTTGCTGGCGGCGGTGAGGTGCTTCAGGGCGGTCACGAACGCGAGGTCCGTGCGGATCTGCTCGTTCCAGAGCCCGTCGAGCGTGCTCATGCGGGCCGAGACGTAGATCTCGTTCACGGGCGTCCAGTAGCGCACCCAGGGGTAGCGGGCGGCGACGGCGGCGGCGTACTCGGCGAAGTGGCGTGGCAAGGCCGGATTCTGGAAGTTGCCGATCCAGTCGGGGACGCCGAAGTGGAGGAGGTCGAGGATCGGCTCGATCCCCTTGTCCCGCATCTCCAGCATGACGCAGTCGGTGAAGCTCCAGTCAAAGCGGCCCGGTCCGAAGTGAACGAGGTGGTAGGGCAGCCCGTAACGCAGGAAGGTCAGCCCCAGCTCCCGGACCAGGGCGAGGTCCTGCTGCCAATGCGTGTAGTGGCCACATTCCGCCAGGAGGTCGCGCCGGACACGGCCGTTGTCGATGGTCGGGTTGGAACATTCGATGCCGGTTGCGAACATGAACCGTTGCGGAAGCGGGGCCGCTTCCCCGGTGACCGCCAGGTCGAGGTCCTGAACCGTGGTCAGGAAACTTTCTGTTTGCATGGCGGTCGAACCTGCCCTTGCCGGAACTATTTTTCCGGTCGGGCAACTGTAATCGGGATTTCGTGAACAAAAAGTTCATGTCGCAAATCGGCGACGGGTTCGGCGCGAATCGTGACGACCGGGACGCGCCCGGAAGCGGTTTTGCCGTGAGCGACGATGGCGATCGCAGCATGTCCTGCGGCGGCAGCTTTCCTGGCTGTTAAGTCATGGGATCAAAGGGTCCTCGGACCCTTTGCGGGTTTGGGCAGAGCCCATGCTTGCTGTCCTGCTTCAGGGCGAGCCCGCGCGGCCGAGGGCGCCGGCGTCGGCCAGGGTCCAGGCGTTCCAGCACAGGTCCATCAGGGCGCGGGTGCGGTCGGGGGGGAGGATGCCTTCGGCGAGGCCGGCGAATTTCGCCTCGAGCTGGGCGTCGGACATGGGGTGGGCCTGGCTGCCGACGGCGTGCTCGATGAATTTGTGCAGGGTGCGGCCGTCGGCGAGCGTGACGGTCATGTCGACCTGGTCGGGGTGGAGGGCGGGGTCGGTCTGGACGGTGATTTTGTTGCGGACGGCGACGACGGCGGGGTCGTTGACGGCGGCGTCGGTGAAGGCCTGCTCGCCGGCGCGGCCGGTCACCAGGGCGACGGCGGTGGCGTGGACGGCGCTGAACTTGCCCTCCAGGCCGGTGCGGGGCTCGGCCTTGCCCATGAGGTTGAGGACGAGGGGGTGGGTGCGCAGGGCGACGGCGCGGATCTGGTCGGGGTGCAGGTCGTTCTCGGTGCGGAGCTGGATCGCGGCGTCGATGGCGGGGTGGGCGACGATGCCGCAGGCGAAGGGCTTGTAGGTGTTCAGGGCGAGTTCGTAGCGGGTGCCGAGGCCCTCGGTGATCTCGGTCCAGTCGTGGCGGGGGCTCATGGCCTGGCCCCAGCCGTCGAAGCCCTCGATGGCGTTCTCGGCGGCGGTGTAGCCCTGCTGGGCGAGGAGGGCGGAGAGCAGGCCGTTCTGGGCGGCGCGGCCGGGGTGGAAGGCCTTCGTGTCGGAGCCGAACTGGACCTTCAGGCCCGTGGGCTGGGAGGCGGCGAGGCCGAGGGCGTGGGTCATCTGCGTCTCGTCGAGGCCGAGGGCGCGGCCCGTGGCGGCGGCGGCGCCGAAGACGCCGGTGGTGCCGGTGATGTGCCAGCCCAGGGCGTAGTGCTCGGGGAAGACGGAGTTGCCGATGCGGCACTCGATCTCGCAGCCCAGGGCGAGGGCGTTCATGAAGTCCGTGCCGGGGATCGGGCGGTACTCGGCGAGCGCGGTCAGGGCGGAGGCGACGGGGCCGGCGGGGTGGATGATCGTGCGCAGGTGGGTGTCGTCGTAGTCCAGGACGTGGGAGCTGATGCCGTTGACCAGGGCGGCGTGCAGGGCGTCGAGGCGCTCGGGGCGGCCGAACAGGCTGGCCTGCGGGGGGCCGGAGAAGGGTTTGAGGGCGGCCAGGGCGCGGGAGGGGGCGTCCTGGCGGGAGCCGCCGACGGCGCAGCCGACCCAGTTCAGGAGGGTGCGCGTGGCCTCGTGGCGCACGGCGTCGGAGAGCTGGTCGGCGGGGGCGGTGGCGGCGTAGCGGGCGAGGATGCGGGTGATGGGCGGGGGCGGCGGGCTCTTGGGGGCGGCGCCGGGCGGGGGGGCGGGCTGCGGGGGCGCAGTGGTTTGGGCGAGGGCGGGGGTTGCGCCGGCGGCGAGGGCGGTGGCGGTGGCGCGCAGCAGGTCGCGGCGGTCGAGGGTCATGCTTGCTGCTTCCTGATCGGGGCGGCGCGCCGGGCGGCGGTGTCGCGTGCCGGTGGCATGGCACGGGGCGCGGGGCAGGGCCAGTCGTCAGGGAGGCGGGCCGGGGTGGGGTCCGGCCCGCGGGGGAGGCTATTCGGCGGGGAAGTCGGTGGCGGCGCCGACCGCGCGCCAGGCCTCGATCTCGGCGAGGGAGGACTTGAGGCGGGCGGTGACGCCGTCCAGGGCGAGGGCGCCGAGGACCAGGTGGCGGGGCGGGTGCTCGGCGCGGGTGATGTCGATCATGGCCTCGGCGGCGCGGACGGGGTCGCCGGGCTGGCGGCCGCTGTAGCCGGCGGTGGCCTTGAGGCGGGCGCCGGCGGTCTCCGCGTATTCGGGGATCGCGTTGGGGGTCTGGCGGAGGGAGCGTCCGGCCCAGTCGGTGCGGAACGGGCCGGGGGCGACGCAGGTGACCGCGATGCCGAGGGGGGCGACCTCGGCGTGCAGGGCGTCGGAGAAGCCTTCGACGGCGTGCTTGGAGGCGGCGTAGTAGCCGGAGCCGGGCAGGCCGGAGAAGCCGGCGAGCGAGGTGATGTTGATGATGTGGCCCGCGCGGCGCTCGCGCATGCCGGGGAGGACGGCGCGCGTGAGGGCGAACAGGCCGAACACGTTGGCGTCGAACTGGGCGCGGATCTCGGACTCGTCGCCCTCCTCGATGCTGCTCTGGTAGCCGTAGCCGGCGTTGTTCACCAGGACGTCGATGCGGCCGAAGCGCTGCTCGGTGGCGGCGACGGCGGCGGCGATCTGCGCGGTGTCGGTGACGTCGAGCGCGAGGGGGAGCAGGCGGTCGCCGGCGTCGGTGCCGAGGTCGGCCAGGCGGGCGGTGTCGCGGGCGGTCGCGGCGCAGCGGCCGCCTCGAGCGAGGACCATGCGGGCCAGCTCGAGGCCGAAGCCGGTGGAGCAGCCGGTGACGAGCCAGACGGGGTCGGGGGGAAGCGCCATGGGGAGTCTCTCCGTGGTGGGTGGATGCCGTCGGCAACGCGGGGCGGGGGGGCGGGATTGCCTCGCGGGGCTGGCGTGCGCCACACGGGGGCGTGCGGGTTGTCGGGAGCGGGCGGGATGGCGGGCGAGGTTCCGGGGTGGGCGGTGGAGCGGGTCGTGGCGGCGGGCCGGCGGATGGATGCGCGGGGGTGGGTTCCGGCGACGGCGGGCAACATCAGCGTGCGGCTGGATGGGGCGCGCATGGCGATCACGCGGAGCGGGGGGCACAAGGGGTTCCTCGACGCCGCCGGGGTGATGGTGGCGGACCTGGACGGGCGGGCGGTCACGGAGGGGGCGCGGCCGAGTGCCGAGGCGCTGCTGCACGGGCAGGTGTATCGGGCGTTTCCCGCGGTGGGGGCGGTGCTGCACGGGCATTCGGTGGCGGCGACGGTGCTGTCGATGGCGGGGGGGAGCGAGGTGGTGCTCGCGAGCTACGAGGTGCTGAAGGTGTTCGAGGGGGTGGGGACGCACGACGTGTCGCTGTCGGTGCCGGTGGTGGAGAACGACCAGGATATCGCCAGGCTGGCGGGGGTGGTGGCCGTGGGGTTGGCGGGGATGCGGGCGGGGTACCTGATCCGGGGGCACGGCGTGTACGTGTGGGGGGCGGACATGGAGGGGGCGATGGCGCGGCTGGAGGGGCTGGAGTTCCTGCTGGCGTGCGAGCTGGAGCGGAGGAAGCTGCGATGAGGCAGGCAAGCAAGGCCAGAGGCGCTGCCTCTGGGCTCCGCCAAGGGAAGCCCCTTGGATGGCTTTTCTTGAGAGAGGCCGGTCCAGGGGCGGCTCGCCCCTGGCGGGTTTGGGCAGAGCCCATGCTGGCTGGCTTTCCCGCGTGAGGGCCGTGGTGGTGGACGTGGAGGGGACGACGACGCCGGTGTCGTTCGTCCACGAGGTGCTGTTCCCGTATGCGCGGGCGCGGCTGCCGGCGCTGGTGCGCGAGCGGGCGGGGGAGCCGGAGGTGGCGGCGGCGCTGGCCGAAGTGGCGCGGGTGGCGCCGGGGCGGGACGCGCTGGATGTGCTGGTGGGGTGGATGGACGGGGACGTGAAGGCGGGGCCGCTGAAGGCGCTGCAGGGCGTGCTGTGGCGCGGGGGGTATGCGGAGGGGGTGCTGCGGGGGCGGGTGTACCCGGACGTGGCGCCGGCGCTGCGGGCGTGGCGGGCGGCGGGGGTGTCGCTGTGGGTGTACTCGTCGGGGTCGGTGGAGGCGCAGAGGCTGATCTTCGGGCACTCGGACGCGGGGGACCTGGCGGGGCTGTTCTCGGGGTTCTTCGACACGGGGGTGGGCGGGAAGCGGGAGGCGGGGAGCTACGCGGCGATCGTCGAGGCCGTGGGGGTCGAGGCGGGGGAGGTGCTGTTCCTGTCGGATGTCGCGGAGGAGCTGGACGCGGCGGAAGCGGCAGGCGTGCGGGCTTGCCAGGTGGTGCGGGGGGAGGACGGGACGGTGGCGTCGGGACGGCATGCGGCGGCGGCGGATTTCGCGGAGGTGGGGGCGGCGTTCGGGCTGGGGTGAGGTCCGCCAAGGGACGGGGTTGCTGTTCCGGGTGGGGGCGTGTGTTGTTTTTTCCGGGAACCGCTTCCGGGAGGGCCATGCGTGACCACCACGACCTGGACGGCGGACTCGGGCGACTGGAACACGGCGTCCAACTGGAGCGGCGGGGTTCCTGGCGCGGCAGGTGATGCGCTGTTCGCCCAGCTCCCACGCTACGACACGGTGACCGGGGGCGGGGGGGCGGCCTCGCTCTCGGTGACGGGGACGACCGCCGCGGCGCCGCAGGTCACCTTTGCCGGGACGCACGCCGTGGGCACCCTGGTCGTGGAGGGCGCCACCGTCGTCCTGTCCGGGCTGTCGGCGCTGACGTTCCAGTCGGCGACGGTCGAGTCCGTCGCGTATGCGGGCACGGTCTCGGTGTCGGGCACGGCGGTTGCGGTGTCGGGCAACACGCCGGGGCTGCTGGAACTCGCGTTTCCCGGCGACATGCTGGGGACGGGGACGATTACGCTGGCGGGTGGGGAGCTGGACGCGCCGGCGGGGGTGCTGGCCAACCCGGTGGTCCTGGGCGTCTCGCCGTTCGTGCAGGTCGCCACGCAGTTCGATCCGTCCGCGGCGCTGCCCGACGTCATCGACGGGTTCGGCACGCTGTCGGGGGTGATCACCGGGGCGGCGGCGCTGCAGCTCGGCGGCGGCGACGGGCCGTCCAGCGGCGTCACGTCGTACGTCCTGGACAATGCCGCGACGTTCCTGCCGGGCGGGCTGCGATTCTCCGCGGAGCGGGTCAGCCTGGCGGGGGGGATGACGGTCGGCGCGGTGCTCGCGGGGTCGGGGACGCTGGCGCTCGGGGCGGGCGTGTCGGTCGGCGCGGTGACGGCGGCGACGACAGGGGCGACCACGATCGTGGCGGCGGAGCAGGGGCTGACGGTGTTCGCGGGCGTGGGGCTGCTCGACCTGCGCAACGGCAGCGGGCGGTCGACCGTGATCGGCGCCGTGGCCCAGGGGCAGACCTCGCCGGTGCAGGAGGCGCAGACCGAGTTCGGCACGATGTCGGTGTCGGGCGGCACCGGCGCGCTGACCGTGTACGGCGGCAACAGCGGCGGGGTGGTGTACGGCGGCACGGCGGGGGGCAACGTGGTCGTCGCGGGAGCGGACGGGTCGCCGTATGCGCAGGTGGTGGGTGGGCGCGTGGGGTACGTCGGCGAGAGGGGGGCGCCGCTGTTCCTCCAGGCGACGACGATCGTGGGCGGCGGGGCCGGCGACCTGCTGGTGGCCACCGGGACGCTCGGCAACGTCGTGGCGGCGGCGGGGGGCAACGAGACGCTGACCGGGGCGGGGGCGAGCGGCAGCAACGTGTTTTTCGGCGGCAGCGGCGCGGACGTCATCGTGGCGGGGGGCGGGCAGGACCTGGTGGTCGCGGGCGCAGGGGCGGAGACGATCACGGGGGGCTCGGGGAGCGCGGGGCTGGGGGGGACGGCGGTCTTCGCGGGGGCGGGGAGCGACGTGATCCTGGGCGGGGCGGGGGCAGGCTACGTGCAGGTGGGGAGCGGTTCGGCGGTGCTGTTCGCCGGGGCGGGGGCGGAGCTGCTCGGCGTGGTGGCGGGGCAGGCGGGGGGGAGCCTCGTGGTGTCGGGGTTCCGGGCGGGCGTGGACCATGTCGCGGCGCGGGGATATGCGGGCGCGCCGGCCGTGGCGTCGGCAGGGGGGAACACGGTGCTGGGCTTCTCCGACCACACGCAGGTGACGCTGCTGGGCGTGGCGTCGCTGCCAGGGTCCGCGTTCGTCTGAGGGGTGCCGGCGGAGGGAGCGCCCGTGCTTGCCTTGTCTGCCGTGCGCGCGGCTAGACTGCGGGCGTGTTCACGGGGGAGGGTTCGATGGCCCAGGAAGGCGCGGCGCTGGCGGGGACGTTCCGCATCGGCGGGGATCTGGAGGTGTGCCGGCTCGGGTTCGGGGCGATGCGCATCACCGGGGCCGGGATCTGGGGGGAGCCGGCGGACCCGGGCGCGGCGCGGGCGACGCTGCGGCGGGTGCCGGAGCTGGGCGTCACGCTGGTCGACACGGCGGACAGCTACGGGCCGTTCGTCAGCGAGGATTTGATCCGTTCGGAGCTGCATCCGTACAGCGGGCTGGTGATCGCGACGAAGGGCGGGCACACGCGGGCGGGGCCCAACATCTGGCGGCCGGTGGGGCGGCCGGAGTACCTGCGGCAGTGCGTGATGATGAGCCTGCGCAGGCTGGGCGTGGAGCGGATCGACCTGTGGCAGCTGCACAGGATCGACCCGAAGGTGCCGCGCGACGAGCAGTTCGGGGCGATCGCGGAGATGCAGAAGGAAGGGCTGATCCGGCACGCCGGGCTCAGCGAGGTCAGCGTCGAGGAGGTCGAGGCGGCGGGGAAGCACTTCGCGGTGGCGACGGTGCAGAACCGATACAACCTGGTGGACCGGGCGAGCGAGGCGGTGCTCGCGCACTGCGAGGCGAAGGGGATCGGGTTCATCCCGTGGGCGCCGCTCGCGGCGGGGTCGCTGGCGCGGCCGGGGTCGGCGCTGAGCGGGATCGCGGAGAGGCTGGGCGTGTCGGCGGGGCAGGTGGCGCTGGCGTGGGTGCTGAGGCGCTCGCCGGTGATGCTGCCGATCCCGGGGACGGGGAGCGTCGCGCACCTGGAGGAGAACGTCGCGGCGGCGGCGATCGCGCTGGGCGACGCGGAGGTCGCGGAGCTGGACGCGCAGGGGAAGGCGGCGGAGGCTTCGTAGCAAGGAAGGAAGCAGTTCTTTCTTGAAAGAAAGAACCAAAGAACTTTGCCGGTTTAAGAGTCCTTCTTATGGGCAAAGTCTTTTTGCTTCTTTTTCTTCAGAAAAAGAAGGCCTTGCTTGTTCCTACGCCTGGATGTCGAG
>JBPBQS010000324.1:0-25409 GCA_050920955.1 Janthinobacterium lividum | reverse complement strand
GCCCCCGCCGCCGCCCCCAGCCGCCCGTTGCGCCCCGCGACCCGCGCGACCCCGGCTACGGCCGCGGCCACCAGCGCCGCCCGCCCCGCCCCCGGCAGGTCGTGCGGCGACAGGTGCATCAGCCACGCCCCGGCATTCCCCAGGTCCGCGCCCAGGTCCGCCACGAGGTCGCCCCACCAGGACGCCTGCGTCACCACGCCCTGCGCCGCCACGCCGTGCCGCTACAGCGCGCCGCCCCTGCGCCCCGCCATCGCGCCGAGCCGCAGCCTGAGCGCCTGCAGCTTGATGAACCCCCCGGCGTCGACCTGGTCGTACGCGCCCTGGTCGTCCTCGAAGGTGACGTGCTTCATGGAATACAGGCTGTTCGGGCTGGTCCGCCCGATCACCGTGGCATTGCCCTTGTAGAGCTTGAGCCTGACCGCCCCGGTCACCGACCGCTGGCTCTCGTCGATCGCCGCCTGCAGCATCCGCCGCTCCGGCGAGAACCAGAACCCGTTGTAGACGAGCGTGGCATAGCGCGGCATCAGCTCGTCCTTGAGGTGCGCCGCCTCGCGGTCCAGCGTGATCGACTCGATCCCGCGGTGCGCCGCCATCAGGATCGTGCCCCCCGGCGTCTCGTACACGCCCCGCGACTTCATCCCCACGAACCGGTTCTCCACGAGGTCGAGCCGCCCGATCCCGTTCGCCCGCCCCAGCTCGTTGAGCCTTGCCAGCAGCGTCGCCGGCGACAGCGCCACCCCGTCGACCGACACCGCGTCCCCACGCTCGAACCCCACCTCGATCACCGTCGCCTTGTCCGGCGCCTCCTCCGGGCTGAGCGTGCGCTGGTAGACGGCCTCGTCCGGCTCGTCGGCGGGATCCTCCAGCAGCTTCCCCTCCGACGACGAGTGCAGCAGGTTCGCGTCCACGCTGAACGGCGCCTCACCGCGCTTGTCCTTCGCGATCGGGATCTGGTGCGTCTCGGCGAACTCGATCAGCTTCGTGCGGCTGGTGAGGTCCCACTCCCGCCAGGGTGCTATGACCTTCACGTCCGGCTTGAGCGCGTAGTAGGCGACCTCGAATCGCACCTGGTCGTTGCCCTTGCCCGTCGCCCCGTGCGCGACGGCGTCGGCGCCCACCATCTCGGCGATCTCGATCTGCCGCTTGGCGATCAGCGGCCGCGCGATCGACGTCCCCAGCAGGTATTGCCCCTCGTAGAGCGCGTTCGCCCGGAACATCGGGAACACGAAATCGCGGGTGAACTCCTCGCGCAGGTCCTCGACGAAGATCTCCTTGATCCCCATCATCTCGGCCTTGCGGCGCGCCGGCTCCAGCTCCTCGCCCTGCCCCAGGTCAGCGGTGAAGGTCACGACCTCGCAGCCATACGTCGTCTGCAGCCAGCGCAGGATCACGCTGGTGTCGAGCCCGCCGGAATAGGCCAGCACCACCTTGCCGACGCGCCCGCGCCCTGCGCCGGCGCTGCCGCCCGCGTGGTCGGAGGGGGCATCGACGCGGACCGGCTTCACGATGGGGGCTGGCATGGGCTAACTCCTCGGACAGGCGAACGGGGTATCAAGCCGGGCACCCCCCCACAAGAGAGCGTGACGCGCCCGGCCTGCCGGGCGCCCCGCCGCGTCCCGGGCTCCGGGCGCGGGCTGGCCGCGGCCGGGCGGCACCGCCCGGGCGGCCGCGGCACCACTGGAAGAGCACCCCTGGCGATGGCCACCTTGCAAGACCCGGACCCTTTCGCCGACCCCGCCTTCCTGGACCGCTTCGGCAAGCTCCTGCCCATGCTCGGCTCCGGCCAGGCCAACGAGGCCGACACCGCGCGCCGCAAGCTGCTGGAGCACCTCGGCCACCACCGCCTGACGCTGACCGACGTGGCCACCCGCATCCGCCGCCCGCCGCAGGCGCCGCCCGCGCCCCCGCCGCCCGCGCGCTCGGCCAACGAGGCCGAGCTGATGCGCGAGCTCGACCTGGTCCGCCACGCCCAGCGCGCCTCCGAGCAGATGGCCCGCAGCGCCCTCCAGCAGAACGCCCACCTCCAGAACCGCGCCTCGCGCGCCGAGTCCGCCCAGCTCGCCGCCCAGGTCCACCGCCGCGGCGAGCGCATCGCGATGTTCGCCGCCACCGCCCTGGCCGTGGGCCTGCTGGCGATCGTCGTCCTCGACCACATGCCCGGCGCCCTGCCCGCCGACGACGGCGCCGCCGGCGCGATCACGGCCACGATGCAGCCCTCGCGCCCGCCCCTGGTGGCGCCCGGCGCCCCCGCGATGGCCGAGGGCGAGCGCCTCGGCAGCGTCCTGTCCCACGACATCGCCGTGCGCGCCGACCCTGCGCCCGAGAGCCACATCGTCGGCTTCCTGGCGCACGGCACCGCCGTGGTCGTGGTCCGCGAGACCGAGGCGGGCGGCGTGAGCTGGGTCCTGGTCCGCTCGACGGTGGGCGCCGGCTACGTCCCCGCCTCCTCGGTCGCGATCCACTGACGCCCCGCGAAGCAGGCAAGGTCGAGGCTCTGCCTCGAACTCCGCCAAAGGCTCGCCTTTGGAATCCCTCCCTCAAGTCATGGGTTTCCAAAGGCCTCCAGGCCTTTGGCGGGTCCGGGCAGAGCCCGGCCTTGCTGGCTGCCGCTTTCCTCACCGCCGCCGCCCTCGCCGCCTGCGCCCGCCCCGCCGCCCCGCCCTGCGCCCTCTGGGCCGACGGCCTCTCCGTGGTCGCCCCCGGCCACGAATCCACCCCCGCGCCGCCGCCCGCGACCCTGCGCGACACCTGGAACTACGCCCTCGCCCCCGACCCCCGCTTCCTCTGGCACGGCCCCGCGTCGGCCGCCGGCGTGGTGCTCTGGGCCCACGGCCGCACCTCCGGCCAGGACAGCCGCGGCCTCCAGCCCCCGCCTTTTCTCCGCCCCTTCAACGCCGCCGGCTTCGACGTGGTCCGCTTCGACCGCGAGCCCGCCGCCGACGACCGCGACCGCGCCGCCGGCTGGATGCGCGACAGCCTCGCCCTGCTGCGCCGCCTCGGCTACCGGCGCGTGGTCGCCGCCGGCCAGTCCCGCGGCGCCTGGAACGCCCTGCAGACCCTCGACACCCCCGGCCTGGCCGACGCCGTGATCGCCCTCTCCCCCGCCGCCCAGGGCAGCGCCGCCGGCGCCAACCTCGGCTCCCAGGACGACGAGCTGCGCCGCCTGGTCCGCGCCGCCGCCCCGTCGGCGACCCGCCTCGCCGTCGCCCAGTTCGCCGACGACCCTTTCGCCGCCGACGAGGACGACCGCGCCCGCCGCCTCTCCGACCTGCGCCCGGCCCTCGGCGCCCTCCTCCTCGTCGACCGCCCCCCCGGCCTCCACGGCCACGGCGCCGGCCTCGACCCTGTGTTCGCCGCCCGCTTCGGCGCCTGCCTCCTCCGCTTCGTCACCGCCCCCGACTCGCCGGCCGCGTGCCCGCAGGAAGCAAGCATGGGCTCTGCCCAAACCCGCAAAGGGTCCGAGGACCCTTTGATCCCATGACTCGAGCGAAGCCCTCCCGACACGAGCCCTGAGCCGGGTCCGGCAACGAAACCGCGCGCCTTCCCAAGCCCGCCCCGGCGACCCGATCAGGCCCGGAGTCTGCCTATGAAACGGGCAACAAGCCGGCTGCCCTGTCCTGCCGCGGAGGACAAAGCCCCGAAAAAGCCCTCGATTGTCCTGCGCGGCAGGACAGGTCCGTCCTGCCGCGCAGGACAAATCCGTGCCCAAAAAGTCACAGTCTTGTGTCCGCGCGGCCACTCCGTCCTGCGCCGCAGGACAAACCACTCAACCCGTCAGAAAATCCGCACACCCACGTCAGACACGCCGATCAGGCCGCGCGTTCCCGCCGGCTCTCCGTCCGAAGCTGCCCGCACGCCGCCAGGATGTCCTGCCCCCGCGGCGCCCGCACCGGGCTCGCGAACCCCGCGTCCATGACGATGCGCGAGAACCGGTCGAGCTGCGCGCGCGTGCTCGGCTCGTAGGCGCTGCCCGGCCACGGGTTGAACGGGATCAGGTTCACCTTCGCCGGGATGCCCGCGATCAGCCGCACCAGCTCGCGTGCCTCCGCCTCGCTGTCGTTCACGCCCTTCAGCATCACGTATTCGAACGTGATCCGCCGCGCGTTCGACGCCGCCGGATACCGCCGGCACGCCGCGATCAGCTCGGAAATCGGGTATTTCCGGTTCAGCGGCACGATCTCGTCGCGCAGCTCGTCCGTCACCGCGTGCAGCGACACCGCCAAGTTCACCCCCAGCTCGTCCCCGCAGCGGTCCATCATCGGCACCACCCCCGACGTCGACAGCGTGATGCGCCGACGCGACAGCCCGATGCCCTCGCCGTCCATGACGATCCGCATCGCCGCCGCCACGTTCTCGTAGTTGTAGAGGGGCTCGCCCATGCCCATCAGCACGATCGTGGACAGCAGCCGCGGCGTGTCCCCCTTCGGGCTCGGCCACTCCGCGTAGCTGTCGCGCGCGGCCATGAACTGCCCCACGATCTCCGCAGGCCCCAGGTTGCGCGTCAGCCGCTGCGTGCCCGTGTGGCAGAACCGGCACGACAGCGTGCACCCCACCTGCGACGACAGGCACACGGCGCCGCGGTCCTGCACCCGGTCCGGGATGTAGACGGTCTCCGCCTCCTGCCCGTCCCTGAACCGGAACAGCCACTTGCGCGTCTCGTCCTCGCTGGTCTGCACCACGGCCGCCTCGGGCCGCCCGATCACGAACCGCTCGGCGAGCCTCTCCTGCATCGGCCGCGCCACCGTGCTCATCCGCGCGAAATCCGTGACGCCCTGGTGGTAGATCCAGTGCCACACCTGCTTGGCCCGGAACGGCTTCTCGCCCACCTCGGCCAGCGCCGCGACCAGCGCCTCGCGCGAAAGCCCCACCAGCTCGCGCCGCCCGTCCGCCAGCACGCCCGACGGCGGCGCGAACACCGCCGCCTTGGCCAGGATGCGCGCCTGCTCGTCCCCGCTCAGCCCGCCGACGCCGGAGTCCCCCCCGACGCCCACGGTCACGTCCGCGCCGGGCACGACTTGGTCACCGCGGCATAGGCGGCGCTGAAGCCGCGCAGGCTGAAGCTGTCGGCAACCTCCGCGCCATGCGGCCCCGGCGCATGCACCACGGCGCGCGACCCGTGCGCCATGGCCGCGATCGCCGCATGGCCGTCGCGGGCAAAGGCGTTGCGCTTGCCGTCCGTGTAGAACGCGACCTTGGCCGCATCGACCTGCATCGTCACCGTCGCCGTGGCCGCGAGCGCGTAGCCCATGCTGACCGCCACCGCGTCGCGCGCCGTGCCCGGCCGGTCCGTCACCGTCAGCACCACGTCGCCGCGCCCGGGCACCGCCGACCCCGCGGGACTCGCGCGCACGAACGCGTAGCAGGTGGTCTGCCCGCCCTCGTCGTGCGTCGCCGCCTGCCAGTCCTCGAACTTGCCCATCGACGTGGCCCCCCCTGACGCATGGCCGCGCCCGTGCTCCGACGCACGCTCGGCCGCGTGCCGCTCGGCGCGCACCGGCGCGCGGGCCTGCTCCGCGCGCGACGGCATCGCGACGGCCAACAGGCACAGGACGGGCGGCAGCAGGAACAGGACACGGGAGCGCATGGCCGCACAGATACGGTGCCCCACCCCCAGCGACAAGCAGCGCGGCCGGCCTTCGCGCCCGCCGTTCACCATCGGGCAACCCCACGGCCCCAGGATGGTGCCCGCAACGCGGAACCGAACCGACGCATGAACACCGCGTATTCCGCCCCTTGGCCGCCCTCCCCGCCCGCGCCCCCGCCGCTCGCGCAGGCCCTGGACTGCGCCGCGCGCCGCGACTGGCCCGCCGCGCGCGCCCACCTGGAGGGCGCCCTGTTCGACCCCGCCACCCGCCAGGACGCCCGCTTCCTGCTCTGGGAGGTGTGCCAGGCCCTTGGCGACCGCGACGCCGCCCTCGCCCACCTCGACGCCGCGCTGCGCGTGCACCCCCTCACCACCCGCCCGACCACCGGCACGCCCCGCCGGCGCGTGCTCGCCCTCGTCGTGCCCGGCGACTTCCAGGCCAACCTGCCGCTCGGCCCCCTGCTCGACGCCGGCACGGAGCTCCACACGCTCTGGCTGCACGACCCCGAGGCGATCCTCGCCGACCCCCTGGCCGCCACCGCCGGCCACCTCCCCGCCTTCGACTGCGCCTTCGTCGCCATCGCCGAGGACGACCGCCACGCCCCTGCCCTGGCCGCCGCCGACGCCCTGGTCCGCGCCCTTGGCCGCCCCGCGATCAACCGCGCCGCCGCGATCGCCGCCACCTCGCGCACCGGCGCCGCCGCCCTGCTCGCCGGCCTCCCCGGCGCCGTCGTGCCCACGCCGCATGCCGCCACCCCCGCCGAGCTGGCCTCCCCCGCCTGGCGCGACGCGCGCGGTTTGGCCCTGCCGCTGCTGCTGCGCCCCGCCCGGTCCCACGCCGGCCTCGGCCTGGAGCGCGTCGACACCGAGGCCGCCCTCGCCCGCCTGCTCGCCCCCCTGCTCACCGGCGCCGACGGCCCGCTCCAGGCCACCCCGTTCCACGACTTCCGCAGCCCCGACGGCCTCTACCGCAAGCTCCGCGTGGTCTTCGTCGACGGCGTGCCGATGCCCGTCCACCTCGCGGTCCACGACCACTGGGCCGTCTGGTACTACAACGCCGGGATGGACCGCCACGCCGCCCGCCGCGCCGAGGAGGCCGCGATGCTGTCCGACCTCGACGGCCAGCTCCCTGCCCCTGCGCTCGCCGCCCTGCGCGCCATCCCCGCCCGCATCGGCCTGGACTACTTCGGCCTGGACTGCGCCGTGCTGCCAGACGGCCGCCTGCTGGTGTTCGAGGTCGAGACCGGCATGCTCGTCCACGCCGACGACCCCCTGCCGATGTTCGCCTGCAAGCGCGACGCCGCCGCCCGCATCGCCGCCGCCGTCTCCGCGATGATCGACCGCCGGATCGAGGCAGCAAGGCCAGGGACCTGCCCTGGACCCGCCGGGGACTGAGCCCCCCGACCCACGCTACCTAGGAATCGTTCCCATAGGGCTCGCCCTTTGGCGGGTCCAGGGCAGAGCCCTGGCCTTTCTTGCTGCCCCGGGACTGCCCAACCCCGGCCCGCCGCGCTATGGCCGTGGCATGACCGACCGCACCGACGCAGAGCTTGCCGCGCAGTACGAGGCCTACCCCTACCCCCGCCGCGACCCCCGCGACGAGGCCAGGCGCCTGATCGTCGGCTCCCCCGGCCACCTGCGCGAGATCGACCACTGGGTGTTCGGCGCCGCCCGCCCCGCCGACGCGCCGCTGCGCGCCCTGTTCGCCGGCGGCGGCACCGGCGACGGCACCCTCATGCTGGCACAGCAGATGGCGCGCGCCGGCCGCCCCGGCCGCGTGACCTGGCTCGACCGCTCCACCGCCGCCCTGCGCATCGCCCGCGAGCGCGCCGCCACGCGCGGCCTCGCCGACGCGATCGCCTGGGAACAGGGCTCGCTGCTCGACCTCGCCGGCAGCGGCCTCGGTCCATTCGACTACGTCGACTGCTGCGGCGTCCTGCACCACCTGCCCGACCCCGCCGCCGGCCTGCGCGCGCTGCTCTCGGTGCTGGCTCCGGGCGGCGGCATCGGCCTGATGGTCTACGCCCCGCACGGCCGCACCGGCGTCTACATGGTGCAGGACGCGCTGCGCCTGCTCGCCCCCCCGGAGCAGCTGCCGGCCGAGCGCCTCGATGTCGCGCGCCGCGTGATGCGCCACCTGCCGCAGACCGCCTGGCTGCACGCCAACACCCACTTCGGCGACCACCTCGATGGCGGCGACGCCGGGCTCTACGACCTCCTCCTCAACCCCCGCGACCGCGCCTACGACATCACGTCCCTCGCCGCCCTGCTCGACGACGCCGGCCTGGAGGTCGCCGCCCTGATGGAGCCGATGCGCTACGACCCCGACGTGCTCCTCCCCGACCCCCGCCTGCGCGCGCGCGCCGCCGGCCTCGACCGCGTCGAGCGCTGGGCTCTGGCCGAGTCCCTCGCCGGCAACATGAGCACCCACATCGCCTACTGCCGACGCCGCGGCGAGACGCCCCCGCCCCCCGACCCGATGCGCCCGGACGCCGTGCCTGTTGCGCGCGAGATGCCCGCGCCCGAGCTGGCCCGCGGCATCCGCCCGGACGGCACGCTGCCGATGGTGCTGGACGGCCTGCGCGTGCCGGTGCCGCTGCCCCCGCTCGCTGCCGCGATCCTCGCCCTGGTCGACGGCGAGCGCACCGTCGGCGCCATCGCCGCCGCCCTGGCCGAACGCGGCACCACCCCCGCCGCCTTCGCGAGCGCCTGGCGCGACACCTACGCGAAGCTGAATGCCCTGAACCGCGTGCTGCTCCGCCCCCCCGCCACCGCGCCCGACGCAAGCCCATGACCACGCTCCCCGGCATGGCCGTGGTCGCCGACCTGATCGCCGTGATCGTGGCCGTGACCGACGATCAGCCGCGCGTGCTGACCCTGGCCGGCGCGGCGCTGCCCGCGGGCGCGTTCGCCTCCGAGCATCGCTCGCTGCAGGCCGGCCTGCGCTCCTGGGTGGAGCGCCAAACCCACCACCCCCTCGGCTACGTCGAGCAGCTCTACACTTTCGCCGACCGTGACCGCGGCCCCTCCGAGCAGGAGCAGCGCGTGATCTCCGTGAGCTACCTCGGCCTCACCCGCGAGGCCGGCGCCCTGCCCGACGCGCTCGCAGCCGACCCCGGGACAGCCCCGCCCGGCGCCGCTTGGTGCGGCTGGTACGACTACTTCCCCTGGGAGGACCGCCGCGACGCCGCCGGCGAGCGCGTCGCCGCCCGCCTCCTCCCCCCGCTCGCCGCCTGGGCCGCGCAGGAGTCCGGCGAGCGCCGACGCGACCGCGAGCGCCGCGCCGCCATCAGCTTCGGCACCGCCGGCACCCGCGCCTGGAACGAGGAACTGGTCCTGCAGCGCTACGAGCTGCTGCACGAGGCCGGCCTCGTCGAGGAGGCCGCCGACCGCGTCCGCCCGTCCTCCCCCGCACCTGTCCTGCCGGGCCGCCGCATGGTCCACGACCACCGCCGCATCCTGGCCACCGGGATCGCCCGCCTGCGCGCCAAGATCAAGTATCGCCCCGTCGTCTTCGAGCTGATGCCCCCGGAGTTCACCCTCCTCCAGCTGCAGCGCGCGGTGGAGGCGCTGGCCGGCCGCCTGCTGCACAAGCCGAACTTCCGCCGCCTGATCGCGCAGCAGGCCCTGGTGGAGGAGACCGGCGCCATGACCAGCGGCACCGGCGGCCGCCCGGCCAAGCTGTTCCGCTTCCGACGCGAGGTGCTGCTGGAGCGCGCGGCCGCGGGCACCAAGCTGCCGCTGGCACGGGCGCTGTGACGGCAGGCAAGGTCGAGGCTCCGCCTCGAACTCCGCCAAAGGCTGCGCCCTTGGAACGCATCCCTTAAGGAAGGCCAGTCCAGGGCGGCTCGCCCTGGCGGGTCCGGGCAGAGCCCGGCCTTGCTTGCGGACATCAGCCGATCAGCCTGAATCATACCCTTGTATGCCCCACGCCGTCCGGCCTGCGACGAGGCTTGACTCCGTAATACTCGTGGCCAGTATAACACCCACGGCATCGACGCCGGCCACGACGCTTTGCGGCCCGCGTTATGCTCAAACTGAGTTCATAGGTGCCAGATGTCCGACGCCGGCCTCCTCGAACGCACTGCCCCGCTCTACGACCGCGTGCGCCGCGTGGTGCCGCCCATGGAGTGGCCGTTCTTCGCCGACGACGTCGAGGCGATCCTGCGCCTCAAGCGCGAGCGCCGCGCCGTGATCCTGGCGCACAACTACCAGACCCCCGAGATCTTCCACTGCGTGTCCGACATCGTCGGCGACAGCCTGGCCCTGGCGCGCCGCGCCATCGACGTGGACGCCGACGTGATCGTCCTGGCCGGCGTGCACTTCATGGCCGAGACCGCCAAGCTGCTGAACCCCGGGCGCACCGTGCTGATCCCCGATGCGAACGCCGGCTGCTCGTTGGCCGAGTCGATCACCGCAGCCGACGTGCGCGCCCTGCGCCTAGCCCACCCCGGCGTGCCGGTCGTGACCTACGTCAACACCTCGGCCGCGGTGAAGGCGGAGAGCGACATCTGCTGCACCTCCGGCAACGCGCGCCGCGTCGTGGAGTCGCTCGGCGTGCCCCGCGTCATCATGATCCCCGACGAATACCTGGCGCAGAACATCGCCCGCGAGACCGGCGTGGAGATCATCACCTGGGCGGGCCACTGCGAGGTGCACGAGCGCTTCACCCCCGACCAGATCCGCGAGCTTCGCGCCGCCCACCCCGGCGTGACCGTGCTCGCCCACCCGGAGTGCCCGCCCGCCGTGGTCGCGGAGGCCGATTTCTCCGGCTCCACGGCGATGATGGAGGACTACCTGCAAAGCCACGCGCCCCGGCAGATCGCGCTGATCACCGAGTGCTCGATGAGCGACAACCTCGCGGTGCGCCACCCCGAGGTGGACTTCATCCGCCCCTGCAACCTGTGCCCGCACATGAAGCGCATCACCCTGGCCGGCATCCGCCACGCGCTGGAGACCATGACCACCGAGGTCGTGATCGACCCCGCCCTGGCCGGCCGCGCCCGCCTCGCCGTCGAGCGGATGCTCGCGATCTGATGATGAACCCGAAGCAAGGCCAGAGGCTCTGCCTCTGGACTCCGCCAGGGGAAGCCCCCTGGACGGCTTCCCTTAAGTAGATGGGATCAAAGGGTCCCCAGACCCTTTGCGGGTCCGGGCAGGGCCCGGCCTTGCTGCCTGCCTTTCCCCTCTGGGCTTCTGGAGCTTCGAGATGACCAAGATCCGCCTGGCACAGGACGACGTGCTGATCGTGGGCGCCGGCCTCGCCGGCCTGCTGACGGCGCTGCACCTGGCGCCGCGGCCGGTGACGATCCTGACCGCGGGCGCGCTCGGCACGCTCTCGTCGAGCGCCTGGGCGCAGGGCGGGGTCGCCGCCGCCGTCGGCCCGGACGACAGCACCGAGCTGCACCTCGCCGACACGCTCGCCGCCGGCGCCGGCCTGTGCGATCCGGACGCCGCCCGCCGCATCGTCGAGGCCGGGCCCGGCGTGATCGAGACGCTCGCGCGCTACGGCGCCCGCTTCGACCGCGACGAAGCCGGCGCGCTGCGCGTGGGCATGGAAGCCGCGCACTCGCGCCGCCGCATCGTGCACGCCACCGGCGACGGCGCGGGGCGCGAGATCGTCCGCGCCCTGGTGGCCGCCGTCGCTGCCACGCCGTCGATCACCGTGCTGGAGGGCCTGTCCGCCCGCCGCCTGCTGCTCGACGAAGGCCGCGTCTGCGGCGTCCTCGCGCAGCGACGCGGCGAGAGCGTGGTGCTGCGTGCCTCGCGCGTGGTGCTCGCCACCGGCGGCGTCGGCGGGCTGTTCCGCCACACCACCAACCCGTCCGGCGCATACGGCGCGGGCGTCGCGATGGCCGCGCTGGCCGGCGCCGCCCTGCGCGGCATGGAGTTCGTGCAGTTCCACCCGACCGCGCTCGACGTCGGCCGCGACCCGATGCCCCTGGTCAGCGAGGCGGTGCGCGGCGAGGGCGCGACCCTGATCGACGACCGCGGCGCCCCGGTGATGGCCGGCTTCGCGCGCGGCGACCTGGAGCCGCGCGACGTGGTGTCGCGCGAGGTGTGGCGCGTGCTGGCGGCGAGCGGCGGCGTGCGCCTCGACGCCACCGGCATCGCGGACTTCGCGCACCGCTTCCCGGCGATCCACGCCTTCTGCCGCACCGCCGGCATCGATCCCGCGACGCAGCCGATCCCGGTGCGCCCTGCCGCGCACTACCACATGGGCGGCGTCGCCGTGGACGCGCACGGCCGCACCAGCGTCCCCGGCCTGTGGGCCTGCGGCGAGGTGGCCAGCACCGGCCTGCACGGCGCCAACCGCCTGGCCAGCAACTCCCTGCTCGAGGCCGCCGCCTGCTCGCGCTTCATCGCGGACGACCTCGCCGCCACCCCGGCGCGTGCCGCCCCCGCGCCCGACCTGCCGCTTGCCCCCGCTGACCTGGCACTGCCGACGGTCGCCCGGCTTGTAGCAGCACCACGCCGCGCGACGTCCGACACAGACCAGGCCCGGCACAGCCTCCTCGCACCCGCCGATGCCACTGCCGTCCGTCCGGTGGTGTCGCGCGCTCTCGGCGTGCTGCGCGACGGGGCCGGCCTGCGCGAGGCCGTGCTCGCGCTGCTCCCCCGCGTGGAGGCCGAGGACGCCGCCTCCGACCCCGCGCGCGTCGCCCTGCTGATCGCCGTGGCCGCCCTGCGGCGCACCGGCAGCGTCGGCAGCCACTCGCGCACCGACGACGCGGCCGACGCACGGATCGATCCGTCCACCCTGCCCCTGCTGACGCTCGACGAGGCCCTCGCCGCCGCCCGCCTGCTTCGCGACGAGGCCGCCCTGCCGCAACCCGCCTTCGCCAGGAGAGCCTGAGCCATGCCGCTCTGCCCCTTGCCCACGGTGATGCTCGAGCCCCTGGTGCGCGCCGCGCTGCTGGAGGACCTCGGCCGCGCCGGCGATCTCACCACCGACGCCATCGTGCCGCGCGACCTGCGCACCACCACCGCGCTCGCCGCCCGCCAACCCGGCGTCGTCGCCGGCCTCGACCTCGCCGTGCTCGCCTTCCGCCTGGTCGCCTCCGAGATCGCCGTCGAGATCCATATCCCCGACGGCGGCCGCCTGCGCCCGGGCGACACCATCGCCACCGTGCGCGGCCCCGCCCACGGCGTGCTCACCGCCGAGCGCGTCGCGCTGAACTTCCTCGGCCACATGAGCGGCATCGCCACCGCGACTGCCTCCATTGGCGACGCGCTGGTCCACACCCGCACCCGCGTGACCTGCACGCGCAAGACCATGCCCGGCCTGCGCGCCGTGGAGAAATACGCCGTGCGCGCCGGCGGCGGCGCCAACCACCGCTTCGGCCTCGACGACGCCGTGCTCATCAAGGACAACCACGTCGCCATCGCCGGCAGCGTCCGCACCGCCCTGGAGCGCGCCCGCGCCCACGTCGGCCACCTCGTCAAGATCGAGCTGGAGGTCGACACCCTCGCCCAGCTCGAGGAGGCGCTCCTGGTCGGCGTCGACGCCGTGCTGCTCGACAACATGGACGTCGCCACCCTGCGCCAGGCCGTCGCCATGGTCGGCGGCCGCGCGATCACCGAGGCCTCGGGCCGCATCACGCCGCAGACCGCGCCGGAGATCGCGGCGAGCGGGGTGGACCTGATCTCGGTCGGCTGGCTCACGCACAGCGCCGCTGTCCTGGACATCGGGCTCGACCACAGGGAGTAGGCAAGCATGGGCTCTGCCCAAACCCGCAAAGGGTCCGAAGACCCTTTGATCCCTTTGACTTAAGAGAAGGCGATCCAAGGGCCCAGCCCTTGGCGGAGTTTGAGGCAGAGCCTCAACCTTGCTTGCTAGGGCGCGATTTCCACCGGCGGCGACGCCATCGCACGCCCCGTCTCCGCCCAGCCCTCGATCCCCTGCGGGTACCACGCCACCGCACGATACCCCCACCCGACCGCCCGCTTCGCGGCGTTCCACGAGCGCCAGCACTCCGGATGGCAGTAGAACACCAGCGGCCGCGCCGGATCGCCGCCCGTCAGCGCCTCCAGTCGCCCGTGCACCCAGGCTTCCGTCGCCGGCGCCAGCACGGCTTGCCCTGCGTCCGGCATCCACACGCTACCGGCGATGTCGCGGTGCACGAGCGGCAGCCAGACCGCATTCGGCGACATTCCTTCCGGACGGCGCTGCGCCACGCTGACGTCGACCGCCACCGCATTGCCCTGCGCAAGCAGCGCCGCGAGCGCCGCCGTGTCCACGACCTGCCCGCCGGCCAGCGTCGCCGGCACCGCGCCGCGCTCTTCGCCGGCCCACAAGCCTGGAGGCTCCGGCGCGGGTGCCGCCGCCACAACCCAGCCTGCCAGCGCCGCCGCCAGCGACGCCTGCACGACGGCCCGCACGGCGTGGCTCAGGTGCCCTGCGCGGGCACGTCGAAGCCGTGCTCGAAGGTGGTACCCTTGCTGTCGTGCGCGATCACGTCGAGCTTGCCAGGGCCCGGCGGCACGAAGCTGAAGGTGATCGCCGGGTCGGTGCTGAGCGAGATGTCCGACGCGACCTGCATCACCGGCTTGCCGTCGTAGGTGATGTCCGTCCTGTCGAGGAACCGCGCCGGCGTCATCAGCCGCGTGACCTGGTCCATCTGCATCCCGTTGAAGTTCGGATGGCGGATCAGCAGCTGCGCGGTGAGCGGCTTGCCCGGCGCGAACTCGGTGAGCAGGCGCAGCTTCATCTGGCCCATCACGCGCAGCGCGTCCTCGTCGTTCGAGCCCGCGGGCGCGGAGCAGCCGCCGGCCGCCTTCACGAAATCCTGCGTCATGTAGAGCTTGCCGTCCGTGGTCTCCGCGACAGCCTGCATGCGCGTGTACTGGTTCACCCGGACGCGCAGCTTGATCTCGCCCGGATCGGCCAGCGCCCCGAAGGTGAAGGTCGCGGCCAGCGGCGAGGGGTTGTCGTCGATCACCAGGTACACGGCCTTGACCGGCCTGGTGCCCGAAAGCTGGATCGTCACCGGAACCAGCGCGGCGTCCAGCGCCCGCGGCGGTGCCTGCAGCGTCACCACCCCGGCGCCGTCCTCGACCACGCGATCGCCGAAGATCGCGTGGCTGAGGTCGGTCCAGCGCGTGTCGCGCTCCGCCTCGTCCTCGGCCCGCGCGCCCCGCGGCAGCGCCACGGACAGCACCAGCGCCGGCAGCAGGGCCAGCAGGGCGGATCGCTTCATGTCTCGGCTCCCCTTGGGCCTGCCTCGTGCGGGCAGTGCCACGTTGCAGCGCGCCAGCGCCGTCACTCCCACTCGAGTTCCTTGTAGGCCTCGGTGACGTTGCGCCCGTTGTAGTCGTCGAACAACGCCCACCGCGCGCGCTCGCCCGCGGCCACCGTGCCCACCGCCTGCTCGATCGGCACCCCGTCGCGGATCGCCGCCCGCGTCTGGTCCAGCAGCGCCCGGAGGTATCCCTCGATCGGCCACGACGCCTCGTCCCACGACAGCCGCAGCAGCCCGTGCCCCGGCACGACGCGCGCGGCCCCCATCGCCTTGAGCACCGCCAGCTCCTTCAGCCAGCCGCGCAGGTCGCCGTCCAGCGACGGCACGCGATCGGCGAACACCAGGTCCGCCGACATCAGCGTCCCCGTCGCCTCGTCGAGCACGCTGAGGTCGTTGTCCGTGTGCGCCGGCCCGTGCGCGTGCAGCGACAGCACCCGCCCGCCGAGGTCGATCTTCGCGCCGTCCGACACGAGCAGCGTCGGCGGCACGACCGGCCCCGCCTGCCCCGCGCCCACGATGTCGTCGAGCCCCGCCTGGTAGAACGTCCCACGCGACGCCAGCGCCTGCGGCAGGCGCGCGTGGCCCACGAACACCGGCGCGTCAGGCAGGAACGCGCCGGCGCCGAAATGGTGGTCGGGATGCACGTGGGTCAGGACCACGTAGCGGATCGGCAGCGACGTCGCCGCGCGCACCGCCGCGCGCAGCCGCCGACCGCAGGCAAGGTCGCCGCCCGGGTCGATCACCGCGACGCAGTCCCGCCCGACCACGAAGCCGGTATTGGCGATGGCATCCTGGTTTGCCGCGGTGGCGTTCTCGACCAGGCCCTTCTGGAAGAACAGCCCCTGCACGATCTCCTCCATGGCGAACGGCGCCTCGTCCGCCGGCGCCGCCCGGCCGAGCCGCGGCAGGCAGCACAGGCAGAACCCGGAGAACAGCGCCCGGCGTCGCGACAGCGTCGAACCGACTTGCATGACGTGCTAGGTCGGGCCTCGCCGGGACGGTGTCAATGATCCCTGCGCGCGGGAGCGAAGTCTGACATGAGCCGATCGGCACACACGGGCGTGCACGCACGTTCCGCCTGCGCAACCCGCTACCAGAAGCCGCGCCCCGGCCTGCGCCGCCTGGCGTTGCTCGCGCTGCTGGCCGCCGCCACGCCCGCCGCCGCCGCGGACAACCGCCTCGCGCAATCCGACGACCCCTACCTGCTGATGCACGCGCACGACCCGGTGGACTGGTACCCGTGGGGCCCGGAGGCGCTGGAAAAGGCGCGGCGCGAGGACAAGCCGATCTTCCTCTCGGTCGGCTTCAGCGCCTGCTTCTGGTGCCACACCATGCAGCGCGAGAGCTTCTCCGACCCCGCGATCGCAGCCGTGCTCAACGCCTCGTTCGTCGCGATCAAGGTCGACCGCGAGCAGCGCCCGGAGCTGGACGCGCTGTACGGCCTCGCCGCCGACGTGCTCGCCGGGCAGTTCGGCTGGCCCAACAACGTGTTCCTCACCCCCGACGGCCGGCCCTTCGCCGACGTGAGCTACCTGCCGCCGCACGACGACAGCTTCGGCCAGCTCGGCTTCGACACCCTGCTCGCCACCGAGCGCGACCTGTGGGCGCAGCACCGCGACCAAGCCGTCGCCAAGGCCGACCGCACCGTCACGGCAATGCGCGATGCCCAGGCCGCGCAGTTCGCCACCGGGCAGGTCCCGCTCGCGCCCGACGACTGGATGGCACGCGCGCACGACCTGTTCCTGTCGCGCCTCGACGCGGCGAACGGCGGCCTCGGCGGCGAGGGCGGCAAGTCCCCGCACGCCCCCGTGCTCGCGCTGATGCTGGCCGCGCAACGCGCGCACCCCGACGCGCAAACCGAGGACTGGCTGCGCATCACGCTCGACGCCATGGCGGCGGGCGGCATCGACGACCAGCTCGCCGGCGGCTTCCACCGCTACAGCACCGACGAGGCCTGGGCGATCCCGCACTACGAGAAGATGCTCGGCGACAACGCGCAGCTCCTCGCCGCCTACGCCGACGCCGCGTCGCTGCTGCACGACCCGTTCTACCGCGCGGTCGCGATCGCCACCGGCACCTGGATGATCCGCGAGCTGGGCACGCCCGACGGTGGCTTCCGCAACTCCGAGGACGCGCGCAGCGGCGACGCCGAGGGCGCCAGCTACCTGTGGAGCCGCGAGGAGATCGCCGCAGCCCTCGGCGCCCCCGCCGCCTCCCGCTTCCTCGACGCCTACGCGATCAGCAGCGACCAGCCCGCGCTCCACGGCGAGCCGGAGCGCGGCGTGCTGCGCCTGCGCATGCCCCTCGCCGACACGCTGCAGCGCACGCGCCAGCCCGACACGGCGGCGCTGCTGGACTCCCTGGCGCCGGAGCGCGCGGCGCTGCTCGCGGTGCGCGACGCCCGCCCGCAGCCGCGCCGCAACACCCAGCTCGTGGTCGCCGAGAACGGCCTCGCGATCGCAGCCCTGGCCGGCACAGCGGAGCGGCTGGGCCGGCCGGACTTCATGGGCCAGGCCTCGATCGCCGCGATCCACCTGTGGGACGCCGCCTGGGACGAGCGCGCCGGCCTGCTGCACCACGAGCTGATCGACGGCCGCGCCCAGGGCGAGGGCACGCTCGACGACTACGCCCTGTTCGCCGAGGGCGCGCTGGCGCTCGCGCGGGTCACCGGCGACGCGCGGTGGCACGCACGCGCGGAGCGCCTCGCCGACGCGATGCTGCGCCGCTTCTCGCAGCAGCCCGGCGGCCGGCTTCTCGCATCCGATGCGCGCGACCTGATCCTGCCGCCGCTCGACACCGGGGACGACGCGCAGCCGTCCGGCACGTCGGCGGCGATCGGCGTGCTGCTGCGCCTCGACGCACCCGGCAACGCGGCTGCGGCGACACAGGCGGCCTCGTGGATCAGCGGCGCGGTGGCGGCGCGCCCGGACGCCTGGCCGTCGGCGATCCTGGCGATGGCGCAGCACCGCGCGACGCTGCTGCACCCGCCCGGGACACAGTCCATCGCATCCCGCGCGCTGCCGGCCGGCGCCGTGTTCGCGTTGCCCGATACCGCATCGCACGTTCACGTCGAGGCCGCGCTGCGCGGGCACGACGGCGCCGGGGAACTCGCGGTCACGCTGCGCATCGACCCGGGCTACCACGTCAACGCCAACCCCGCGTCCTCGGCGGATCTGGTCGCGACCACGCTGCACGTCGCGGGCCTCGGCGGCGTGGCGGTGCGCTACCCGGCGGCGGTGGCGCTGCACCCGAGCTTCACGCCGGCAACGCTGGATGTCTTCGAGGGAACGACGGTGCTCACCGCGGCGCTGCCGGACGCGGAGCCGGTGTCCGGCAGCGTGGACGTGCAGGCCTGCACGATGACGCTGTGCCTGCCGCCGGCCACGCTGGCGTTCACGGCGAAACGCTAGGGAAGAAAGCAAGGCCGGGCTCTGCCCGGACCCGCCAAAGGCCTGAGGCCTTTGGAAACCCATCTCTTAAGCAAGTGGATTCCAAAGGCTCGCCTTTGGCGGAGTCCAGAGGCAGAGCCTCTGGCCTTCCTCGTCGCGGCCAGACTCAGCTTGCGGCGTCGGACTCTGCCTTCGTCCGGCGGGCGCGGCGCGGCGCGGGGCGCGCCGGCGCCTGCGTTGCCTCGGGCGCCTGCGCCTCGATCGCCGCCGGCTCCTCGTGCACCACCTCGTCGTGCGCCTCGCTCGGCGCCGGCGACTTGGCCTTGCCGCGCGTGGCCTTGGCGGCGGGCTTCGCGGCGCGCGGCTTGGCAGCGGCGCGCTTCGGCGCCTCCGGCTTCGCGGCCTCGGGCTTCGCGGCGGCGGCCTTGGCGGCGGGGCGTGCCGCCTTGCGCGCGGGCGCGGCGGCCGGCGCGGGCGCGGCCTCCTTCGCGGGCGCGGGCTTCCTGGCGCGTGCCGCCGGCTTCTCCGCCGCCTTGCCGTTGGCGGTGCGCGACGCCGCGGCCTTGGGGGCCTTGGCCGGCTCGGCGGAGGCGGTGCGGGCCGAGCGCGCGGCGGTGGCGGCCTTCGTCTTGGCGCGCGCGGCCATGATCTTGGCGCGCTCCTTGCGCACCTTCAGCTCGTCGCGGATCATCGCGAGCGCCGCCTTGGCGACCGACGCCTGCATCGCCTCCGGGATCTCCTCGATCGCCGCGAGGAACGCGCGGCTCACCGGCTTGGCACCGCGGGGCGAACGGGTGGACGTGTCTGCTTTGGCCATGGCGTCGTGGCAACTCCCTGTTTCTCGCAATGGCGTCACGCCAGCGAATCGGAACCGCCTGTACCACGGTTCCCTGCATCATGAGCAGGTGCGGCACACCATCCCGTCAAGTATTTCCCGCACGAATCGCACGCGTACACGACACTGCGCACGCGCGACGCGTCACAGGAACAGCTGCGCCGACGCGGCCGCGACGTGCAGCAGCGACAGCTGCGTACCGTCCGAGAGCGAAATGATCGTCGCGTTTGCGGTTGCGACCGCGTGCGACGACGCGTCCGCCACCGCAGCGCTGCCGTAGCCCTGCAGCATCAGATGGTCCTGCCCGGGCCGGAAATCGGTGATCACGCTGCGCCCGCCGGCACCGCCGTCGACGAACACGAACAGGTTCGAATCGCCCGCGCCGCCGGACAGCGTCGCGTTGCCGCGCCCCGCGTACACGATGTCGGCACCGGAGCCGCCGAGGATCGTGTCGTCGCCGGAACCTGCGAAGAAAACGTGCGCGCCGGTCCCCTTGCTGCCGTCCAGCGTGTCGCTGCCGGCGCCGGCCACCACCAGGTCCGAGCCATCCCCGCCCAGCGTGACCAGCGTGCCCGCGCCCGCCATCACCAGGCTGAACCCGGACCCCGTGGTCACCGTGCTGTCGGCGCCCGCGTAGTACGCCCCGCCGCCCGCCGACGCCCAGATCGTGTCCGCGCCGTGCCCGATCACCGTGGCCGTGCCGCTGCCGCCGACGAAGCTCGACCCCTGCCCGGTGAAGAACACCGTGTCGCCCGCGCCGCCGTACACCGTCGCGGCACCTGCGCCGCCGACCACGGTGCTGCCCGCCGACATGTCCGCAACGTCGAGCGTCGCCGACTGCGCATACACCAGCGCCCCAGGACCGGCGACGCCCACATGCACCACGCCCGCGCCGGCCATCACCGTGTCGTGCCCGTGCAGCGACACGGCGTCCACGCCGGCCGCGTGCGGCTGCAGATCGACCAGCGACGCGCTGGTACCCGTGCTGATCACGGTGGCACCCCGCCCCGCCGTCAGCACGTCCGCGCCGTTGCCGCCGGTGATCGTGCACGGCCCCTCGCCGCCGGTGATCGTGCACGCCCCCGCCTGTGCCGCGACGACGGAAACCGGCGCCACGACACCCGAAAAGCTCGCGCGTGTCAGCCCGCCGAGCACATGCACCGCGACGCCGTCCAGCGTGCCGTCGCCGCCGTCGAGAGCGAGCGCCGTCGCGCCGGTCCTGTCGCCCGCGACGATCAGCGCCGTGCCGCCGCCCACCACGCGCCGCGACGCATCCGCGAGCGCGAGCTGCGCGAACTCCGGCGTGTAAACCAGCGGCGACGCCCCGACGTCGCCGTCGAGCCGCAGCGACCACCCCGACAACGTGCCGGCATCGCGCCCCGCCGCGTCCTGCACCTCGAGGCGCCACGTGCCCTGCGACGCCTCGCCGCGGAACGCGTTGGAGTCGACGGTGAGTCCGGAGATCGTGCGCCCCCCGGTCCGGTCCGCGCCGCCCGCGAACCCCGCGCGGTCCAGCAGCACCGAGCGCGTGCCGTCCGGCGACACCAGCACGAGCCGCGCGTCCGCCACCGGCAGCGACGCCGCGCCGAGCGTGACCTCCGCATGCTGCACCCGCAGCGCCCCGGAAACGGTCACCGAAAGATCCGTCACGCCCGCGCCGACCGCACCGCCGGCGCCGCTGGCGCCCGCGACCACCTGGTTCGCCGTCGTGGAACGCGCGGTCCAGGCGCGCGCGATCTGCACCGCCGTCTCCGCGTCCACCGCGCCGAAGCCGACGTCGTCGGAGAAATGCCGCCCGCCGCCGTTCCAGTCCGCCGCGCCGTTGGTGACCGCGCCCGCCGACGTCGCCTGCGGCATGTAGGCGGAGTCGGCGAGGATCTCCTGCACGTCGCGCCAGCCCAGGCCGGGGTTTGCCTGCAGCATCATCGCGACGATGCCGCTGACCTCGGGCGCAGCGTACGACGTGCCGGACACGCTCGCCGCCCCCCCGCCCGGCGTGGTGGTCAGCACGTCGGTGGCGTCCGCCGCGACCAGCAGCCCCGCGCCGCGCGTGGAGAACGCCGACACCGCGCCGCCCGCGTCGATGCCCGCCACCGCGATCACGCGCGGGTCGCCGGCGATCGCGTGCAGCCCGAGGTCGTCGCCGTCCGCGCGGTCGTTGCCGCCGGCGAACACGATCGTGGCGCCGAGCCCGCCGCGCCCGTCCGCCACCGCGCCGGCCACCGCCGCCGACCAGCCCGCGAGCACAGGGCTGCCCGCGACATCCGAGGCGCCCGCCGCCACGCTCCACGACGCGTTCACCACGTCCGACACCCCGGCGGCATACGCCAGCCCCCGCGCCAGCGCCGCCAGGTCGGTCGCCGCCCCGAACGACTCGCGTATGCCCACCAGCGTCGCGCCGGGCGCCACGCCGACCGGCCCGTTCGCACCCGGCGCCCCGCCGAGGTCGCCAGCAGTGGTCGTGCCGTGCGACGCGCCGGCCGCCTCGGTGATCGCGGTGACCCCCTCCGCCACGCCGCCGTCCGCGAACGAGCGCGACAGCGCCAGGTCGAGCGGCCCCGACAGCGCGGGATCGGCCACGTCGAACCCGTCATCGATCAGCGACACCGTCACGCCCGCCCCGTCCGCCCATGCCCAGGCCTGCGCGACGTTCGCCCCGCCACCCGCACCCGTCGCGTAGTCGTGCGACGCGAGCTGCGTCTGCATGGCGATCCAGGAAGCGTCGGCGGCGGTGGGCTGGATCGGCATGCGTTAACCTGTTCAAACAGGGCGTGGATCGACCGACCGGGGCGAGGGCGCCACGGGCGGGGACATCCGGTGCTGGCGGGTGCGCGCCGCGAGCGCGGCGCCGTCATCAGGAGGGCCGCGGCCTGATCAGCCGGAGCGCGGCGATACCATGAGGCGGGTCCTTGCGGCGGCGTCGCGAGGGCGGCGACAAGAGCGGTTGCGAGGTCCTGCCGGCGTTTTTGCCGGCGCATCTGGTGAACAAGAGATTAACCGATCCGTTAACGAGTGGGAAGCTTTTGAGATGCGTTCCGCCACCTTTCTGCTCGCGATGATTGTGGCGGCCAGCCTGGCCGCACCCTGGTACGCCGCCCGCGTGTCCGGCACCGACCCGTTCCGCTCCACTCCCGCCGGCCACGTCGCCGGCCCCGGCTCGCCCGCGCTCCTCGCGGTGCAGGAAGGCGGTCTCGGCGTGATCCCCGTCGGCCCCGGCTGGCGCGGCGCCTTCCTGCTCGGCGCCGACGCCCAGGGCCGCGACGTGGCGGCACGCCTGCTCTACGGCGGCCGCGCCTCGCTGCTGGTCTCGGGCGGCGCCACGCTGCTGTGCATGACCGCCGCCACGCTGCTCGGCCTGCTCGCCGGCTCCGCGGGCGGCTGGGTGGACGCGCTGCTGGCCCGCACGCTGGACCTGCTTTGGGCTTTCCCGGTGTTCCTCCTGGCGATCTCGCTCGCCGTGGTCTCGCTGCAGGGCGGCCTGTCGCTCGGCCCGCTGCACATCGCCCCCGACAGCCTGCTCCTGCCCACCCTGATCATCGCCGTCGCCTACGTCCCCTACGTCGCCCGCCCCGTGCGCGCCCAGGTCCTCGCCCTCTCGCGCGCCGAGTTCGTCACTGCCGCCCGCGTCGGCGGCGCCACGCCCTCGCGCATCCTCGCCCGCGAGCTTCTGCCCGGCGTGGTGCCGACCCTGCTCGCCTTCGCGCCCCTGGTCCTCGCCATCAGCCTGCTCACCGAGTCGGCGCTCTCCTTCCTCGGCATCGGCGTGCAGCCGCCCTCCGCGAGCTGGGGCAGCCTGATCCACGAGGGCCTCGACCTGCTGTTCCTTCGCCCGCTGGTGGCGATCCTGCCGGGCGTCGCGATCGGCCTCACCGTGCTGTCGCTGAACCTGCTGGCCGAGGCGCTGCAGGCCCGCACCGACCCGCGAAGGACCGCGCCGTGAGCCGCCGGCAGGCAAGGTCGGGCTCTGCCCGAACCCGCAAAGGGCCGGGAGGCCCTTTGATCCCGCTACTTAAGAAAAGGATTCCAAAGGCGAGCCTTTGGCGGAGTTTGAGGCAGAGCCTCAACCTTGCTTCCTTCCCCCGTGCCGCCCCATGACCGCCGCCCTCCTGCGCCGCCTCCTGCAGGCCGTCGCCGTCGTCCTGGCGCTCAGCGTCGTGGTGTTCCTGATCTTCTTCGCGACCCCCGGCGCCGACCCCGCCGCGCGCCTGGCCGGCCGCGGCGCCTCGCCGGAAACCCTGGCCGCCGTGCGGCACGGCTTCGCGCTCGACCGCCCGCTGCCCGTGCAGTACGGCCTGATGATGCGCCACCTGTTCGTGGACCGCGACCTCGCCTCCTTCGTCAACCGCGGCCAGCTCGTGATCCCCACGCTCCTCGCTGCCGCCCCCGTGACCCTGGCCCTGGTGGGCGGCGCGGCTGTGCTGTGGATCGCCGGCGCGCTCGCCATCGCCCTGCCCTCCGCCGCCCGCCCGGGCGGCGTCGCCGACCGCGTGCTCGGCGCCCTCGGCCTGGTGGCGCTGTCCGTCCCGGTGTTCTGGCTGGGCGAGGTCACGATGCTGGTGGCGCAGGGCCCGCTGCACCGCACGCTGTTCGCCTGGGTGCCGCCCGCGGGCGTGTCGCCGCACGGCCTCCTCGCCTGGATCGCGACCCTGGCGCTGCCCTGCGCCACGCTCGCCGCCTCCTACGCCGGCCTCTACGGCCGCGTGCTGCGCGCCAGCCTGGTCGAGGCCTGGGGCGCCGACCACGTCCGCACCGCCCGCGCCAAGGGCATCCCCGAGCGCCAGGTCGTGCTCCGCCACGTGCTTCGCTGCTCCCTGGCCACCGGGGTCGCGCTGTTCGGCCTGGACTTCGGCGCGCTGGTCGGCGGCGGCACCGTGCTGACCGAGCTGGTGTTCGACCTGCACGGCGTCGGCCGCCTCACCTACGACGCCATGACCCAGTTCGACCTGCCGATGATCCTGGCGACCGTGACCTACGCCTCGGTGTTCGTGGTCGCCGCCAGCGCCGCCGTGGACATGGCCTACCTGGCGCTCGACCCGAGACTGCGCGACCCGAGATAGCAAGCCAGGCAAGCAAGGCCTTCTTCTTCTGAAGAAAAAGAAGCAAAAAGACTTTGCAAATAGGACCCTACGGCGCCCGCTTGGCACGAGCCAAACGGGCAAAGTTCTTTGGTTCTTTCTTTCAAGAAAGAACTGCTTCCTTCACTCGCTCCGGGCGGAACCCCTGTCCGCCGGCAGGTGCTGGGCGAGGATCGCGCGCAGGGTGTGGCCGGACGCGTCGAGCACGGCCGCGTCTCCCCCGACCATCATCGCGGCCATCGCCCCGTCGAGGACGAGCAGGACCTGGCGCGCCAGCAGCTCCGGGCTCGGCGCGCCGGCGTCGCGGGCCTCCTGCGCAAGGCGCGCGAGCACGAGGCCGTGGTGGGCGGCGGCGATCTCGCGGAGCCAGGCCTCGCCCTTGGTGTGCTCGGCGGCTGCGTTGATGAACGCGCAGCCGGTGAAGCCGCCCTCGCGGAACCAGGGGCCGAGCACGGCGACGGCCTGCCCGAGCCGCCCGGCCGCCGTCGGCGCGGACGCACCCAGGGCGGTGAAGAAGCGCTCGCGCCAGGCCTCGCCCTCCTCGGCCAGCACGACGCGCACCAGCCCTTCCTTGGAGCCGAAGCGGCTGTAGAGCGTCATCTTCGACGCGCCGGCCAGGGTGAGGATGCGGTCGATGCCGGTGGCATGGATGCCGTCGCGGCAGAACAGCTCGCGCGCCACGGCGAGGATGCGCGCGTGAGGCGGAGCCGCGCCCGGATCGGCCGCGCGGGCCTGCGGCGCGTCCTGTTCCGCAGGATCCGTCAGCGGCTGCATACGAAAAGGCCTTCCGTGAAGCGCCCTGCCTCGAATCCATGCAGGGCCGGGAACGCGGCCGACACCGCGACACACCCCGCAAGTCTCGCCAGTCGCACGCGACGGGTCAACCTGGCGCCAGCCGAAGCCCCTGGCCGCACGCTCCAGGACATCGCGGACGCGGGATCGCCAGTCATCACGCTCCTGGCACAAGCCTTGCTGTGTCTTCCACAGCGCAGACTGACCTGTCTGTCCGATGAACACCGCTGTAGGCTCCGGGCGCCGGCATTCCCGCCGGCCCCGCACGGAGATCCGCGATGAGTGCCACCACCAAGACCGACACGCCGGCCACCGCACAGCCTGCGACCGCGATGACCTCGTGCCTGCAGCCGATCGACCGCGATGGCCTCGAGGGCCTGATCGCCAAGGGCCGCGCCGACCCGAAGGCGGTCAAGACCCTGAAGTGCCGCACCGTGGCCGAGGGCCGCTTCCGCCACCTCAACATGATCCGCACCCTGCCCGCGCACGTGA
>JBPBQS010000274.1:0-25511 GCA_050920955.1 Janthinobacterium lividum | reverse complement strand
CGACCGCGCGCTGCAGGTTCGGCGCGGTGGCGAACGTGAGGTTCTGGTGCGCCTTGGCGACCACGGCCGCGAGCGGTGCTGCCGCCGTGACGTAGCCGACCTTCCACCCCGTCAGCGAGAACGTCTTTCCCGCGCTGCCCACGCGCAGGCAGCGCTCGCGCATCCCCGGCAGCGTCATCAGCGGCACGTGGCGCCCCTCGAACACCAGGTGCTCGTAGACCTCGTCGCAGATCGCGTAGGCGTCGTGCTCGGCGAGCAGCCCCGCCACGAACCCCAGCTCCTCGGGCGTGAACACCTTGCCCGTCGGGTTCATCGGCGAGTTCAGCAGGATCGCCTTGGTGCGCGGCCCGAACGCGGCGGCCAGCGCGTCGCGCGGCAGCGCCCAGTCCGGCGGCTCCAGCCTGACCAGCCGCGGCACCGCCCCCAGCATCCGCACCACCGGCAGGTACGTGTCGAACAGCGGCTCGACCAGCACGACCTCGTCGCCAGGGTCGAGCAGCGCCGCCAGGCACGCCGTGATCGCCTCCGTCGCCCCCGACGTCACGACGACCTCGCTCGCCGGATCGACCGCGATCCCGTAGTCGCGCGCGTTCGCCGCCGCCACCGCCTCGCGCAGCTCCGCCAGCCCGGCCAGCGGCGCGTACTGGTTGCGCCCGTCGAGCAGCGCCGCCGCCGCCGCCTCGACGATGTCCGCCGGCCCCTCGGTGTCCGGGAACCCCTGCCCCAGGTTGATCGCGTCGTGGCGCAGCGCCAGCGCCGACATCACCGTGAAGATCGTCGTCCCCGCGTGCGACAGCCTCGTGTTCAGCGGCTTCATCAGGCATCCCTCCCGGCGCGGCCACGCCACATGGCCCGGCCGCGCGCGGCGCGCAATGCGCTGCACCGCGGGCGGGCAGCGCGCGCACCGCAAGCACAGTTCGCGGGCACCCGCCGCTGCCCCGAAAGCGAGCAAGGCCAGAGGCTCCGCCTCTGGACTCCGCCAAAGGCTGCGCCCTTGGAACGCGTCCCTTAAGTCAATGGGATCAAAGGGTCCTCGGACCCTTTGCGGGTTTGGGCAGAGCCCATGCTGGCTTTCTTCCGGTACAGAACCGCAACGGTCAGCTGCGGCTTCGTTGCGGTCACGTCGAATTGCGCCTGTGGCACGGCGCGTGCAAACCTGCGCTCCTGCTTCCCGACGGAATCGCCGGCGTGGCGGAGAACAGCAGGGAGGCGCCGCTTCATCGCGGGCGCGGGGCGGATGAAGAAGATCGAGGCGGTGATCAAGCCGTTCAAGCTGGACGAGGTGAAGGAGGCGCTGCACGAGGTGGGCCTCCAGGGCATCACCGTGGTCGAGGCCAAGGGCTTCGGCCGCCAGAAGGGCCACACCGAGCTGTATCGCGGCGCGGAATACGTCGTGGACTTCCTGCCCAAGGTGAAGATCGAGGTCGTCTGCGAGGACGCCCTGGTCGAGCGCGCCTGCGAGGCGATCGTCAACGCCGCGCGCACGGGCCGCATCGGCGACGGCAAGATCTTCGTCACCACGATCGACGAGGTGATCCGCATCCGCACCGGCGAGCGCGGCGAGGACGCCGTCTGAGGCTGCCCGCCACGGCGCAGGCCGCGCGGACGGCGCCTGCACAACGAACACGGACCACCCCCGGTCCGGACGCAAAAGGATAGAGGACGCGTATGGCCAAGAAACCGCCGGTACCCGCTGCGACCAACCACGTTGCCCGGGCGATGGAGCTCATGCGCGAGCATTCCGTCGAGTACGTCGACCTCCGCTTCACCGACCCGCGCGGCAAGTGGCAGCACACCGCGCAGCACGTCTCGACCATCGACGAGGACGCGTTCCGCGACGGGATCATGTTCGACGGCTCCTCGATCGCCGGCTGGAAGGCGATCAACGAGAGCGATATGATCCTCATGCTCGACCCCGAGACCGCGGTGATGGACCCGTTCTCGGCCAAGCCGCAGATGATCATCTTCTGCGACATCGTCGAGCCCTCGACCGGCCAGTTCTACGCCCGCGACCCGCGCGCCACCGCCAAGCTCGCCGAGGCCTACGTCAAGGCCAGCGGCATCGGCGACACCGTGATCTGCGGCGCCGAGGCCGAGTTCTTCGTGTTCGACAGCGTGCGCTTCGGCACAGGCCGCAACTACTCGACCTTCCAGCTCGACAGCATCGAGGGCCCCGACGCCTCGATGAAGGACTACCCCGAGGGCAACATGGGCCACCGCCCCGGCATCAAGGGCGGCTACTTCCCCGTGCCGCCCGTCGACAGCGAGGTCGACCTGCGCGCCGAGATGCTCTCGACCATGGGCGAGATGGGCCTGGTCATCGAGAAGCATCACCACGAGGTCGCACAGTCCCAGCACGAGCTTGGCACGCGCTTCACGACGCTGACCAAGATGGCCGACCAGATGCAGATCTACAAGTACTGCGTCCACAACGTCGCGCACAGCTACGGCAAGACGGCGACCTTCATGCCCAAGCCGATCTACGGCGACAACGGCTCCGGCATGCACACGCATCTGTCGATCTGGAAGGAAGGCAAGCCGCTGTTCGCCGGCAATGCCTACGCCGACCTGTCGGAGATGTGCCTGTACTTCATCGGCGGCATCATCAAGCACGCCAAGGCCTGCAACGCCTTCACCAACCCGTCCACCAACAGCTACAAGCGCCTCATCCCCGGCTTCGAGGCGCCCGTGCTGCTCGCCTACTCCGCGCGCAACCGCTCGGCGTCGTGCCGCATCCCCTACACGACCAACCCCAAGGGCAAGCGCGTCGAGGTCCGGTTCCCCGACCCGACGGCGAACCCCTACCTGGCGTTCGCCGCGCTCACCATGGCCGGCATGGACGGCATCCGGAACAAGATCCACCCCGGCGACGCCATGGACAAGGACCTCTACGACCTGCCGCCCGAGGAGCTGAAAGACATCCCGACCGTCTGCGGGAGCCTGCGCGAGGCCCTCGGCGCCCTGAAGGCCGACCACGAGTTCCTGCTCGAGGGCGACGTGTTCAGCGCCGACCAGATCGAGAGCTACATCGACCTGAAGTGGCAGGAGGTGTTCAAGTTCGAGCACAACCCGCACCCCGTCGAGTTCGAGATGTACTACTCGGTCTGACGCCCGGCACCGGCGCCGCGCCCCCCGCAAGGGTGGCACGGCGCCACGCTTCTGCCCTACGCACGCGCTCCCGCACCGGAGCCACGCCCATGACCGACGCCCGCACCGGCCGCCTGGAGATCGTCTCCGACGCCATCTGCCCCTGGTGCTACATCGGCAAGCGCCGGCTCGACCGCGCCCTGCCCCGCATCGCAGCCTCCGGCGTCCGCCTCTCGATCACCTGGCGCGCCTTCCAGCTCAACCCCGCGATGCCCGCCGCCGGGATGCCCCGCGCCGCCTACCGCGCCGCCAAGTTCGGCTCCCCCGCCCGCTCGGCCGAGCTCGACGCGCAGGTCACGGCCGCCGCCGCCGACGCCGGCCTCGCCCTGCGCCTCGACCGCATCGCGCGCACGCCCAGCACCGTCGACGCCCACCGCCTCACCGCGCTCGCCGCCCGCTCCGGCCGCCAGGACGCGCTCGTGGAGCGCCTGTTCGCCGCCTACTTCGCCGGGGGCCAGGACATTTCCGACCACGCGGTCCTGCTCGCCTGCGCCGACGCCGCCGGCCTGCCGCACGCCGAGGCCGCCGCCTGCCTCGCCGGCGACGAAGGCCGCGCCGAGGTCCTCGCCGAGGACGCGGGCTTCCGCGCCGCCGGCCTCTCCGGCGTGCCGACCTTCATCCTGGAGGGCCACGTGCTGTTCTCCGGCGCGCTCCCCTCCGACACGATGGCCGAGGGCATCACTGCCGCCGCGAAGGTCCTGCTCGCGTAGGAAAAGGCCAGGGCCCTGCCCTGGACCCGCCAGGGCGAGCTGCCCTGGACCGGCGCTACTCGTCCGCGGCCAGCCGCGCGGCTTGGTCCTCGGCCGTCAGCGCATCCACGAACTCGTCCAGCTCGCCTGCCATGACACGCTCGATCTTGTAGAGCGTCAGGTTGATCCGGTGGTCGCTCACCCGCCCCTGCGGGAAGTTGTAGGTCCGGATCCGCTCGCTCCTGTCCCCCGTCCCCACCTGCGACTTCCGGTCCGCCGAGCGCGTCGAGTGCAGCGCCGCCCGCTGCGCCTCGTACAGGCGCGCCCGCAGGATCTTCATCGCCTTCGCCCGGTTCTTGTGCTGGCTGCGCTCCTCCTGCATCGCCACCACGACCCCGGTCGGCAGATGCGTGATCCGCACCGCGCTCTCCGTCTTGTTCACGTGCTGCCCGCCCGCGCCGGACGCGCGGTAGACGTCGATGCGCAGGTCGCTCTCGTTGACCTCCACGTCCACCTCCTCCGCCTCCGGCAGCACCGCCACCGTCACCGTGGACGTGTGGATGCGCCCCTGGCTCTCCGTCGCCGGCACCCGCTGCACCCTGTGCACGCCCGACTCGTACTTCAGCCGCGCGAACACGTTGCGCCCTGTGACCTCGGCCATGCCCGACTTCATGCCCCCGAGCCCCGTGTCGTCGTACTCCATGACCTCGAAGCGCCAGCCGTGCGCCTCCGAGTACTTCTGGTACGCCCCGAACAGCTCGGCCGCGAACAGCGCCGCCTCGTCCCCGCCCGCCGCCGGCCGCAGCTCCAGGATCGCGCTCCTGGCGTCCGCCTCGTCCTTCGGCAGCAGCGACAGCCGTATCTCGTGCGCCAGCGACGGCAGCCGCTCGCGCAGCCCCTCCAGCTCCGCCTGCGCCAGCTCGCGCATCTCCGGGTCGGACAGCATCGCCTCCGCCTCGGCCGCCTGCGCCTCGGCCGCGCGCAGCTCCTCGATCCGCGCCACCACCGGCTCCAGCTCCGACAGCTCGCGCGACGCCTTCGTGAACGCCTCGCCGCTCACTCCGGTCGCGGACAGGTCCGAGCGCAGCTCCTCGGCACGCGCCACGATGCGGTCCAGACGGGCGGCGCCGCTCACGAACGGGGGCCTGAAAGCAAGCAAGGCCAGAGGCTCTGCCTCTGGACTCCGCTCAAGGCAAAGCCTTGAGAATCCACTTGGTAAGGAAGGTCTAGGCTCTGCATGGCCTTCAATGCTTGCTTGCTTCCGGGGTGGGTTTCCAAAGGCCCCTGGCCTTTGGCGGGTCCGGGCAGAGCCCGGCCTTGCTTCCTGCCTTGCCGCCCAGCGCCCGCGCCAGCCCGAACACGCTGATCGCGGACCAGAACACCTCGATCATCACCGACGGCAGGTTGAACGTCTCCAGCAGCGACAGGAAGATCAGCACCGACCCCGCCAGGTTGCCCCCCGGGTAGCGCCAGTCCGCCGCGTCCAGCCGCCCCATCTGGTTGAGCAGGTAGAGCCCGGAGATCAGCAGCGCCCCCGCGACCCCGGCGGCGTTCGCCAGCACCCCCTACCCCGCCGCCACGCGCCGGGCCAGCACCGCCGCCACCTCGCCCAGCGCCACCTCCTCCTGCGCCCCGGCCCGCAGGTCGCGCAGCTGCACCGCGCCGCGCGCCAGCTCGTCCTCGCCCAGGATCACCGCGTATCCCGCGCCGATCCGGTTCGCCCGCTCCATGCGCTTCTTCAGGTTGCCGCGGTACGCCATCTCCGCGCGCAGCCCGGCGCCGCGCAGCGCCCGCAGCACGTCCACCGCCGCCGCCTCCGCCGCCTCGCCGACCGGCACCACGGCGACCACCTCCGGCCCCGCCGGCACGCCCTCCATCAGCATCGACAGCCGCTCGATCCCCGCAGCCCAGCCGATCGCGGGCGTCGCCGGCCCGCCCATCTCGGCGACCAGGCCGTCGTAGCGCCCGCCGGCCAGCACGGTGCCCTGCGCGCCGAGCCGGTCGGTGACGAACTCGAAGGCGGTGTGGCTGTAGTAGTCGAGCCCGCGCACGATCCGCGGGTTCTCCCGGAACGCCACCCCGAAACGGTCCAGCCCGCGGCGCACCCCGTCGTAGAACGCGCGGGCCGCCTCCGTGAGGTGCGGCCCGATCACCGGCGCGTCGGCCACGACCCTGCGGTCGCCCTCGTCCTTGCTGTCGAGCACGCGCATCGGGTTGCGCTCCAGCCGCAGCGCGCTCTCCGCCGAAAGCTCCGCCCGCCGCTCCTCCAGGTACGCCACCAGCGCCGCCCGGTAGGCCGCCCGGCTCTCCGCGTCGCCCAGCGTGTTCAGCTCCAGCACCACGCCCTGCTCCACGCCCAGCGCGCGCAGCACGTCGCGCCCGCACGCGATCGCCTCCGCGTCGGCCATCGGCTCGGCGGGCCCGATCCACTCCGCGCCGACCTGGTGGAACTGCCGGAAGCGCCCTTTCTGCGGCCGCTCGTAGCGGAACATCGGGCCGGCGTAGAACACCTTCTGCGGCAGGGACTGCGTCAGCCCGTTGCTGACCAGCGCGCGGCAGATCCCCGCCGTGCCTTCCGGCCGCAGCGTCAGCCGGTCGCCGCCGCGGTCGTCGAACGAGTACATCTCCTTGGTCACGACGTCCGACGTGTCGCCGAGCGTGCGCAGGAACACGTTCTCCGCCTCGAAGATCGGCGTCTGCCACTCGTCGAGGCCGTACAGCCCGGCGACGCGCCGCGCCTCGCCCACGACGTGCGCGTATCGCCGCTGCTCGTCGCCGATGAGGTCGTGCGTGCCGCGCGGGGCCTGCAGCCCGGCCACTAGACGCACGCGCCGGAACGCCGCCCCGGCCTCCCGGAACCCTGGAACACCATGGCTGAACGCTTTCTTAAGTTGCGCGGGTCCGGGGGCGCTCGCCCCCGGCGGGTCCAGGGCAGCGCCCTGGCCTTGCTGCCTTACTCGGCCGCCGCCGACATCCCCTCGGCGAGCGCCTTCTTGGCGCTCTCCTCGGCCTGGATCGCCGCGACCTTGGCCTCGACCTGCGCCACGATGTGATCGACCATCGAGGCGCCGTCGATGGTATGGTCCTGCTTGCCGGCCGAGTACACCATGTGCCGGTTGTTGCCGCCGCCGGTGAGGCCCACGTCGGTCATCAGCGCCTCGCCCGGCCCGTTGACCACGCAGCCGATGATGGACAGCGTGACCGGCGTCTCGATGTAGGCGAGCCGCTCCTCGAGCTGCTGCACTGTCTGGATCACGTTGAACCCCTGGCGCGCGCACGACGGGCAGGAGATGACCTTCACCCCGCGGTTGCGCACGCCCAGCGTCTTGAGCATGTCCCAGCCGACGAGAACCTCCTCCTCGGGCTCGGCGGACAGGCTGACGCGCACGGTGTCGCCGATCCCGGCCCACAGCAGGTTGCCCAGCCCGATCGCGCTCTTCACCGTGCCGGAACGCTTGCCCCCCGCCTCGGTGATGCCGATGTGCAGCGGGTGGTCGCACTGCTCGGCGAGCTGCTGGTAGGCGGCGACCGCCATGAACACGTCGGACGCCTTCACGCTGATCTTGAACTCGTGGAAGTCGTGGTCCTGCAGGATCTTGGCGTGCTCCAGCGCGGACTCGACCAGCGCCTCCGGGTTCGGCTCGCCGTACTTCTCCAGCAGGTGGCGCTCCAGCGAGCCCGCGTTCACCCCGATGCGGATCGAGCAGCCGTGCTCGCGCGCCGCGGTGACGACCTCGCGCACCCGCTCCGCGCTGCCGATGTTGCCCGGGTTGATGCGCAGGCACGCAGCGCCCGCCTGCGCGGCCTCGATGGCGCGTTTGTAGTGGAAGTGGATGTCGGCCACGATCGGCACGTTCACCTCGCGCACGATCTCGGCCAGCGCCGCGGTGCTCTCCACGTCCGGGCACGACACGCGCACGATGTCCACGCCGGCCAGCTCCGCGCGCCGGATCTGCGCGATCGTCGCCGCCGCGTCCGAGGTCAGCGTGTTGGTCATGGTCTGGATCGTGATCGGCGCGTCGCCGCCGACCTTGACGCGGCCGACGCTGATCTGGCGCGAACGCCGGCGCTCGATCTGCTGGTAGGGGCGGTAGCTCATGGGATCTCCAGGCCGGGCCGCACGCGAGCCCGTTTCCGTGTTCCGTCTGCGCCAAGGACTACCAGCCCGCGCCGCGAAAGACCAAGCACCGCGCGCGCAGGGCAGGCAGCAGGGAAGCAAGGCCAGAGGCTCTGCCTCTGGACTCCGCCAAAGGCTCGCCTTTGGAAACCCTCACGCAGGAAGCGGGTTCCCGCGGACCGGGCCGCCTCAGTGCTGGCCGAGCTGCCGCGCGTTGAGCGCGTCCGCGGAGCTGTCCGCGCCGACCGGCGCCGCGGCGGGGGCGGCAGGCCGGGGCTTCGGCTTCGGCGCCACGGGGGCCGCCGCAGCCTTGCCCGCCTGCATCTCGGCCGGGTCCAGCAGCAGGTCGCGCCGGCTGGTGCCCTGGAGCTGCGGCGCCGCCACGCCGTCCACCGACACCGTCAGCGCCCGCGCGTTGCCCACCGACAGCAGCAGCGGATGCTCGTCCGCCGGCACCGGCCAGGTCTCCCCGGGGTGCAGCGTCTCGTTGACCAGCACCTTGCCGCCCTTCTCGCGCACCATGATCCAGCTCGGCGCCGTGCTCGAAAGCACGATCCGCGTCCCCGCCGGCACGGCGCCGGGCGCCGCCGCCGCCGGGCCTGCGGCCGCCACCGCCGGCACGCTGGCCACGGGCTGCGCGGCCGGGGCCGGCGTCGCGGCCGGAACCGCCGCGGCCTGGACCGGCTGCGGCTGCACGGCCGGCGCCACCGCCACGGGCGGCGCCCCGGCCGGGGCCGGCGCACCGGGCGGCGGCACGGTCGCGGGCAGGGGCGACGGCGTGGTCGCGGGCAGGATCGAGGCCACCTGCGGCGAGGGCGCGGCCATCACCGGGGCCGCCTGCGACGCGAGATGCTCGGGCACCTCCGGCACGGTCTGCACCGGCGTGTGCCCGTCGCTCGAGACGCGGTACCAGCCCGCATACGCCGCCACCACCACCAGCGCGCCGAGCACCACCACCGCGCCGGCCGGCATCCCGCGCTGCGGCACCGGGGCCGGGAACGCCAGCTCCGTCCGCCGGTTGACCTCGGTGGCGCCCTGGCGGAACCGGTCCGCGAGCGCGTCCGCGTCCAGCCCCACGATCCCCGCGTACGCCCGCAGGAACCCCACGGCGTAGGCGCTGCCCGGCAGCTCGGCCACCCGCCCCGCCTCGATCGCCTCCAGGTAGGGCTGGCGGATGCGAAGCTGCGCCGCCACCGCCTCCACGCTCCAGCCAAGGGCCTCGCGCGCCTCGCGGATCTCCGCGCCGACCTGCACCGCGCCGGCCCGCAACGGGGGACCCGACGCCTCCGACAGCCGCTCGCGCGACCCCGCGAGCCTCGACCTGGTTTGCTGCAGCACGCTCACCCCTTCGGGCACCCTGGCCTGGCACGGCACGGCGTCATCCCGCCCTCAATCTAGGCCCAGAAGCCGCCTGCTGCCAACGCTCCGCGCACGCGCCCTCGGTCACGTGCGCCCCGCTGCCGCGCCGTCCCGCCGGCTTGGCACGGCCCCCGCGGCGGCCTATTGCCGCTGCTGCCCGCCTGCCCCGATCGAAGGACCGCGCCATGACCGTCGGACGCTTCCCCGCCACCCGCATGCGCCGCAACCGCCACGACGCCTGGACCCGCCGCCTGGTCGCCGAGAACCGCCTCTCCGTCGACGACCTGATCTGGCCCGTCTTCGTCATCGACGGCCAGGCCACCACCAGCGACATCGCCTCCATGCCCGGCGTGCAGCGCGTCACGCTGGACCGCCTCGCCGCCCACGTCGCCCCCGCCGCCCGCCTCGGCATCCCCGCGCTCGCCCTGTTCCCCGCCACGCCCGCGGACAGGAAGGACGCCGAGGGCACGGAGTCCGCCAACCCCGACAACCTGATCTGCCGCGCCACGCGCCTGCTCAAGCGCGAGTTCCCCGACCTCGGCCTGATCGGCGACGTGGCGCTCGACCCCTACACCGACCACGGCCACGACGGCGTGCTGCGCGACGGCTACGTCGCCAACGACGAGTCCACGGCCGTCCTCGCCCGCCAGTCCGTGAACCAGGCCGACGCCGGCATCGACGTGATCGCCCCCTCCGACATGATGGACGGCCGCATCGCCGCCATCCGCGAGGCGCTCGACGCCGCCGGCCACGGCCACGTCCGCCTGATGTCCTACGCCGCCAAATACGCGTCCGCGTTCTACGGTCCGTTCCGCGACGCGCTCGGCTCGGGCGGCGCGCTGAAGGGCGACAAGAAGACCTACCAGATGGACCCCGCCAACGGCGACGAGGCCCTGCGCGAGGTCGAGATGGACCTGCTGGAAGGCGCCGACATGGTCATGGTCAAGCCCGGCATGCCCTACCTCGACATCGTCCGCCGCGTCCACGAGCGCTTCGCCGTCCCCACCTTCGCCTACCAGGTGTCCGGCGAGTACGCGATGCTCGCCGGCGCCATCGAGCGCGGCTGGCTCGACCGCGACCGCGCCATCCTCGAGAGCCTGCTCGCCTTCAAACGCGCCGGCGCCAGCGGCGTGCTCACCTACTTCGCGGTCGAGGCCGCCGCGCTGCTGCGGGCACGCGACGCCGGCTGAAGGAAGCAAGGTTGAGGCGCTGCCTCAAACTCCGCCAAAGGCTGCGCCCTTGGAACGCACCCCTTAAGCAAGGCCAGTCCAGGGCGGCTCGCCCTGGCGGGTTTGGGCAGAGCCCATGCTTGCTATGCCCGCGCCCGGTAGCCCCGTGCCGCGCCGATCTCGACGAAGTGGTGCTCGGGGTCCGCGTACCAGCCCTCGCCGATCTCCAGCGCCGCCATCGGGTAGGCCCGCGCGTACCAGGCCGCGTCGACCGGCACCGCGGGCCGCCCCTCGTCGAAGCCGTGCGCGACGTAGTGCTCGTGCCCGGAGCCGTATCCGCCGGCCTCGACCGCGGCGCGCACGTCGGCGTGGGCCGCGAGGTAGAACGCCTCGTCGAACAGCGGCGCGATGCGGTCGAAGCGTCGCGGCAGGCGCGGCACGGTGCGGAACATCTCGCGCAGCATCGCCGGCTCCGCCAGCCGCCACTGCCCCAGCAGCGCCTGGTGCACCGGCGCGAAGGCCTCGACCGGCACCGCGTAGTTCGCAGGGAACAGGAAGAAGCGGTAGCGCGGGTCGTCCAGCGGCAGCAGGTTCGCGTGCGGCCCCATCACCGGGTGCAGCATGCCGTCGACCGGCAGGAACACCTGCTCCGCGTCCGACAGCCACGCGGCCAGCCAGGCGAAGGTCGACACGCTCGGCACGACGTTGCGCGACCGGCGCAGCGCCGCGAAGTCGGCCATCGCCCCGCGGCTGGCCACGAACAGGGCGTCGGGGAAGCGCGCCCGCAGCGCGTCGACGTAGGCGTTCGCGTCGAGCTGCCCGAGGAACACCAGGGACAGCCCGGTGCGCGCCGCCAGCTCGGCGTAGAACTCCACCGGGAGCAGCACGTAGCCCGGGTGGCGCCCGTCCAGCACCTCGCCGCCGCGGATCGAGCACACGAGCTGGCCGGGGCCGTACCCCGGCGCCTCGTCCTCGCCCGGCATGGCCGACGCGGGGAAAACCTGGCGGCAGAGGGCGGCGGGCAGGAAGTACTCCAGGCGCTGCCCGTAGACCTGGACCTCGAGCCGCCCGACGGCGCCGGAGCGCAGGCGCTCGACCTCGCGCGCCAGGTCGAACCGCTCGTCGACGATCACGTGACGCGGCCCGTCGCCCGCGGGCACGGGCGGGAACCGCAGGCCCCACTCGGGCAGGTCGACGTTGGAGACCACGCAGCCCGGCACGTGGCTGGCGAGCGTCATCGCCACCATCGCCTGCATCATCCGGTTGGCGAACCCGCCCATCGGGTTGACGTGCACGACCGGGGCGGCCGCCCCCGCGTCAGGAAGCAAGCCTGGGCTCCGCCCAGACCCGCCAGGGGCGAGCCGCCCCTGGACCGGCCTTGCTTAGGTGAGGCCAGTCCAGGGCGGCCCGCCCTGGCGGAGTTTGAGGCAGAGCCTCAACCTTGCCTCTCACCCGGCCAGGCCGCGCAGCCCGCCGGCGCGCATCGCCGCCATCTCGCGCTTGACCGCGGCGACGTAGCGCAGGGCGGAGGCGTCGAGCACCTCGTTCCGGTCGTGCTCGACGAAGGCGTCGTCGGTGCGCTCCACGTCGAGCCAGCGCCGCGCCATCTTCACCCGCCAGTGCGCGAGCGAGCGCGTGAAGTAGTGGTGCAGGCGGGCGGTGGCGAAGTCCGGCTGGTCGCGCGTCACCCCGGCCTGCGCCTCCCAGTGGATCGGCCGCCCGTCGGGGTCCACGTAGCCGTCGTGCCAGCCGTCGGGCTCCAGGCGCGCGCCCTTCATCTCGAACCAGTGCGACAGGTGGCAGCGCACGACCTCGCGCGGCCGCACGATCGACTTGATGTGCCGGTTGGGCACGAAGTCCTCGCGCGCGCGGTGCAGGAAGCTGTCGATCACCAAGCCCTTGGGCCAGTCCACCAGGCGCGAGGAGCCGAACACCGCCCAGTGCACGCCGACCGCCGCGTGCGCGCCCAGCGACTCCAGCAGCGCCGGCACCGAGCCGTGGCGCAGGGGCAGCAGGAACTCGTCGGCGTCGAGGAACGCCATCCAGTCGAACTCCGCGCCGAACAGCGCCAGCGCGTGGTCGTAGGCGTCGGCGTGCGAGCTGAGCGCCACCGACGGCCAGTCGAGCAGACGGACGTCGTGCGTCTGGGCGGCCATGCGCACCACATCGGCGGTGCCGTCGGTCGAGCCGTTGTCGAGCACGATCACCGTGTCGAAGCCGACGACGAACTGGAACGCGAGCCACTCCAGCAGGTCGCGCGCCTCGTTCTTGACCAGCAGGACGGCGGCGATCCTCACGAGCTCACCCGGCCGGCGCCGGACGCGGCGCCGCGGGGGCGAAACCGCCGAGCTGCAGGAACCGCCGGCCGAGCACGTCCCACCCGGCCGTGTCCGGGCTGGAGCGGTACGCCTCGGCGATCGCCGCCATCCGCGCGGCGGACGCCGTGCGCATCGCGGCCTCCGCGTCCGCCACGCCCGGCAGCGCGCGCAGCGCCGCGATCCCGTCCGCCAGGCCCGGCGCGCAGCGCGTCGCACGGTCGTCGACCACCACGTCGCCGGCACGGTGCTGGCGCATGAAGCTGTGGGCGTCGGCCTGCGCCATCACCCGCGGCGCGCGCTCGAGCCCCGCGTCGCCACTGTTGCGCGACTTCTTCCACGCCCACTCCTCGGCCGACTTGAACAGGTAGTGATGCACCGCCGCCGCCTCGGTGCGCAGGGTGGCCGCGAAGTTGAGCCCGTCCGCGCCGCCCCCGGGACGGCTGCGCCCGTGCAGCTCGCCCGACGCCGCACGATACACGAGCGTGCGCCGTTCGTCCGTCACGGGCGCGTGCGCCCCGGACTGCATCATCATCGCAGGCCGGGCCAGCGTCTTGACCAGACGCACCTCCTCGCCGAGGTGGCGGCGGTTCAGCACGCGCGTGTTGCGCGACACCAGCGGCGCGTCCGGCCAGCCCGGCGCCTCGCCCGACCCGAACGGCAGCCAGTTCACCGCCACCGCGTCCACCGAGCGCCGCTCCTGCCACGCCAGGTAGTCGTTCACCGAGCCGAAGCGCTCCGGGTCGAACACCAGGAACTCGTCGGCGTCGGCCGTCAGCACCCAGCGGTGCGCCAGCACCTCCGGCAGCACGCTGAACGCGTGGCCGTAGGCGCGGGCGCGCGCCGATCCGCCGGCCGCCACGCGGTTGTCCAGCCAGGTGATCGCCCCGGCGTCGGCCAGCGCGGCCAGCAGCGCGTCGGAGCCGTCCTCGTTGTCGTTGCTGTAGAGGTAGAAGGACTCGAAGCCGATCGCGCGGTGGTAGGCCAGCCACTCCAGCAGGTAGGGCCCCTCGTTGCGCAGCGTCGCCACCACGCACGGGCCGCGCGTCGGCGCCACGGTGCTCCTGGCGTGCACGGCGACGGCGTGCGGGAAGGACGCGAACGCGCCGGACAGCCCCGCCGTGGCCACCTCGTCGAAGGCCGCGTCCACCACGCGCCGGTTCGGCGACGCCTCGTCGCGGCGCGCGCGCGCCGGGCGGCGCAGCAGCCCGAAGCCGCGCGAGGGCTGCGGCGCCTGCGCCACCACGCCCTGCATCTCGGCGAGCGCCGGCAGGGCGTGCGCGGCCCACACGTCGCCCGGGAACGCCGCCGCCAGCCTGCGCGCCAGCTCGTCGGACGCGAGCACCGCCTGCCCGATCGCCCGCAGCTCGTCGAGCCGCAGCAGCGGCAGAACCGCGTTGAGCACGTCGGACGCGAACCGCCCCTCCGCGCCCACCAGCGCCAGCACCGAGGCCGCGTCCACGCCGCCCGCCAGCGCCGCCTCGATCGCCTCGGCGCGCGCGCGCACGGTGCGCGGCACGAAGATGTCGCGCACCGGCTCGAGCGAGAACGCCTCCCACTCGCCGGCCTCCTCGCGGTCCACCAGCACCGGCGCCGCCTCGTCGGGGTCGTCCGGCGGCGGTGCCGACGCGAAGCGCCCGGAGGACGGGTCCAGCAGCGTCACGTGCCCCGCGTCGCCGACCCAGTGCGCCTCGAGCAGGTGGGCGGTGGCGCGCAGCCCGTCCGGACGCAGGCGGAACGGCGCCGCCTCCTCCTCCGTGGACTCCATCAGCACCAGCAGGTCGCGCCGCGCGCGCGGCACGATCGCCATGGTCGCGATCCGGTCGTGCGCCGCGCGGTCCGCGGTGACCAGGGTCGCGGTCGCCGTGCCCACGAACACCTCGCTGCCGTCGCACGACAGCAGCCGGTAGCAGCCGGGCTCGCGCAGCGGCTGCGGCGCCACCACGCTGGCCTGCCCGGGCGACGCGGCGGCGCCCACGGCGGCCAGCGACGGCGACGCGGACAGCGCGCGCAGCAGCCGGTTCTCCGCCGAGCCGCGCACCTGGAAGCGCGCGCTGTCGCGCATCGCCTGGCGCAGGCGCGCGGCGGCGGCGGCATAGGCGCGCTCCACCGAGGCCGCCGCCGCCGCGACGTCGGGCAGCGCCGACAGCCGCGCCAGCTCGCCGGCCGCCGCGTCGGCGAACACGGTGGCGCGCTCGTCCGGCTCCTCCCAGTCGGCGCGGTGCTGGTCGAGGAACCCCTCGATCATCGCCGTGCCGAGCAGGTCGAGCTGCAGCGGGCGCGTCACGGTGCGGTCGCCCGCGTTGCGCGAGCGGCGCAGCGCGAACTCCTCGGCCGACTTCATCGCGTAGTGCGCGACCCAGGCCTGGCGGTCCTGCGGGTCGGGCGAGAACGCGGCCGCGTTGCCCTCGATCTGCTGCGGGTGCGGCGCGCCCTCCGAGCCGCGGAAGCTCCACGCCTGGCCGAACGGGGCCACCGGGAAGTGCGCCTGGGCGTGCACGAAGCGGCGCGGCCGGCACAGCGACTTGACGTGGCGATCCACGGCGTGGCGGCGCAGGAAGCGCTCGACCACCGGCCGCGGCTCGCGCACGGCCAGCGCAGCCGAGCCGAACACCACCCAGTTCAGGGCGATGGCGTCCACGCTCTCGCGCTCCTGCCAGGCGAGGTAGTCGGCGAAGCTCGCGTGCAGCGCGGTGTCGAACACCAGCGCCTCGTCGAGGTCGATCACCGCGACCCAGCGGTAGTCCAGGATCTCGGGCAGCATCTGCAGCGCGTGGCCGTAGGCCTTGTACTGCGGCGAGCCGCCCGGCGGCACGTCGTTGACCACCCAGGTGATCTCGCCGGCCCGCGCCAGCGCCGCCAGCAGGTCGTCCGAGCCGTCGGTGTTGTCGTTGCTGTAGAGGAAGAAGTGCTCCACCCCGAGCGCCCTGTGGTAGGCGATCCAGTCCAGCAGGTAGACGCCCTCGTCGCGCAGGCAGGCCAGCACGCACAGCGTCTGGCGCGGGTTCACCGCGGCCCGCGCGCCCATGTTGAGCGTCTGCGCGAAGGACACGGGCCGCCCGTCGCGCCCCGCCGTCTCCAGCACGTCGCAGTCGCGCCCGCAGCGCCGCACCTCGGTCACCCGGTCGGGCGCCGCGATCCAGCCGGCGAGCTCGGGCAGCGCCTGCGCCGCCCACAGGTCGCCGAGCAGGCGCGCGGTCAGCCCGTTCAGCGCCGCCGGCCGCCCCAGCAGCATCGCGCCCAGCCAGGCGGCGTGGTCGGCCGCGAGCAGCCGCCCCATCGCCTGCAGCAGCTCGGGGCTGATCTCCTCGGAGGACTCCAGGAGCTGCAGCATCGCCGGGCCGCTGACGCAGGCCGGCAGCACGCGGTCGATCATCGCGAGCAGCGGCATCAGCGGCTCGGCGCGAAGCGCCGGCACCGGGCGCAGCGAGAAGGTCTCCCACGGGCCCTGCGCCGTGCGGTCGGCCAGCACGCGGCCGCCGTCGGCGTCGAGCGGCGGCGCGCTGAGCATCAGGCCGGTGAGCGGGTGGCCGAGGCCCACCGTCTCGTCGCCCCACACCCGCAGCGACAGGATCGACGCGACCCACGGGTCGCTCTCCAGGTGCAGCGCGCGGGGCGGCAGCAGGAACGCCACCGCCGGGAACGCCGGCGGCCGGTAAAGCAGCAGCGGCGACGCGGGATCGGCCGCGTGCGACACCAGGTCGCTGCCGTCCGCGCAGGCCAGCAGCGTGGCGTGCGTGGTGGCCACGGTGTACAGCCCGGGCATCAGATCCACCGGCGCCGCGTTGCCCGCAGACGCCTGGGCCGCCGCCGGCGCCGCCAGGGCCGGCACCCCCGCCGCCACGTCCTGTCCGGCGCCCGCGCCTGTCACGTCTGCGCTCACGGCGCGTCCCCCTGCAGCCCTGCGAGCAGGAAGCGCCCGACCACGTCAATTTCGGATGAATCCATCAGCGCCGGGGCATGGCCCGCCCCCTCGACCACGTGCGCCTGCGCGCCGTCCGACGCCATGCCCGCCAGGACCTCGGCGGTAAGCAGGTCGCTCGACGCCCCGCGGATCGCCAGCACCGGCACCCGCACCGCCGACCACACCGCGCGCAGGTCCACCGCCGCCGCCGGCCGCGCCAGGATCGGCGACGCGATCGCCGGGTCGTGGTGCAGCGCCAGCCGCCCGTCCGGCAGCGCGCGCGCGGAGTGCCGCGCCAGATGCGCCCACTGCGCGTCGTCCAGCGCCCCGAACGGCGCGTGCACCCGGCGCAGGTGCCGCTCCAGCCCCGCCAGATCGTCGAACGCCGGCGCCTCGCCGACGTAGCCGCGGATGCGCTCCATCGCCGCCAGCGGGATCCGCGGCCCGACGTCGTTCAGCACCAGCCGCGTCACCGGCGTGCCCGCCGCCGCAGCCACCAGCATGCCGCAGATGCCGCCCAGCGACGTCCCCACCCACGCCACCGGCCGGCCCAGCGCCGCCAGCAGGTGCGACAGCGCCGCGACGTAGGACGCCGGCTCGTAGAGTGCCGCGTCGCCGAGCCAGTCCGAGCGCCCCCGCCCCGGCAGGTCCGGGCACACCACGCGGAAGCGGCCGGACAGCGCGCGCGCCAGCGGGTCGAAGTCGCGGCCGTTGCGCGTCAGCCCGTGCACGCACAGCACGACCGGCGCGTCCGCGTCGCCCCACTCCACGAACGCCATGTCGTGGAACGCGGTGCCGAGCAGGTAGCGCACGCCGCCCTGGCGCGGCCCGCCGCCGGGCGCGTCGGCCGTCATATCACCCCGCGTTCGCGCAGGCCCGCGAGCGCCGCCGCGTCCAGCCCCAGCCGCGCGGCCAGCACCTCGTCGGTGTGCTCGCCCAGCAGCGGCGGCGGCAGGCGGTAGTCCACGGGCGTGGCCGACAGCCGCACCGGGTTGGCGATCACGCGCACGCCGTCGGGCGTCGAGGGATGGGCCATGCTCACCACCATGCCGCGCGCCACGACCTGCGGGTCGGCGAACACCTGGCGCAGCGTGTTGATCGGCCCGCAGCCGATCTTGAGCGCCTCCAGCCGCTCCACCCACCACGCCGTCGGCTGCGCGCCGAGCACCGGCTCCAGCGTGCGCGTCACCAGGTCGCGGTTGGCCACGCGCGCCGCGTTTGTGGCGAAGCGCTCGTCGTCGGCCATCTCCGCCAGGCCGAAGTTCTCGCAGAAGCGCCGGAAGGTCGGGTCGTTGCCGACGGAGAGCACGACGTGCCCGTCGGCGGTGGCGAACACCTGGTAGGGCACGATGTTGGGGTGCTGGTTGCCCAGCCGCTCCGGGTCCTGCCCGGTCGCCAGGTAGTTCATGCCCTGGTTGGCCAGCCACGCGACATGCGTGTCGAGCATGCCGATGTCGATGTGCTGCCCGCCCGCGCCGCGCGACTCCCCTGCCCCCGGCGACGCGCTCTGCAGCGCCCCCGCCGCGAGCCCGCCCGCCGACGTCGCCCCGCCCGCGTCGCTGCCGAGCGCCACCGTGCCGCGCGCCAGCGCCGCATGCCCGACCACGGTCTCGGCCGCGGCCCGCAGGTCCGCCGCAGCCGCCTCCGCGCTCTCGCTCGCAGCACCGGCCGGCGCCCCGCCGCTCGCGAGCCCGCCCTGCCCGGTCGCGTCGCGGTGGCGCAGGGCGGCGAGCACGCCGATGCAGCCGTAGAGCCCGGCGAACAGGTCGGCGACGGGCACGCCCACCTTCTGCGGCATGCCGCCGGGCTCGCCGGTCAGGCTCATGATGCCGCCCATGGCCTGCATCAGCCCGTCGTATCCCGGGCGCTCCGCGTAGGGGCCGGTCTGCCCGAAGCCGGTGATCGAGCAGTAGATCAGGCGGGGGAAGCGCTCGCGCAGCGCCTCGTAGCTGAGGCCGTAGCGGGCCAGCGCGCCGGCCTTGAAGTTCTCCACCAGCACGTCGCAGCCCTCGAGCAGGCGCAGGGCAAGCGCCTGTCCCTCCGGCTTGGCGATGTCGAGGGTGACGGAGCGCTTGTTGCGGTTCGCGCCGACGAAGTACGCGCTTTCCGTGGTGCCCGGCATGAACGGCGGGGCGAAGCCGCGGGTGTCGTCGCCGCTGCCGGGCTTCTCGATCTTGATGACGTCCGCGCCGAGGTCGGCCAGCATCTGCACGCAGGTGGGCCCGGCCAGCACGCGGGTCAGGTCGAACACCCGCAGCCCCTTCAGCGGACCGCTCGGCTCCGTCGTGCTCATGCTGCTCTCCCGCGCGCCCGCTCCGGGCGGCACATGGTGTCGGTAGACTGCCCCTGTGTGCCTGTCCAGGGACGCCGCGACGGCCTGACGGCGGCCCGGACTCGCGGCGCGGGGAACACCGATCCTACGTCCAGGTTTCCAAAGGCGCGCCTTTGGCGGAGTCCAGAGGCAGCGCCTCTGGCCTTGCTTTCTCCCCTGCCCCGGATCCCCCCGGCGCATGCGACCCCGCCCGCCGCCGTGCCTGCAGCATCGGCCGCTCGATGCCCAGGAACGACGCCGTGCTCAGCCCCGCCGCCAGCGGCAGCGCGACCGCGGCCCACCCCACGCTGCCCCGCGCCGCCAGCCCGTCGGCGAGCGCGAACGCCCCCCAGTGCCAGAGGTAGACGGAGTAGCTGGCGCGCCCGACCAGCAGCGCGGGGCGGGACTCCAGGGCGCGGCGCCAGGGGTGCGTGGTCAGCGCCGCCGCCGGCACCAGCACCGCGAGCGCCGCGCCCTGCACGGTGGTGCGCAGCGCCTCGCGCCCCACCGGCCCGCCCAACGCCGTGCCGCCCGGCAGGCCCGCCGCCCAGGCCGTGCCGAGCGCCAGGCTCGCCGCGAGCAGCGCCAGCGCCAGGGCCGGCAGCACGCGCGCCGACGCGAGCCGCGCCGCCCACGCCGGCCGCATCGCCAGCAGCAGCGCCGGCACCGCGCCCCAGGCGATCGAGTCCAGCCGCGTGTCGGTCGCGAGGTAGAGGCGGTTGAAGCGGAACGCCGGGTTGTCCTCGATGCGCAGGCACGCCCAGGCGCCGGGCCGCGGCCCGAAGCAGTCGCCCAGCAGCCACAGCCGCCACGCCAGCACGGCCGCGCACGCCGCCAGGCACAGCGCGAGCGCCCCGCCGGGCCGCCCGCGCGCCAGGCACGCCAGCAGCGCCGCCGGCCACAGCAGGTAGAAGTGGTCCTCCACCGACAGCGACCACAGGATGTTGAACGGGTGGCGCACGCCGGGCAGCGACGAGTGGTAGCCGGCGGCGAGCTGGTAGTAGTTGCCGCCCTGCGCGAGCGCCGCCGCCCAGCCGCCGGGCGTGATCCGCCCGCCCGCGAGCACGAACGCGCCGCCCGCCAGCACCACGTAGGCGAGCCACGCCGGCACCAGGCGCAGCAGGCGGCGCCGGTAGAACCCCGCGAGCCCGACGCGGCCGTCGCGCCGGTGCTGCGCCACGAGCTGGCGGGTGATCAGGAAGCCGCTGACCGCGAAGAACACGGTGACGCCGAGCCCGCCCGGCACGGCGCGCTCCAGCCCGGCGTGCGAGGCCACCACCAGCAGCACCGCCGCAGCCCGCAGCCCGTCGAGCGCCGGGAGGTATGCGGACTGGGCGGGGATGAACGGATGTTCAGGTGACGGGGCCGGCGCCATGGGTGCATCCACTGTGCGCCGCGGACGTTAGTGCATCGCCAGGCGACACGCGAGCCGATTGCGGGTGTCTGCAACCGCAGATTGGCTCGCGTGTCCCCGACATACGGGCCTATGCTCCGCCCACTGTGCGGGTATGCCCGCCACGGATACTGAGGGAGTGCCCATGCCCATGCCGAGGACGGAGCCGGAGATCCCGCTCAAGCTCAGGCCGGACCAGAGCGACTACAGCTTCGACCTGGACACCGCGCTGCTCAGCGTGATCGGCGTGCGCTCCAGCGTCCCCGCCGACGCCTTCACCGCGAGCGCGCTCGGCACCGAGCGCGACGGCTCGGGCGTGGTGATCGCGGGCGGCCTGGTGCTGACCATGGGCTACCTGGTGCTCGAGGCGGAGACGATCTGGCTGACCACGGCGCGCGGCGGCGCGGTGCAGGGCCACGCGCTCGGCGTCGACGCGGAGAGCGGCTTCGCGGTGGTGCAGCCGCTCGGCCGGCTCGACGCCCCGGCGCTGGAGTTCAGCACCACGCAGGGGCCCGAGGTCGGCTCCACCGCGATCCTGGCCGCGCAGGGCGGCATGACGCGCGCCATCGAGACCCACGTGGTCGCGCGCCAGGAGTTCGCCGGCTACTGGGAGTACGTGCTCGACGACGCGATCTTCACGGCACCCGCGCACCCGTTCTGGGGCGGCGCCGCGCTGATCGGCCAGGACGGGCGGCTGCTCGGCGTGGCCTCGCTGATCCTGCAGCAGGGCGACGCGCGCGGCCGTCGCGTGGACATGAACATGATCGTGCCGATCGCGCGCCTGCTGCCGATCCTGGACGACCTGCGCACGCTGGGCCGCGTCAACCGCCCGCCGCGCCCCTGGCTCGGCATCTACGCCATGGAGGACGACGACACGATCGTCGTCGGCGGCCTGGCCGACGGCGGCCCTGCCGAGAAGGCCGGCCTGATGGTCGGCGACCGCGTGATCGCCGTCGGCGAGGAGGAGATCCGCGAGCTGTCCGCGCTGTGGCGTCGCGTCTGGTCCGCGGGCGACGCCGGCGCGCGCGTCGCGCTGCGCATCGGCCGCCTCGGCGCGGAGATGGACATCGCCGTCGTCTCGGCGGACCGCGAGACCTTCCTCCGTGCGCCGATGATGCACTGAGCCTGCCCCTTCCCCGGACCAAAGAGGAGACTCCCATGACGCATTCCCGCTTCCGCCGCGCCCCCGCCCGCCTCGCCCTCGCGGCAGGCCTCGCCCTGCTCGGCGGCTGCTCCGGCGCGGCCACGCCGGTCGGGCCGCAGGTCGCCGACGGCTACGGCTACGTCTGCGCCGCCGGCGTCTACCAGTGCCGCCTGCCGCAGCAGGTCCGCATCGGCGAGCACTGCTCGTGCCCGGGTCTCGGCGCGCCGTCCTTCGGCTTCGTCCACTGAGCCTGGCGGCGCCTGAGGAAGGTCGGGCTCTGCCCGAACCCGCAAAGGGTCCGAGGACCCTTTGATCCCTTGACTTAAGGGGCGCGTTCCAAGGGCGCAGCCTTTGGCGGAGTCCAGAGGCAGAGCCTCTGGCCTTGCTTCCTTCCCGCACGATCGGACGCGATGCGCACCGCCCGGCTCCTCGCCACCGGCCTCGCCGGCCTTCTGCTCGTGGCGGCCGGCTCCGTCGCCGGCGTCGTCGCGCTGACCCTGCCGCCGCGCCACCTGGCCCTGCGCGTCCCTGTCCTGTCCGCGCCGGCCCACGTCACCTTCGACGGCGACGGCATCCCGCGCATCCGCGCCGCCACCGAGGCCGACGCCGCCGCGGCGCTTGGCGTGCTGCACGCCCGCGACCGGCTGTCGCAGATGACGCTGCTGCGCGCGGTCGGCTCCGGGCGGCTGGCCGAGCTGGCCGGGCCGGACGCCGTGCCGCTCGACCGCATGATGCGCACCCTCGGCCTGCGCCGCCTCGCCGAGGCGGACGCGGCGGCGGCGTCGCCCGAGGTGCGCGGGCTGCTCGAGGCGTACGCGTCCGGCGTCAATGCCTGGACCGCGGCGCGCGGCCGCCTCGCCTCGCTCGACGCGCCGGTGCTCGGGCCGCCGGCGCCGTGGACGCCGGCCGACACCATGCTGTGGGGGCGCGTGCTCGCCCTGTGGCTGTCCACCAACGAGCGGGCGGAGCTGTCGCGGCTGGCGCTGGCCGCGCACATCGACATGGTCCACGTGCTCCAGCTCTGGCCGGCCCGGCGCGACGCCCTGCCCGCCGACGCGGCGGCACCGGCGGACGCCGCGCCGCCGCCCGACCCGCGCCACGCCTCGCTCGCCGCCGGGCGCGTGCTCGCGGCGCTGCCCGCGTTCCCCGAGCGCTTCACCCAGCCCGCGGAGGAGTCCGACGAGTGGGCGGTCGACGGCCGCCGCAGCGCCACGGGCGCGCCCCTGCTGGCCGGCGACCCGCACCTGCAGCTCGGCTTCCCCGACCTGTGGTACCTGGCGCGCATCGACACGCCGGCGGGGACGCTGGCGGGCGCCACCGCCCCGGGCACGCCGTTCCTGGTGATCGGGCGCAACAGCCACGTCGCCTGGTCGTTCACCACGGCGAGCATCGACACCCAGGACCTGTTCCGCGAGACCGTGCTGCCCGACGGCCGCTACGCCACGCCGGACGGCCCCGCGGAGTTCGCCCGACGCGACGAGACCATCCACGTGCGCGGCGCGCCCGACGTCGTGCTGCACGTCCGCGAGACGCGGCACGGCCCGGTGGTCAGCGACCTCGACGCCGACCCGACCGCCACCTTCATGCGCGGCATGGAGCCCCCGGTGCTGGCGGCGTCGATGGAGAACCTGCGCGCGCCGGCCGCCGCCGCCGGGCTGCTGGCGCTCGACCGGGCGCGCGACGTCGACGAGGCCGGCCGCGCCGCCCCGCTGCTCGCGACGCCGGTGCAGAACCTGCTGGTCGCCGACGCCACCCGCATCGCGCTGTTCACCACCGGCCAAGTCCCGGTGCGGGTCGGTGCGGGCGGCGACCCGTTCGGCGCCGGCGCGCTCCCGGCCGGCGGCGACGACGGCCGCCACGACTGGACCGGCGAGGCCGGCGGCGACGCCCTGCCGCACTTCGTCGCCCCCGCGGGCGGCGTGCTGCTCAACGGCAACGAGCCCACCGTCGGGCCGGGCTTCCCGGTCGACCTCGGGCGCGACGCCGACGGCGACTGGCGCGCACGCCGCATCCGCGAGCGCCTGACCGCCCTGCCCCACCCCACGGTCGCCGACTTCGCCGCCATGCAGGCCGACGCCGGGAGCAGCTTCGCCGCCGCCCTGCTGCCCGTGCTGCGCGCCGCCGAGATCCCCGCCGGCCCGGCCCGCGCCGCGCAGGACCTGCTCCAGCGCTGGGACGCCACGATGGCGGCGGACGGCCCCGCGCCGCTGGTGTTCAACGCCTGGGTGCAGCGCTTCGTGTCCGACGTCCTCGCCCGCCGCAACGTCGCGGAGGCGCAGCGCGGGCCGTGGGAGGACTTCGCCGCCGCCCTCCTCCTGCCCCCGCATCCCGGCGCGGCGTACTGGTGCGCCGGCCCGTGCGCCCCGGTGCTGGCGAACTCCCTGGCCGAGGCCGTGGCCGCCCTCGCCCCGCGCTTCGGCTCCGACCCCGCCGCCTGGCGCTGGGGCGACGCGCACCAGGCGGTGTTCGCCGACGCCCTGCTCGGCACCCTGCCCGTGGTGGGCCGCCTCGCCAGCCGGCGCACCGCCGTGCCCGGCGACGACACGACGCTGTTCCGCGGCGGCAACGGGACGCTCGGCCGCTTCGAGTCCCGCCACGGCGCCGGCTACCGGGGCGTCTACGACCTCTCCGACCTCGACCAGAGCCGCTTCATGATCGCGCCCGGCGAGAGCGGCCACCCGCTGAGCGGGTTCGCGTGGAACATGCTGCGCCGCTGGTCGGAGGGCGCTACCATCCCGCTCGGTCCGACCCCAGATGAGGTCACAGCCACCGTGGAGCTGACGCCATGACCAGGTTCTGGCCCGATGACCTCCTGACCCGCGGCGTGATCTGGCGCCGCATCCTGTCGTGGGGCCTCGACGCGGTGCTGCTGGCGATCGGGCTCGCGGCGCTGCACGTCGCCCTGCTCGCGTTCGGCCTGCTCACCCTGGGCCTCGGCCTGCCGCTGCTCGCGGCGCTGCCGGCGGTGCCGTTCCTCTACACCTGGCTGTGCGTCGCGAGCTTCGGCGCCACCCCAGGCCAGGCGCTCGCCGGCCTGTTCGTGCGCAGCGACGCCACGCTCGCGCCGCCGGACGGGACGCAGGCGCTGCTCTACACCGCCGGCTACTGGCTCACGCTGGCCACCGGCGGCCTGCCGTTCCTGCTGGTCCTGGTGACGCCGCGCCACCGCGCGCTGCACGACATGCTGGGCGGGGTCGCCGTCCTGCGCGCCGACGCGCTCGCCCCGCATGCAGCCCGCATGGCCGCCTGACGCCGTGTCGCGCCCCAGCCTCCCGCCGGGTCCCGACGCCGCCGGCACGCGCATGTCCTACAAGCCGCCGCGCCGCCCGCAGTTCTTCTACACGACCGCGCCCCTGCCCTGCCCGTACGTCGCCGGCCGCACCGAGCGCAAGGTCGTCACCGAGATCACCGGCCCCGACGCCGACGCCCTGCACGACCGCCTGTCGCGCGCCGGCTTCCGGCGCAGCCACAACATCGCCTACGCGCCGGTCTGCCCGTCCTGCAACGCCTGCATCCCGATCCGCATCCCCGAGGCGACCTTCGCGCCGGACCGCACCCTGCGCCGCATCGCGCGCAACAACGCTGCCGTCACCGGCACCGAGGTCGCCTCGCGCGCCACCGCCGAGCAGTTCGCCCTGTTCCAGCGCTACCAGCAGGCCCGCCACGGCGAGGGCGACATGGCCACGATGAGCTTCTACGACTACCGCGCCATGGTCGAGGACACGCCGATCGAGACCTTCCTGGTCGAGTTCCGCGACCCCGACGACCAGCTCATCGGCGCCTGCCTCGCCGACCGCCTCGGCGACGGCCTGTCCGCCGTCTACAGCTACTTCGCCCCCGAGCACGACCGCCGCTCGCTCGGCACCTTCGCGATCCTGTGGCTGGTGGCGCGCGCCAAGGCGCTCGGCCTGCCCTACGTCTACCTGGGCTACTGGGTCCCGGAGAGCCGCAAGATGGCCTACA
>JBPBQS010000239.1:0-25602 GCA_050920955.1 Janthinobacterium lividum | reverse complement strand
GCGCGACGCAGGCGGCGGCGAGGCGGGGCAGGTCGTGCGCGGCGACGCCGGCGATCAGGAGGGTGCGCGAGGGGGACAGGCGGACGCGGCCGTCGCCGAGGCGCTCGGACAGGGCGGCGAGGGCGTGCAGGGCGGCGGCGTCGGTCTGGCCGAAGGCGGGGGCGACGGCGAGGCCGCCACGCGCGGTGCCGGGGTAGCGCAGGGGGCCGACGTCGGGGGGGGGATCGGTCCCCTGCCCGGCCGGCGGCGCCGGGAGGGGCGCGGGCAGGCCGGCGGCGGCGAACACGGCCGCCTCGCCGCGGGCGTGGACGAGGTCGCGCATGCGGGGGGCGTGGTGGGGGCCGGCGTCCGGCGTGTCGGCGGCGGGGGCGAGGGTGGCGAAGGCGCGGGCAAGGGCGAGGGCGGCGGTCGCGGCGTCGGCGGGGGGGACGGCGAGGGCGTGGGTGCCGCCGTCGAGGCGGACGAGGCAGGCGTCGGGCGTGCAGCGCAGCGCGATGTCGGCGCGGACGGGGCCGATGTGGTGCGCGCCGCCGCCGTCGACGAGGAAGCCGAACTTGCCGGGCAGGGCGTCCAGCGGGGTCGCGGCGGGGTCGGCGAGGCCGGCTTCGAGGGCGCGTGCGATGGCGAGGGTGGCGGGGGCGAGGCCGGGGTCGTCGCCGGCGAGGGGGGACGTGACGAGGTTGCGGCGGCGCTCGGCGGCGGGGTTCGCGTCGGCGGCGCCGAGGGCGAGCATGGCGTCGGCGAAGGGGGGCAGGGTCGCCTCGGTGAGGCCGCGGAGCTGGAGGTTGGCGCGGCCGGTGAGGTTCGCCACGCCGTTGCCGTGGCGCGCGGCGGCGTCGGCGATGGCGCGCAGGGTGTCGGCGTCCAGGCCGCCGGCGCGGGGCTTGATGCGCACGAGCAGGCCGTCGCCGGACTGCATGGGCTCGAACAGGGACGGGCACCAGCCGCGGATCATCGGCCGGCAGCCTCGGCGAGGGTGGCGGCGACGGCGTTGCGGGCGGGGCGCCAGAGGCCGCGCGACAGGGCCTCGTCCAGGCGGGCGGCCAGGGCAGCGCGGGCGGCGGGGTTCTCGCGGGCGAGGAAGGCGTCGACGTCGGGGGTGCCGAGGGTGGCCTCGAAGACCAGGTCGAACTGGCGGTCGAAGCGGTCGGGGAGCGTGGCGGCGAAGCCGAACAGGGCGTCGGCGCCGCGGGCGATCTCGGCGGCGCCGCGGTAGCCGTGCGCCATCATGCCGCGCACCCAGTCGGGGTTGGCGGCGCGGCCGCGCACGACGCGGGCGACCTCGGCGGCGGTGGCGCGCACACGGGGGGTGCCCTCGCGCGAGGTGTCGGCGTGGTAGAGCGCGGGGGCGGCGCCGAGCGAGGCGGCGGCGGCGGCGAAGCCGCCCTCGTGGGCGACGAAGCCGGGGCCGTCGAGGATGTCGGTCTCGGCGTGGTCCTGGACGTGGACGAAGGCCTCCGCGGCGGCGACGCGGCGCTCCAGGCCGGCGCGGTCTGGGGCGCCGTCGCGGCCGGGGCCCCAGGCGCACTCGGACGCGGCCAGGTAGGACTCTCCGAGGGCCGCCCTGCCCTGCCAGGCGCCGCGGTCGAGCAGGGGTGCCACGCCCGCGCCGTACTGGCCGGCGGCGGGGCCGTAGATGCGGGCGGTGGCGGCGTGCAGGGCGTCGCCGTCCAGGCCGGCGGCGGCGGCGGCGAGGGGGTTGAAGTCGGCGGCCTCGTCGCGGGCGGCGACGGCGCGCACGGCGTCGTCGAACAGGGCGAGCTGGGTCTCGAAGGCGTCGCGGAACAGGCCGGAGATGCGCAGGGTCACGTCCACGCGGGGGCGGTCCAGCACGGCGAGCGGCAGGATCTCCACGCCGGTGACGCGCGCGGACTCCGCGTCCCACAAGGGGGTGGCGCCGAGCAGGTGCAGGGCGAGGGCCAGGTCCTCGCCGCCGGTGCGCATGGCGCTGCTGCCCCACAGGTCGATCACCAGGGCGCGCGGCCAGTCGCCCTGCTCCTGGCGGTGGCGCAGCAGGAGCAGGGTGGCGACAGCGGCCGCGGAGGTGCAGGCGGCGCGGGTCGGCATGCCGCGCGGGTCGATGGCGGCGATGTTGCGGCCGGTGGGCAGGACGTCGGCGCGGCCGCGGGTCGGCGCGCCGCCGGGGCCGGGCTGGACGAAGCGGCCGTCGAGGGCCGCGAGCAGGGCGGAGGACTCGGCGGGGGCGCAGGCGTCGAGGCGGGCGGACAGGCCGGCGTGGTCGGCGGCGGGGTTGCCGCGCGCGAGGGCGGCGTGGAGGGCGGCGGGGTCGTGGGGCGGGCGGCCGAAGACGTGGAGGCCGTCGCGGAGCTGGAGGTCCTTCACGTCGCACAGGTAGGCGTCGAGGCGGGCCAGGGGGTCGTCGTCGTCGGGGGCGGCGGGCGGCAAGGAAGGCCAGAGGCTCTGCCTCTGGACTCCGCTCAAGGCGGCGCCTTGAGAATGGCCTTCCTCAAGGGAGTGGTTTCCAAAGGCCGAGGCCTTTGGCGGGTCCGGGCAGAGCCCGGCCTTGCTTTCTTCCAGCAGGCCGGAGCGCTCCGCGCGCTCCAGGATCTCGGCGCGCAGGGTGGCGGCGCGGCGGGGATCGAGGCCGTCGGCGGTGGTGTACTCGTCGATGAGGCGCTCCAGGGTGGCGGCCTCGCCCTGGGCGGCGGCGGGGCGCATCGGCGGCGTGAGGTGGCCGATGGTGACGGCGCCGAGGCGGCGGCGGGCGGCGGCGGCCTCGCCGGGGTTGTTGACGATAAAGGGGTAGATGACGGGCAGGCCGGCGAGCAGGGCGGACGGGGCGCAGCCGGCGGAGGGGGCGACAGGCTTGCCGGGGAGCCACTCCAGGGTGCCGTGGGCGCCGAGCATGACCAGGGCGTCGGAACGCTCGTGCAGGCGGAGCCAGAGGTGGAAGGCGACGTGGGCGTGGCGTGGGGGGAGCTGGGGGTCGTGGTACGTGGCGCTGCGGTCCAGCGCGGCGCCGCGGTCGGGCTGGACGGCGAGGAGCGCGTGGCCGCGGCGCAGGTGGCGGAAGGCGAAGTGGCCGGCAGCGACGGCGGGGTCATGCTCGGGCGCGCCCCAGGCTTCGGCGATGGCGGCGCGCAGGGGGGCCGGGAGGGTGGCGAGGAGGGCGGCGTAGGCGGGGAGCGGGAGGGCGGGGGTGGGCTCGGCGCGGCAGAGGGCGTCGGACAGGGCGTCGGCGTCGGGGAGCGCGGCGGGGCCGAGGTCGTAGCCGGCGGCGCGGAGGGTTTGGAGGATGGCGGCGAGGCTGGCGGGGGTGTCGAGGCCGACGGCGTGGCCGACCTGGCCGGGGCGGCCGGGGTAGTCGGGCAGGACAAGGGCGATGCGGCGCGCGGCGCGGGGGGTGGCGGCGAGGCGGGCCCAGGCGGCGGCGCGGTCGGCGGCGAGGGCGATGCCGTCGGCGTCGGGGGCGAGGCGGCGGCGGGTGAACTCGAGGGCGGGGACGAGGTCCTCGGCTTTGAAGGAGATCGCGGCGGTGGCGAGGCGGCCGTCCAGCTCGGGGAGCACGACCTGCATGGCCATGTCCTGCGGGCCGAGGCCGCGGGGCGAGCCAGCCCAGGCGTCGCGGGCGGCGTTGGCGAGGACGAGCTGCAGGACGGGGGCGTCGGCGGCGTCGAGCGGGGAGGCGTCGCCGTCGGGGCCGGGCGTGCGGGCGGAGAAGCTGGTGGCGTTGAGGACGACGGCAGGGCGCCAGGAGCGCAGGCGGTCGGCGATGAAGGCGGCGGCGGCGGCGTCCTTCAGGCTGGGGACGAACAGGGCGCGCGGGCGCATGCGTCGCTCGGACAAGGCGGCACCGAGGGCGTGGATCGGGGCCGTATCGCCGGCCAGGAGATGGGAGCGGTAGAACACGATGGCGGCGACGGGCCAGCGGTCGTCGCCATAGGTGGGGAAGGTGGCGAGCCGACCGAAGGCGGGGACGGCGACGCCCTCGCCCTCGGGGGGCGCGCAGAGGCCGCCCTCGTGGGCGGCGAGGAGCAGGGCGAGGCGGGTGTTGGGGGCGCCGCCGGCACGAAGCAGGGACTCGATGCGCAGCCGGGTGGACTCGGGGACGGTGGACAGCTCGGCGAGGCGAGGATCGGCGCGCTCGCAGCCGGGGACCACGGCCAGGGCGATGCCTTCGCGGCGGCACAGGGCGCCGAGCTCCTCGGCACCGTAGCGCCAGTATTCCATGCCGCCGAGCAGGCGCAGGACGATTGCGCGGGCGTGCGACGCGGTGCGCTCCAGGTAGAGGTCGACGGACAGGGGGTGGCGCAGGCGGGCGAGGCTCGCGAGGCGCAGGCCGAAGGGGAGCGTGGCGCCGGGCGGGGGCGGCACGGGTTCGTAGGCGGGTTTGGTGGCGGGGTCGGGGTCGAGCCAGGCGGCGGCGGCGGCTGACAGGTCGCTGTCGGAGAAGGAGATGAACACCAGGCCGGCCGGCGACTGCCCGAGGTCGACGGCGGCCTCGGCCTCGTCGAGGGTGCGGGTTTCGCGGACCAGCAGGTGCACGGTTCAGACCCCGATCGAGGCGGCGATGGCGGCGCGGTCCATGCCGGCGCGGCCGATCACCACGAGGCGGCCCTGGCGGGGCTCGGCGGGGGTCCAGGGGCGGTCGAACTCGTGGCGGAAGCGGGCGCCCACGCCCTGCACGGCCAGGCGCATCGGGCGGCCGGCGACGGGCACGAAACCCTTGATGCGCAGGATGTCGTGAGCCTCGGCGACGGTGCGCAGGCGGGCGAGGAGCGTGTCAGGGGAGGCGGCCTCCGGCACGTCGACGACGAAGCTGTCGAAGTCGTCGTGCTCGTGGGCGCCGTCCTCGGCGTCGTGGTGGGAGGGGCGGGCGGCGAGGTCGTCCTCGGCGGCGGCGGAGAGGCCGAGCAGGACGGCGGGGTCGATGCGGCCCTCGGTGGCGGCGAGGATCTTCGCGCCGCGGGGGGCGAGGGCGGCGACCTGGGCCTGGAGGGCGGCCAGGGCGGGGGCGTCGAGCAGGTCGGACTTGTTGAGGACGACGAGGTCGGCGGCCTGGAGCTGGTCCTCGAACACCTCGGCCAGCGGGTTGTCGTGGTCGAGCGAGGGGTCGGCGGCGCGCTGGGCGGCGACGGCCTCGGGGTCGTCGGCGAAGCGGCCGGCAGCGGCGGCAGGGGCGTCGACGAGGGTGATGACGCCGTCCACGGTGACGCGCTCGCGCACGGCGGGCCAGCCGAAGGCACGCAGCAGGGGCTTGGGGATGGCGAGGCCCGAGGTCTCGATCAGGATGTGCTCGGGGGGCGGGTCGCGGGCCAGCAGGGCGGCCATGGCGGGGAGGAAGTCGTCGGCGACGGTGCAGCACAGGCAGCCGTTGGCCAGCTCGACGATGCTGTCCTCGTCGCAGCCCTCGATGCCGCAGGCGCTGAGCGTGTCGCGGTCGATGCCGAGGGTTCCGAACTCGTTGACGATGATGGCGATGCGGCGGCCGCGCGCGTGGGCGAGGACGTGGCGCAGGAGCGTGGTCTTGCCGGCGCCGAGGAAGCCGGTGATCACGGTGGCGGGGATGCGGGCCATGGCGTTCAGGCCGCCCGGACGTTGGCGGCGGGCTCGTCGGCGGGAGGGACGCGGCCCATGACGACGTCGCGCAGGGAGGCGGCGCGGCGCGATGGCATGACGGTGCCGTTGCGCGAGGCGGCGTAGGCGCGGGCGTAGTCGGCGAGGTCGGCGGCGTGGGCGGGGGTCAGGCGGCCGAGGAGGTAGGTCCAGCGGCCCGGCATGGAGAGGACGGCGGAGCAGCCGCGCTCGCAGTTGGCGAGGCAGGTGGTCTCGCGCAGGTCGATGCCGTGGGGGGCGAGGGCGGCGACGGCGTCGTGGAGGTGGCGCCCCATGGGCGAGGCGCCGGGGGCGAGGGTCTCGCCGCCCTGGCAGGTGGTGCAGACGTGGAGGCGGACGGCGTCGGTCATGCGAAAGCCCCGGAGGCGGCCGCGCCGGTTGGGGCGTGGCCGGTGCGCGCAGCGTGCGCGTGCCGGGGGTGCGACCGTCCGGGGGCCTGGCCGCGCCCGCGGGACCGGCGGCGTCGCGGCGCCCGGGGGCGTCGCGGCGGGGCCGAGGCCGCCGGGGCACCCCGCCCGGAGACACGATCTGGTTCGGGGCGGCGCCCGGCCGTGGCCGTGGTCGCCGTTCCCGCGATGGCAGGTCTCCTGGCTCGCGGATCAGGCGCGGCCTGCCCGCCTTCCCGGCCCCTTGCGGGTGGCCAGTGGCGCGTGGGCAGGTCGCTTTCCGCTCACAGTTGCGGGGGCAGCCGCGGCATTGGGCGCTCGCGCGCCCGCACCGCATTCCCTTTTCATCCCCCGTCGCCGGGAGAACCATCGGCGGCTGGTCTAGGTCCGGGCGTCGGGCGAAGTCAAGGAAGCCGGCCTGTTGCGCCTGTGGGGCCTGCCTTCGTATTGCCGGTCCAGGGGCGGCTCGCCCCTGGCGGGTCCGGGCAGCGCCCGGCCCTGCTTTCTTCAGGGGGTGACGATGCTGACGTTCGTGCTAGGCGGCGCGCGGTCGGGCAAGAGCCGGCTGGCGGAGGGGCTGGTGACGCGTCTGCCGCCGCCGTGGACGTACATCGCGACCGCGCAGGCGTTCGACGAGGAGATGCGGGTGCGGATCGCGTCGCACGTGGGCGCGCGGGCGGCGGGGTGGGCGACGGTGGAGGCGCCGCTCGATCTGGCGGGGGCGCTGGACGAGGCACGGGGGCCGGTGCTGGTGGACTGCCTGACGCTGTGGGTGAGCAACCTGCTGCTGGGTGGCTGCGACGTGGGGGCGGCGGGGGACGGGCTGCTGGCGGCGCTGGGGCGGCGGGGCGCGGAGACGGTGGTGGTGTCCAACGAGGTCGGGCTCGGGATCGTGCCGGACAACGCGCTGGCGCGGGCGTTCCGGGACGCGGCGGGGGTGCTGCACCAGAGGGTGGCCGAGCGGGCGGACCGGGTGGTGCTGGTGGTGGCGGGGGTGGCGGTGCCGGTGAAGGGGTGAGGGAGAGCGCAGGCGTCAGGCCGGACGGCTCCGATCCGGACTGCCCGAGGGCGCCTGCGCGCCGGCGGTCATGCGACCAGCTCCTAGGAGGCGCTGACCACCTGGCGCGCGGCGGTGGCGGCGGCGCTGGTGGCCTGGGCGATGCGGCCGGTGCTGTCCGTGATGCTGGCCACGCCGTCGGACGCGACGAGCATGCTGTCGGACATCTCGCGCGCCACGGCGTCCTGCTGCTCGACCGCGGTCGCGATGGCGCCGGAGATCTCGCTGATGGATGCGATCGTCTCCGAGATCCGGCGTATGGCGGAGACGGCCTGGCCGGTGGCGCTCTGCACGCTCGTGATCTGGGTCGAGATGCTCTCGGTGGCGCGCGCGGTCTGGGTGGCGAGGCTCTTCACCTCGGACGCGACGACAGCGAACCCCTTGCCGGCGTCGCCGGCGCGGGCGGCCTCGATCGTGGCGTTGAGGGCGAGCAGGTTGGTCTGGCCGGCGATGCTCGTGATGAGCTGGACGACCTGCTCGATCTCGGAGGTGGCGGTCAGCAGGCTCGCGATGATCTCGTTGGTCCGCTCCGCCTGGAGCACGGCCTGCGACGTGGTCTCGGAGGCCTGGGACATGCGCCGGCTGATCTCGGCGATCGAGTCGCCGAGCCTGCCGGCGCCGGCGGCGATCGTCTGCACGTTGCGCGCGGCATCGGTGGCGGCGGTGGCGGCGGTCGCGGCCTGGACGTTGGTGGTCGAGATCGCGTCGCTGATCGCGCTCATCTCGCGCTCGATCTCCTGGCTGATCTCCTCGCGTCGGTGGCGTCGCATCACGGGGGCGGTGATGTCGGTGGCGAGCTTGACGATCTTGACCGGGACGCCGTCGGGATCGACGATCGGGGTGTAGCTTGCCTGCAGCCAGACCTTGCGGCCGCCCTTCCCGATCCGGCAGAACTCGCCGGCCTGGGACCGGCCCTGGCGCAGTTCCTGCCAGAAGGTTCGGTACTCTGGCGTGTTGCGGAAAGCGGGATCGACGAACATGCTGTGGTGCCTGCCCACGATCTCCTCGGCGCGGTAGCCCACCGTCTCGAGGAACCTGGCGTTGGCGTGGATGACCCTGCCCTCGAGGTCGAACTGGATCACGCCCTGCGAGCGGTCGATCGCCGCGATCTGTCCCGCGTTCTCCGCCGCCTCGCGGATGCGCTCGGTGATGACGCTCGCGTATTTCACGATCTTGAACGGCTTTCCGCCCAGGGAGATCGGGTTGTAGGACCCCTGTATCCAGACCTCCTTGCCGGACTTCGAGATGCGCTTGAACTCGCCCGTGCCGGCGCGGCCGCGTCGCAGGTCGTTCCAGAACTGTTTGTATTCCTCGCTGTTCCTGGCCTTCTTGTCCACGAACATGCGATGGTTTTTGCCCCGCACCTCCTCCAGGGTATAGCCCATCGCGTCCAGGAACAGCCGGTTGGCGGTCAGGATCGTCCCGTCCGGCGCGAACTCGATCGTGGCCTGGGACCTGTCCAGGGCGGCAAGCTGGGCACTCATCTTCCAGGGAGAGGCGAGGAGTCCGAACATTGCTTCACTCTGCTTCGATGGAGGCCCCCAGTTGCTTGTCGAGCAGCGAAGGCAAATCGAATCGATCCTGAACCTAAATTCTTAAGATCCGGATTATCCGCCGCAGGTATTTGCGAAAGCCGAGGACGCAGCGAGCATGAGCGAGGACGAGGACCGGCACCGCGCGAAGATGGCGGCGCGCAAGCAGGTGCAGGACGCCGAGGTCGCCTCCAAGGCGGTCGCGGAGAAGGGCCTGCTGATGGTCCACACCGGGCCGGGCAAGGGCAAGACCACGGCGGCGCTCGGGCTGGTGCTGCGCATGGCGGGGCGGGGGCGGCGCTGCGCGGTGGTGCAGTTCATCAAGGGGGCGTGGGACACCGGGGAGCGGCGGCTGCTGGAGCAGACGGAGCTGGTCGAGTGGCACTCCATGGGCGAGGGGTTCACCTGGGAGACGCAGGACAGGGCGCGCGACGTCGCAGCGTGCCGGGCGGCGTGGGCGCAGGCCGTCGCGCTGATGCACGCGCCGGGGGTGGCGCTGCTGGTGCTCGACGAGCTGAACATCGCGCTGCGCTACGGGTATCTGGAGGTCGGCGAGGTTCTGGCGGCGCTGGCGGGGCGGCCGGCGATGCTCCACGTCGTGGTCACGGGGCGCAACGCCAAGGCCGAGCTGGTGGAGGCGGCGGACCTGGTCACGGAGTTCGGGGCGGTGAAGCACCATTTCGCGGCGGGCGTGCGGGCGCAGGAAGGGATCGAGTTCTGAGCAAGCAAGGCCGGGCGCTGCCCGGACCCGCCAGGGGCGAGCCGCCCCTGGACCGGCGTTACTCAAGGGAGGCGTTCCAAGGGCGCAGCCTTTGGCGGAGTCCAGAGGCAGAGCCTCTGGCCTTCCCTTGACCCGCGCGATCATGCTGCAGGGCACGGGCTCGGGTGTGGGCAAGTCGCTGCTGGTGGCGGGGCTGTGCCGGGCGCTGGTGCGGCGCGGGCTGCGGGTGCGGCCGTTCAAGCCGCAGAACATGTCGAACAACGCGGCCGTCACGGCCGACGGCGGCGAGATCGGGCGGGCGCAGGCGCTGCAGGCGCTGGCGTGCGGCGTGGCGGCGTCGGTGCACATGAACCCGGTGCTGCTCAAGCCGCACGGGGGGGACGGCGCCTCGGCCGGCGCGCAGGTCGTCGTGCAGGGGCGGGTGCGCGCGGTGGCGCGGGCGCGGGAGTACCAGGCGATGAAGCCGGGGCTGATGGCCTCGGTGCTCGACAGCTTCGGGCGAGTGGGCGCGGAGGCGGATGTCGTCGTGGTGGAGGGGGCGGGGAGCGCGTCGGAGGTCAACCTGCGGGCCGGCGACATCGCCAACATGGGGTTCGCGCGGGCGACCGGGACGCCGGTCGTGGTGGTGGGCGACATCGACCGCGGCGGGGTGATCGCGAGCCTGGTGGGGACGCACGCGGTGCTGGAGGCAGGCGACCGGGCGATGGTGCGCGGGTTCATCGTGAACCGGATGCGCGGGGACACGACGCTGTTCGACGCCGGGATGGCGGCGATCGCGCGGCATACGGGGTGGGCGGGGCTGGGGCTGGTGCCGTTCTTCGAGGGGGCGCGGCGGCTGCCGGCGGAGGATGCGGCGGACCTGGAGGAGGCGGTGGCGCGGCCGGCGGCGGGGGGCGGCGAACGGCTGCGGGTGGCGGTGCTGGTGCTGCCGCGGATCGCGAACTTCGACGACCTCGATCCGCTGGCGGGGGAGCCGGGGGTGGAGCTGCTGATGCTGCGCGCGGGGGAGCCGGTGCCGGCGGGGTGCGCGCTGGTGGTGCTGCCGGGGTCGAAGGCGACGCTCTCGGACCTGGCGAGCCTGCGGGCGGCGGGGTGGGACGTGGACGTCGCGGCGCACCGGCGGCGGGGCGGGCGGGTGCTGGGGCTGTGCGGGGGGTATCAGATGCTCGGGCGGAGCGTGGCGGATCCGGAGGGGGTCGAGGGGCCGCCCGGGTCGGCGGCGGGGCTCGGGCTGCTGGACGTGGACACCGTGTTGAGCGGGGAGAAGCGGCTGGAGGCGGTGCGCGGGGTGTCGGCGCAGGACGGCGTCGCATGCGAAGGGTACGAGATGCACATGGGACGCACCGAGGGGGCGGATGCGGCGCGGCCGATGCTGCGGCTGGACGGCGGGCGGGTGGACGGGGCGTGGTCGGCGGACGGGCTGGTGGGGGGGACGTACCTGCACGGGCTGTTCGCGGGGGATGCGCAGCGTTCGGCGTGGCTGCGCAGGCTCGGGGGCGCGGGGTCGGTGCGGCACCACGCGGCGGAGGTGGAGGCGGCGCTGGACGAGCTGGCGGAGCACCTGGAGCGGCACGTGGACGTGGGGGCGCTGCTGGCGCTGGCGGGGCCGGGCGCGCGAGGCTGAGCGGCCTCGTCAGGCGGCGAGCTTGAGGCTCGCGATGTCGAGCAGGCCGTTCAGGGCGACCAGCGTTTCCAGGCCGACCTGGGCGCGCACCTGCTCGCGTGTCTCGCGCCACAGCGGCAGGGCCGTGAGCAGGGCGGTCCCGCCCGCGGCGGTCAGGCGGACCAAGCGGACACGCCGGTCGTCCGGGTCCGGGGCCGCCGAGACGAAGTCGCGCGCCTCCAGGGGCTTGAGGTTCCGGTTCAGGGTGGTGGGATCCATGCCGAGGCGCTCGGCGAGGATGCCGAGGGCGAGACCGTCCTCGCCGGACTGCGCGGAGCCGTGCAGGTAGGCGAGCAGGCCGAACTGCGGCGTGGTGATGCCCGCCGGCGAGAGAGCCTGGTCGAAGATCTGCGTGAGGCGGCGCGAGGCCTTGCGCAGACGCATGCATGTGCAGTCGACGAGGTCGTTGAACCCGATGTCCGGCTGGCGGGCGATGGCTGTCTGGGACACTGCAACTCTCCCCTGGATCGGGCCCGCCTGCGAGGCGGAACCTGCTTTCGCCAGCAAGGTATGCACGCGGCGATCGTTTTGGAAGCGGGGGCTACACATTGTCTTGATGGGCCGGCGACCACGGCCGAATACCTTGATGTGCAGGTTAGATCTGCATATACAGGTATCACAGGCGGGCCGCGACGGTCCGCTTCCAGGGACAACGACGATGAAGAAGACACTCGCCTCGGCAGCCCTCGTGTTCGGCCTTCTCGGCCAGGCAGGGCATGCGGAGAACTTCCCCCAGGCGGCGCTGTCCTGGGCTCCGGCGGCGCACTCGGTGAACCGTGCGCCCCTGGAGGCGCAGGCGCTCCGGGTCGGCTTCCCGACGCTCGCCCCGGTGGGCCGTGCGGCTGCCGGCGCGAACCGTCCGCCGCGCGAGGTCCAGGCCAGCAGCATCGAGTTCCCGGGCGTCATGGCGACGCCGCTGCGGACGCATGCGGAGCCGGTCGAGGCGGCGGCCACGGAGCGGAGCCGGCTGCAGACGAACCGCTTCCAGGCGATCAGCCTGCGCTGATTTCCAGGAAGGCCGGCGCGACCGGCCCCGGCGCGACGCCGCTGCCCCGGGCGGCTCAGGCGAGCAGGAACACGGCCAGGGTCGCGGCCTGCAACAGGCAGGCGGTGCGGTAGAGGGCGAGGGCCCGGCGCAGGTCCGCGCCGCGTGCGTCCGCCCTGCCCTGCCCCATCCACGGTCCTTCGACGGGCACGCCGGCGTAGGCTCTCGGGCCGGCGAGGCGCAGGCCAAGGGCGCCGGCCATCGCGGCCTCGGGCCAGCCGGCGTTGGGCGAGCGGTGCAGGCGGGCGTCGCGTGCCACGGCGCGGGCGGCCTCGGCCGGGGCGCAGGGCGCGCCGCACAGGCGGTGCAGGGCGGCGGCGAGCACGATCCACAACGCGGCCAGGCGCGAGGCGGGCAGGTTGATGAGGTCGTCGAGCCGGGCGGCGGCCCAGCCGAACGACTCGTGGCGCGGCGTGCGGTGGCCGATCATGCTGTCGGCGGTGTTGGTCGCCTTGTAGAGCACGATGCCCGGCAGGCCCGCGGCCAGGCCCCACAGCGCGGGGGCGACCACGGCGTCGGAGAAGTTCTCGGCCAGGCTCTCGATCGCGGCGCGCACCACGCCGGCCTCGTCGAGCGTGGCGACGTCGCGGCCGACGATGCGCGCCACGGCCAGCCGGGCGGCGTCCAGGCGGGCGGACGGTGCCGCGGGCGTGTCGAGCGCGTCGGCGACGGCGCGGACGTGGGTCCACAGGCTGCGCTGGGCGAACAGGGTGCCGGCGAGCGCCGACAGCAGGGCCAGGGCGGGCCAGCGGGGCAGCCACGACTGCGCGGCGGCCTGCAGCGCGGCGGCGGGGGCGCCGGTCGCGGCGAGGAGCAGCGCCAGGGCGAGCACGCCGTTGAGCCGGCGGCGGGCGGGCGGTAGGGTCGCGCGATTGAGCGCGCGGTCCAGCCGGGAGATCAGCGCGCCGATCCACGTCACGGGATGGCCGGCCAGTTGGAACAAAGCGTCCGGATAGCCGAGCGCCGCCTCGATGCCGAGGCCGCCCAGCACGAGTGCCGCCGAGATCGCCAGGATGCCCCCTCCCCGGCCGGAACGGGCCGTGGCGTGGGCGATAGCACGGCGGGGGGCGAAGGAAGCAAGGTCGAGGCTCTGCCTCGAACTCCGCCAAGGGCAGGGCCCTTGGATCGCCTTCCCTTAAGCAGATGGGATCAAAGGGTCCTCGGACCCTTTGCGGGTTTGGGCAGAGCCCATGCTTGCTGGCTGCCATGAGCGGCGAGGCCCACGGCGGGCGGCGGCTCGCGGCGGAGCGCCGGTTCCCGGGGGCGCCCCGGCCGCTGCTGGACCTGTCGACGGGGATCAACCCGGTGCCCTACCCGATGCAGGCGCCGGCGGCGGAGCTGTGGGCGCGTCTGCCGGACCCGGAGGCGGTGGCGGGGCTGGAGGCGGCGGCGGCGGCGGCGTTCGGCGTGGGCGACGCGTCGCTGGTCGTGGCGGCGGGGGGGACGCAGGCGATCATCGGGGTGCTGCCGTTCCTGCTGCCGGCGGGCGAGGTCCGGGTGGTGTCGCCGACCTACGCCGAGCACCGCAGGAGCTGGGCGGCGGCGGGGCGCGCGGTGGAGGAGGTCGCCTCGGCGGGGGCGCTGGCGGGCGCTGCGGTGGGCGTGCTGTGCAACCCGAACAACCCGGACGGGCGGCGCCTGGCGGAGGGCGAGGTCCTGGCGCTGGCGGATTCGATGGCGGCGCGCGGGGGGATGCTGGTCGTCGACGAGGCGTTCGCGGACCTGGACGCGGCGTCGGGGACAGGGGCGCACCCGGCGGTGGTGCGGCTGCGCTCGTTCGGGAAGTTCTTCGGGCTGGCGGGGCTGCGGCTGGGGTTCGCGGTGGCGCCGGCGGGGGTGGCGGCGCGGCTGCGCGAGGTGCTCGGGCCGTGGGCGGTGTCGGGGCCGGCGGCGGCGGCGGGCACGGCGGCGCTGGGGGACGCGGCGTGGATCGGGGACACGCGGCGTCGGCTGGCGGCGGATGCGGCGCGGCTGGACGGGGTGCTGCGGCGGGCGGGGCTGCGGGCGGCGGGCGCGGGGGGGACGGCGCTGTTCCGCCTGGTGCACGAGCCGGCGGGGCTGTGGGAGCGGCTGGGCGAGCGGGGGGTGCTGGCGCGGCGGTTCGAGCGGCAGGGGTGGCTGCGGTTCGGGCTGCCGGGGGCGGAGGGCGAGTGGGCGCGGCTGGAGGCGGCGCTTTCGGGCGAGGCGGCGCCGGGAGCGGGGGAGTTGGCCGCTGCGGGGGCGGGCGGCGCGCCTGGGTTCGACGCGGCGTTCCGGGCGGGGCTGGACGCGCTGTTCCGGTGGCGGCGCGACGTGCGGCGGTTCCGGCGCGACGCGCTGGCGCCGGGGACGCTGGAGCGGCTGGTCGCCACGGCGTGCCTCGCGCCCTCGGTCGGGCTGTGCCAGCCGTGGCGGTTCGCGGCGGTCGACGATCCGGCGCGGCGCGCGCGGGTGCGCGAGGTGTTCCGGGCGAGCAACGAGCGGGCGCTGGCCTGCTACGAGGGGGAGCGCGCGGAGCACTATGCGCGGCTCAAGCTGTCCGGGCTGGAGGACGCGCCGGTGCAGTTCGCGGTGTTCGCCGACCGCGGCACGGAGACGGGGCATGGGCTCGGGCGCGCCAGCATGCCGGAGATGGCGGAGTATTCCGTGGTCACGGCGGTGCACACGATGTGGCTGGCGGCGCGCGCGGAGGGGCTCGGGCTGGGCTGGGTGTCGATCCTCGACCCGGCGGAGGTGGCCGCGGCGCTCGATCTGCCCGCGGCGTGGCGGATGATCGGATATTTCTGCCTCGGGTATCCGGAGGCCGAGAGCGAGAGGCCGGAGCTGGAGAGGCTCGGGTGGGAGGGCCGGCGGCCGGCGTCGGAGTTCATGCTGCAGCGTTAGGAGATGCGTCGGCAGGCCGGGGGGCGGCGCGCATGCGGCGCCGGATTTCCCTGGGCCCGACACGGTATCTGGGTAGGTGATCACGGATGCGTGATGGCAAGTCTTGTTGTTGTTTTGTTAGCGGCAGTGACGCAGATTGTGCGCCATGTCAGCAGAAACATTCGAGACTGAGAGCGTGGGCATGCGGATTCGCAACCTGCGCCGTGAACGCGGCCTGACGCAGGAGGACCTCGCCGCGGCGACGGGGGTGTCGCGCAGCGCTGTGGCGCAGTGGGAGACCGACCGCGCCGGGCAGGTGCGCGGCAACCTCAGCCGGATCGCGGAGGTGCTCGGCGTCGGCGAGGAGGTGCTGCTGCACGGCGCGGCGTCGCGCGCGGGGGCAGAGGCGTCGGGCGGCGACGAGCTGGCGCTGCTGCGGCTGTACCGTGAGTGCGCGCCGGAGGACCGGACGTTCCTGCTGCGCACCGCGCGCAAGCTCGCGATGACGGCCCCCGCCGGGTAGGACGGCCCTCTGCACCTTGCGCCCTGCCCGCGCGTTGAGTGCCCGCAGAACCGGGGGCCGCCATGACGGACACGACAGCGATGACCACGACCGGGCTTCCCGCGCCGGCCGGCGACGCCCTGCGCGAGGCGCTTGAGCGGCTGGAGGCCGGGCGCGGCCTGGTGGTGCGGGTGGCCGACCTGATGGGCGGGGCGCTGGGGCGCGCGACGCGGATGGGCGTGCGCGGCCTCGGCGTGCCCGGGCCGCTGCAGAGCCGGATGCGCGGCGTGGCGGAGGCGGCCCTGGCGCGGGCCTACGACGTGGCGATCCTCGGGCTCGACCTCACGGAAGGCGACCCGCGCCGTGCAGGGCTGCTGCGGCGCGCCGCGGTGATGGTGTCGGGTGCCGCGGGCGGGTTCGCGGGCATGGCCGGGTTCCTGCCGGACGCCACGGTCACCACGCTGTCGATCATGCGCGAGATCGCGGCCATCGCGCGCGAGGAGGGCGAGGACCTGTCGAGTCTCTCCGCCCGTCGCGCGTGCCTGGAGGTGTTCGCGCTGCGCGGGCCCGGGGAGGCGGGCGGGGACGCGGCGGCGGGCGAGTCCGAGCTGGGGTATTTCTCGGCGCGGCTGCTGATGCAGGGGCGGCCGATGGTGATGCTCGTGGCCGAGGTCGCGGCGCGCTACGGCGTCACGCTGTCGCAGAAGTTCGCGCTGCAGGCGGTGCCGATCGCCGGCGCGCTGACCGGGGCGGCGCTGAACGCGGCGTTCCTCGCGCACTACCGGGACCTGGCGCGGGCGCACTTCACCATACGGCGGCTGGAGCGGCTGCACGGGGCGGCGGCGGTCAGGGATGCTGCGGAGGAGATACGGGCGGGGTTCGCGTAGGCAGGCAAGGCCAGGGCTCTGCCCTGGACCCGCCAGGGCGAGCCGCCCTGGACCGGCACATGGGAAGGAAGCCTTGTGGCGTTCCCGAAGGCGAGCCTTTGGGGGAGCTCGAGGCAGAGCCTCGACCTTGCCTAGGTGAAGCTGGCCTGGGTCAGGTTGGAGACGCCCTGGAACAGGATCTTCGTGCCGTCCGTGAGAGTGACCTGGGAGCCGCCGCCGGTCGCGGTGGCGGAGGCGAAGGCGGCCGCGTCGGCGTCGTTGCCGTAGTACTTCAGCGAGACCGTGTCCGTGCCGACCTTGAAGTCGGTGATGACGTTGGTGTTGCCGGAGTCGTTGTTGACGAAGATGTAGACGTTGCTGCCGCCGCCGCCGGTCATCGTGGCGGCGCCGATGCCCCCGAAAATCGCGTCGTTGCCGGAGCCGCCGGTGATCTGGGTGTTGCCGAAGCCGGAGAAGTAGGTGTTTGGACGCGGTGGAGGCGGCGCCGCCCAGGGTGACGTTGCCGGCGCCGCCGACCGCGAGCACCTGGGCCGAGCCGACCACGGCGACGACGTTGCTGTCGGCGGCGGTGACCGTGCTCGCGCCGTTGCCGACCGTGATCGCCGTGCCGGCGGGCGCGCCGTAGAAGGCGCCGCCGCCGGAGCCGTCGGTCATCGTGCCGCCGCCGACGCCGCCGTAGACCAGCGCCGAGCCGGCACCGCCTGTGAAGCTGCTGCGGCCAGGGCCGCCCACGAACTCGATGGCGCCGGTGCCTGCGGTGACCACGCCGCCGTCGCCGTTGCTGCCGTAGACGGTCTCGGCGCCGGCGCCGCCGATCACCGTGCTCGCGTAGGCGCCGGAGATGAAATAGCTGCTGCCGGAGCGGCTGCCGTAGGCGGTCACGGCGGAGGCGGCGAAGATCGTGTCGCTGCCGCTGCCGCCGTGGATGGTGTCCACGCCGCGCGCGTTGACCAGCGTGTTGCCGCTGCCGAGCATGATCATGTCCCGGGCCTGCGCCTGGGTGGTCACGGTGGCCAGGCCGGAGCCGGTGGTGATGGTGCCGCTGCCGGTGCCGCCCAGCACGCTGCCGCCGATCGACAGGGCGATCTGGTTCGCGCCGGGACCCTCGCCGCCGAGCACGGTGTCGTTGGCGCCCAGGCCGAGCAGGACGTCCGTGCCGCCGTTGCCGGCGAGCAGCATGTTGCCGGCCCCACCGTCGGTGAGCGTGGTGTCGGTGGTGCCGTCGAGGATGACGACCTGGTAGCCGGCGGGCGCCGTGATCGTGCCGCCCTGCGCCGGGCTGGTGACCTGCAGGACGTTGACCACGCCCCCCATCGGCGCGGTGGCGACCGCGGCGCCATCGGCGGAGATCACCAGGTGGGTCGTGGCCGAAAGCGTGCCGATGAGCTGGCGCACCACGCCCTGGTAGGGGACGGAGTGCTGCGTCAGGTCGAGCGACGCCGTCGAGGTGACGGTGGTCGACTCAGGCGTCGCGGTGGTGCCGGTCGCGGGCGTGCCGCCAGAGCCGGGGTAGGCGCTGACCGGGGTGCCCGAGCCGGTGCTGACGCCGACGCTGATCGGGGTGCCGGTGCCGGTGCCCGAGCCGAGCGTGCTGGTGCCGCCCGTGCCGCCGGTAGGCTGGGTCACGCCCACGGAGACGGGGGTGCCGCCGCCGGTGCCGGTCCCGGGGTTGATGCCTGTTCCGCCCGTCACGGTGGTGCCTCCGCCTGTGCTGCCGCCCGAGCCGGTGCCCGTGCCGCCGCCGCCCGAGCCGCCGGTGACCGTGCCTCCGGTGCCCGTTCCGCCGGTGCCGGTGCCACCGATGCCGCCGGTGACCGTGCCGCCACCGCCGTTGGTGCTGCCGCCGCCGCTCGAGGGAGGGGCGCTGGCGGGGATGGTGGAGACCTGGATCAAGGTGCCGTTGCCGACGGTCGTCGCGGTGAACTTCTCGTTGGTGTAGTTGCCCGCGAGCTGCAGCGTGCCGAGGACCGAGCCGTTGTACGACATGCTGAGCACGTCGGTGGCGGCGGCGAAGGAGATGGCGACCACAGAGGAGTTGATGAGCAGCTGGTTGCCGGGCTGCAGGCCGGACAGCACGCCGCCCGGCAGGTAGGAGAGACCCGACAGGGCGAGCGTGCTGCCGGTCCCGAGCAGGGTGATCGACTGCCCCGCCGTGGCGAAGCCGGTCAGCTGCAGCGTGGCGCCGGCGGCCGCCGCCAGGGTGCCGGTGCCGCTGGTCGCGCCGACGTAGAGCGTGCCGCCCTGCGCGGTGATCGTGCCCTTGTTGACCACAGCGCCGTTGAGGCCGAGCAGGCCGGAGCCGGACACGGCGACGCCCGCGTCCACGGTGATCGCGCCCGCCGCCGCAGCGCCGGCCTGGCCGATCTCGACCGAGCCGGAGCCCACCGTGGTGACCGCCGAGGCGCCGTTGCCGAGGACCAGGCCGTCCAGCCGGATCACGGCGCGGTCGTTGGCCTGCAGTGCTGCGGCCGAGGCGCTGCCCAGGGTGGTGGTGCCGCCGATGGACACGACGGCGCTGCCGGCCGCGGACAACATCCCGGAGACCAGGGTGGCGGAACGCGCGGTCAGGGTGCCGTAGACGTCCTCCAGCGTGCCGTTGAGCTGCAGCGTGCCGGTCGTGAACACGCCGGCCAGGGTGACGTTGCCCGACGCGGCCAGGCTCGCCGCGCTGCCGCTGCCGGAGAGCAGCGCCGGGGCCGCGGCCGTCCCGGACAGGGTCGCGGTCGCGGCCACGCCGGGGGCCACGGTGGCGGCGGCGCCTGTGGTGGTGTCGGCCCAGTTCGACGCGGTGCTCCAGTCGGTGCTGCCCGCGCCGTTCCAGGCGAAGGTGTCGGTGGCGGCGCTCGACACGACCGGGGACGAGGTCGGGGGCGTCGTGGTGCCGCCCGTGCCCGTGCCGCCGGTGCTGGTGGCGGCGGGGAGGCTGACCACGGTGCCGCCGCTGCCGTCGGAGGCGACCGCGAACGCGGAGGCGGCGTACTGGCCGGACAGCGCCAGGGTGGCGGCGACCTGGGCGCCCTGCATCAGGCTCAGCGTGCCGTGGATCGAGTCCGTCTGGGTCCAGACCGCGGACGTCGCCACGCCGCCGGCGATGGCGATGGTGTCGCCGGTCACCAGGCCGCCGATCAGGCCGGCCGGCGCGTCGGCGAAGCCGGCCAGGGCGAGGCGGCCGGTCGCGTCGGCGAACCTCACGCCGGCGCCGGCGCCGGCGGGCGTTGCGAGGGCCAGGGTGGCGCCGCTGCCGATCAGGAGGGTGCCGTTGCCGAGCACGGTGCCGACCGAGAGCGTGCCGCCCGACGCGGCGAGCGTGCCGGACAGCGCCACCGTGCCGCCGACGTCGACCGAGCCCCAGCCGGACAGCGTCGCGCCGGAGTCGATCGTGAGCGTGCCGGCGGCGGACCCGCCGGCGAGCCCGATCTCGATGGCGCCGCCGGACGCGACGGACAGCGTGCCGCCGGACAGCGAGGCGCTCGCGGCCTGCAGGATGCCGCCCAGCGCCTGGGCCGTGCCGGCCACGGCGAGCGCGCCGGACACGTTGACGAACTCCGCGGCGCTGGCGGTGAGCGTGCCGGCGGCCACGCTCGCGGCGCCGGCCGAGAGGCTGCCGCCCGACAGCGAGAGGCGGCCGGCCACGGCGCCGGTGCCGACGGCGAGCGAGCCCACGTTGATCGCGCCGGACAGCGCGGTGTTGCCCTGGACGAGCAGCGAGCGCGCGGCGCCCGGGCCTGCGACCATCAGCGTGGCGGTGGCGGCGGGGCCGTCGATCTCGACCGCGTTCGTGGCGCCGGGCGTGGCGGTGGCGGCGTGGCCGGTGGTGACGTCCATCCAGCCCGCGGGGCTGCCCCAGCCGCCGCTCGCGCCGGTCCAGACGTAGGAGTCGCTGGCGCCGTCGGTGCTCGTGCCGCCGCCCGTGCCCGTGCCGCCGCCGCCCGTGCCGCCGCCGCTCCCGCCCGTGCCGGTGCCCGTGCCCGTTCCGCTGCCGGCGAGCGAGGTCAGCACGATCGCGGTGCCGTTGGTGCCGGAGCGCACGTTGGAGAAGGTGTAGCCGCTGAAGTTGCCGGCCATCAGCAGCGTGGCCGCGACCTGCCCGGAGTAGAGCAGCGTCAGCGTGCCCGGGCCGCCGGTGGTGGACGCCACGTAGCGCGTCGAGGTGATCGTGTCGTTGGGCAGCAGGATCTGGTCGCCCATCGAGAAGCCGGTGATGGTACCCGACGGCAGCGCGCGCTCGGTGAACAGGCCCAGGGTCGTGTTGGTCCCGGTCATGTCGACCGTGATGCCGGCCGCGACAGGGCCGTTGAGCATGGCCTCGGAGTAGCTGGTCACCAGCAGCGTGCCGGTGCCGGTGATCGTGCCGAGCGACAGCGTGCCGCCGGTCGCGACCAGGCTGCCGTTGTCGACGATCGCGCCGGTCGACTGGACGTTGCCGCTGCCCTGCAGGAAGGCGCCGGCGTCGATGGTGACCACGCCCGCGGTGGCGTTGCCGAGGTGGCCGACCTCGATCGAGGAGATCGAGTCCACGCTCACGGACGCGCCGCTGCCGCCGCCCATGACCAGGTTGCCGACGACGACGACCCCCTGCTCGGTCGCGGACAGCGAGGTCACGGGCAGGCCGACGCCGGTCATGCCGCCGCCCAGCGTCAGCAGGTCCGAGACCGCCAGGGTGGCGCCGGCGCCGCTGACCACCACGCTGCCGTTGACCGCGGCCAGCGTCGTGCCGCGCAGGGACGCGCCGGCGTCGACCTCGAGGGTGGACGGGGTCGAGCTGGTGCCGAGCGAGGTGCTCGCCGCGGTCACGCTGCCGGTCAGGTCGACGTTGCCGAACAGGTTCAGCGACGCGACTGGCCGGTGCCGCCGACCAGCACGTAGGAGCCCTGCCCGCCGGTGATCGTGGCGGAGTCCGTGGCGCCGGGCGGGGTCGCGGCGGTGCTGCCGGTCGCCGAGGCGACCCAGTCGGCGCCCACCGAGAAGCTGCCGTTGCCGCCGAACCAGGTGTAGCCGGCCGCGGTGTCGCCAGAGGTGGGGGCGGAGACGCCGCCGCCCCCCGTGCCGCCGCCGCCCGTGCCCGTGCCGCCCGTGCCCGGGGCGGAGACGGTGATGCTGGTGCCGCCGGCGCCGTTCGAGGCGGAGGAGAACACGTCGCCGTCGTAGTTGCCGGCCAGGCTCAGGGTGGACTGCACCTGGGCGCCGTTCAGGATCGACAGGGACCACAGGTTGGCCGAGACCCTGGTGGCGCTCACGGTGACGGCGTCGGTGCGGTCGAGGATCGTGTCGCCGGGCGCGAAGCCGGTGATCACGCCGGAGGGCGCCACCGCGGCGTGGCCGAACTCGAGGACGCTGTTCGCGGCCATGGCGATGGAGATCGCGCCGCTGGTGCCGCCCTCGAGGTCGAGCGAGGCGCCGGCGGCGACCGCGAGCGTGCCGCTGCCGCTGACGCGGCCGAGGCTCAGCACGCCGCCGGTCGCCAGGATGGTGCCGTAGTTCGTGACCGTGCCGCCGAAGCCGATGGTGCCGGCGCCGGAGACGAGCGCCCCCGTGTCGACGACCACGGCGCCCGCGACCGCCTGGCCGCCCGCGCCGATCTCCAGGCTGCCGGTGCCCTCGATCGAGATGTTGTCGTGCACGCCCGGCAGGAGCTGCAGCCCGGCGAGCAGGGCGTGGCCGCCGTCGCCGACGTCGAGCGTCGCGGTGGGCTGCGCGGCGCCGGTCCCGCCCAGGGTGAGGGTGCCGCCGACCGTGAGCTGGGCGCCGGTGGCGACCAGCACGGCGCCGTCGAGCAGGGTTGCGGGGCCGGCCACGCTGACGGAGGCGCCGGCGTTCAGGTTCATGCCGCCGGCCAGGCTGGCGTTGCCGATCGCGAGCGAGCCGAAGGCGTAGGTGCCGCTCAGCCCGGAGCTGTTGAGGAAGAGGGCGGCGCTCGCCTGGCCGGGGCCGTAGATCTGCTGCACGGAGGCGCCCGCCGGGCCGACGAGCGTGACGCTGCTGGCGCTGTCGGGCACGCCCGCGCCGGTGACGCCGGTGGACGTATCGGTCCAGTTGGCCGCGCTGCTCCACGTGCCTCCGGTCGATGTCGTCCAGGTATAACCGTCGCTCGGCATTGATTCACCACAACCAGGGAACGTCTCACGGCGCCGTGAGGCTTCCCTACACCCCCGGGAGAGGAACAGGAAAGACAATTGCTCGCAGACGATGAAAAGCTGCAGGTTTTTGCAACCGATACGAGTCAGAGTACCTGTGTATGCTCTCCGACTTCTGCGCATGGCCATCAACGCAGACCGTGGTTGACGGCGTATTAACGGCCCCCGGGCGGCCGATGCGGCGCCGCCTTGAGATTGCCGCAACGCGCACTCACCTTGCAGTCGCGGCAGGACGGGACGTGCTCGTTGCGGCCGCGGCAACCACGGCTGCCGCGCGTCGTTGCCGGAGCGAAGGAGTCCGCCGATGCGTTCGAGCCATCCTGTCCCCGAGGCGCCGCCCGCCGCCGGCCTGGCGGCCCGCTTCCGGTCGGTGAGGTCCCATTCCGACCGCATCGCGCAGGCGCTCGGCGCGGAGGACCAGGTCGTGCAGTCCATGCCCGACGCCAGCCCGGCGAAGTGGCACCGCGCGCACACGACGTGGTTCTTCGAGCAGTTCGTGCTGGTGCCCAACGTCGCGGGCTACGCGGTGTTCGATCCCGCGTTCTCGTTCCTGTTCAACTCCTACTACGAGGCGGTGGGCGCGCGTCATCCGCGCGTGCTGCGCGGCCTGCTCACGCGGCCCTCGGTCGAGCGGGTCGCGGCGTTCCGCGCCCATGTCGACGCGGCGATGGACGCGCTTCTGCAGGGGCGGCCGGACCTGGAGCCGCTGGTCTCGCTGGGCCTGCACCACGAGCAGCAGCACCAGGAGCTGCTGCTCACCGACATGATGCACGCGTTCTCGTGCTCGGCGCTGTCGCCTGCGGTGCTGCCGGGCTGGGTCGAGCCGGTCGGCACGCCAGGGCCGACGCGCTTCGTCGAGCGCGACGGCGGGATCGCGGGCATCGGGCACGCGCTGGCCGACGGCAGCTTCGAGGGGTTCGCGTTCGACAACGAGTCTCCCCGCCACCAGGTGCTGCTGCAGCCGCACGCGCTCGCGGACCGGCTGGTGCGCAACGCGGAGTGGCTCGATTTCGTGGACGACGGCGGGTACCGGCGCGTCGGGCTGTGGATGGCCGACGGCTGGGCGCAGGCGCAGGACGAGGGCTGGGTGGCGCCGCTGCACTGGCGGCAGCGCGACGGCGCCTGGCACCAGATGGGGCTGGGCGGGGAGGCGCCGCTCGACCCGCTCGCGCCGGTGCGCCACGTGTCGTGGTACGAGGCGGACGCCTATGCGCGCTGGGCGGGGGCGAGGCTGCCCACGGAGGCGGAGCTGGAGACGGCGTCGGGGCTGCCGGAGACGTTCGGCCATGTCTGGCAGTGGACCAACAGCGCGTATCTCGCCTACCCGGGGTTCCAGCCGCCCGCGGGGGCGATCGGCGAGTACAACGGCAAGTTCATGATCGGGCAGATGGTCCTGCGCGGCAGCTCGTTCGCGACCTCGCCCGGGCACAGCCGGGCGTCGTACCGGAACTTCTTCCATCCCGGGAAGCGCTGGCAGGTCACCGGGGTGCGCCTCGCGCGCGATCTCTGAGGTGGACGGGCACGGGGCTGGCGCTGCGACGCGCATGGACGAGGGGCGGGTCGACGCCGGCGTGGTGGCGGACGCGCTCGCCGGGCTGTGCGCCGCGCGCAAGACGCTGCCGGCGAAGCTGTTCTACGACCCCGAGGGGTGCCGGCTGTTCGGGCTGATCACCGGCCTGCCCGAGTACTACGTCACGCGGACGGAGCGTGCGCTGCTGGAGAGCGTCGCCCCGGAGGTGGCCGCCGGCGTCGCGGAGGGCGCCGTGCTCGTGGAGTACGGCGCCAGCGACGAGGCCAAGGCGGTGCTGCTGCTCGACGCGACGCCGCGGTTCTCCGCGTACGTGCCGATCGACGTGGCGGGGCCGGAGCTGGCGCTGCTGTCGGGGCGGATGGCGCAGTCGCATCCGCGTCTCGCGGTGCATCCGGTGACGGCGGACTTCCTGGCGCCGCTGTCGCTGCCGGACGCGGTGGCGACGCGGCCGCGGCTGGGGTTCTTCCCCGGCTCCACGATCGGCAACCTCGATCCGGCGGCGGCGCGGGCGTTCCTGCGCGAGGTGCGGGCGACGCTGGGGCGCGGGGCGCGGTTCCTGGTGGGGGCGGACCTGCGCAAGGATCCGGCGCGGCTGGTGCCGGCGTACGACGACGCGCAAGGCGTCACGGCCGCGTTCAACCGCAACGTGCTGCACCATCTCAACCGCGAGGCCGGGGCGGACTTCGAGCCGGAGGCGTTCGCGCACCGGGCGTTGTGGAACGAGGCGCTCGGGCGCATCGAAATGCACCTGGTCAGCCTGCGCACGCAGGAGGTCAGGCTCGGCGGGCGGGTGATCCGCTTCGAGGCGGGCGAGACCATCCACACCGAGAACAGCTACAAGCACACCGTCGACGGCCTGCGCGCGCTGGCGGCGGAGGCGGGCTGGACCGGGCTGCGCGTCTGGACCGATCCCGAGGGGCTGTTCTCGATCCACCTGCTCGGCGAGAGCACCGAACACCAGGAGCCGACACCATGACCCGTCGTATCGCGACCGCCGCAGCCGTGCTGGGCGCCGGGCTTCTCGTGGCAGGCGTGGCGCGGGCGCAGAGCGCGGCCGTGCCGGCCCAGCCGCCGGCGACCTCGGGCCCGACGGCCACGCCGCCCGACATCGTCAAGCCGCGCACGGCGGGCCCCGGCGACAGCGCGGCGGGGGTGATCCATCCCGGCCAGACCGGCGACGCCGACATGCACGTGGCGCCGCCCGCCGACAAGTCGTTCCCCACGCCGGTGATCCGGCCGCAGACCATGCAGGGCGACGGCACCCCGGTGGTGCCGAAGTAGCCTCGGGTCCGGCGTTGGCGAGGGGCCGCGAGTACCCGGACCGGCCGCTGGTCGGCGTGGGGGTCGTCGTCCTGCGCGGCGACGAGGTGCTGCTGGTGCGGCGTGGGCGCGAGCCGGGGCGGGGGCGGTGGGCCCTGCCGGGCGGGGCGCAGCGGGTGGGCGAGACCGTGGAGGAGGCCGGGCGGCGCGAGCTGCGCGAGGAGGCGGGGCTCGAGGTCGGGGCGCTGCGCTTCGTGGGCTATGTCGACGCCGTCCACCGTGATGCGGAGGGGCGCGTGCGCTTCCACTACACGATCCTCGACCTGGCGGCAGCTTGGCAGGGTGGGGCGCCGGCGTGCGGGGACGACGCGGAGGCGGCGGAGTTCGTGGCGGTGGCGGGGCTGGCGGCGCGCGAGGTCGGGGCGGAGACGGTGCGGATGGTCGAGGCGGCGGGGCGGCTGCTCGG
>JBPBQS010000206.1:0-25860 GCA_050920955.1 Janthinobacterium lividum | reverse complement strand
AGGGTGGGGCGCCGGCGTGCGGGGACGACGCGGAGGCGGCGGAGTTCGTGGCGGTGGCGGGGCTGGCGGCGCGCGAGGTCGGGGCGGAGACGGTGCGGATGGTCGAGGCGGCGGGGCGGCTGCTCGGAGAGGAAGCAAGCAAGGCCGGGCTCTGCCCGGACCCGCCAAACGCTGGGGGCCTTTGGAAACCACTCCCTAAGTAAGGGCGATCCAAGGGCCATGCCCTTGGCGGAGCTCGAGGCAGAGCCTCGACCTTGCTTCTAGCTCCGGCGGCGGCGCGTCTGCGACGGGCGCGACGTGCCCAGCGAGCCGGCGATGCCCGCCGAGACCAGGCCGAGGGCAGCGACCGGCAGCCACGCCGGCCTGGCGATCAGGGGCGCCGCGATGCGCCACAGCAGCGGGCCGCACATCGCCTGGAGGCGCGGCACGAGGCCGGCGTCGAAGCCGTGCAGCGCCTCGCCCAGCGTCATGTCCTGCGGCCCGAGCAGTGCGATGGCAAAGGCCGCGACGAGCAGGGCCGCGGCGATCAGGCTGAAGGCGCGCAGGGCGATCACATGAAGTACTTCCGGGTGGTGGTGTCGGGGTAGAGGGAGGCCACGAACTCGCCGTAGCCGTTGTAGAGCTGGGTCGGGACGCGGTCGTCGCTGCCGATCAGGCGCTCGCTGGCCTGGCTCCAGCGCGGGTGCGGCACGGCGGGGTTCACGTTGGCCCAGAAGCCGTACTCGTCGGGGTTGATGGCCTCCCAGAAGGTGTGCGGCTCGGTATCGGTGAAGCTGACCTTGACGATCGATTTTGCCGATTTGAAGCCGTACTTCCAGGGCAAGGCGAGGCGGAACGGGCCGCCGTTCTGGGGCGGCAGCGGCTTGCCGTACATCCCGGTGACCAGGAAGGGGAGCGGGTTGGTGGCCTCGGCCATGGTCACGCCCTCGGTGTAGGGCCAGGGGTAGAAGCTCTGGCGCAGGCCGGGCATGACCTTGGGGAGCGAGGCGGTGGTGAAGGTGACGAACTTGGCGGACGACAGCGGCTTCGCGAGCTTGACCAGATCGGCTAGGGGGAAGCCGGTCCAGGGCACCGTCATCGCCCAGGCCTCGACGCAGCGGTGGCGGTAGACGCGCTGCTCGAGCGACACCTTCCGCAGCAGGTCGTCGAGGCCGAGCGTCATGGGGGCCTCGACCAGGCCGTCGATGCTGATGGTCCAGGGGGCGAGGGGGAGCTTCTGCGCGAGGCGCGAGATCGACTTGTCCTCGCCGAACTCGTAGAAATTGTTGTACGTGGTGGCCGCGTCCTCGGGCGTGGTGGCACGGCCGGCGACGAAGGCGGGGTTCTCCGCCACGGCCGTCGCGTCGCCAGCCCGGGCCTGCCCGGCCAGGCCGAGCGCCACGGCACCGGCGAGGCCCGCGCCCAGCGCGGTGCGTCGGCCGAGCATGGCGGACTCCGGCGTGGCGGCGCTCTCAGGCAGCTCCCAGCCGCGTGCAACCCGTATCAGCATCGCTCAGCCCTCCGACCTCGGCACCATGGCCCATGAGGGGGGGTGCTGTCACCGTCCAGCACGAACGCGGACACGGTTCGCGCCGGCGCGGCCTGGGGTGGAGTTGATCCTGCGTCGGGGCTCTGCAAGTCTTGCCGGCCGACCCGTCCCGGAGTGTTGTTCCATGTCCAGGTCCCGCCCGCCCTGCCCTGCCGCCCTGCCCGGGCCCGACGCCAAAGCCGGCCCGCGGTGAGCGCCTCGCTGACGCGCCGGCGCGTGCTGGTGACCGGGGGCGCGGGCTTCCTGGGGTCGCACCTGTGCGAGCGCCTGCTGGGCGACGGGCACGACGTGCTGTGCGCGGACAACTTCTTCACCGGGCGCAAGGACAACATCGCGCACCTGCTGGGCGACCCGTCCTTCGAGGTGCTGCGCCACGACGTGACGTTCCCGCTCTTCGTCGAGGTCGACGAGATCTACAACCTGGCGTGCCCCGCCTCGCCGATCCACTACCAGTTCGACCCCGTGCAGACCACCAAGACCAGCGTCATGGGCGCCATCAACATGCTCGGCCTGGCCAAGCGCACGCGGGCCAAGGTGCTGCAGGCGTCCACCTCGGAGGTCTACGGCGACCCCACGGTGCACCCGCAGACCGAGGACTACCGCGGCAACGTCAACCCGCTCGGCCCGCGCGCCTGCTACGACGAGGGCAAGCGCTGCGCCGAGACGCTGTTCCTCGACTACCACCGGCAGCACAAGGTGCGGATCAAGGTGGTGCGGATCTTCAACACCTACGGGCCGCGCATGCACCCGCAGGACGGGCGCGTCGTGTCGAACTTCATCGTCCAGGCGCTGCGCGGCGAGGACATCACGCTGTACGGCGACGGGATGCAGACGCGGGCGTTCTGCTACTGCGACGACCTGGTCGAGGGGTTCGTGCGGCTGATGGCGACCGGCGACGAGGTCACCGGGCCCGTCAACATCGGCAACCCGCACGAGATCCCGGTGCGCGAGCTGGCCGAGCGGGTGATCCGGCTGACGGGCGCGCGCTCGAAGCTGGTGTACCGGCCGCTGCCGCAGGACGACCCGATGCAGCGCTGCCCGGACATCACCCTGGCACGCTCGCTGCTGGGGTGGGAGCCGAAGGTCGCGCTCGACGAGGGGCTCGGGCGCACCATCGCGTATTTCGACAGGCTGCTGGCAGGGCGGGAGAAGCGGCCGATGTCGGCATCGGTCGAAGGGTAGCAGGAAAGCAAGACCGGGCTCTGCCCGGACCCGCCAAAGGCCTGGAGGCCTTTGGAAACCCATTACCTACGTAGTGGATTCCAAAGGCGAGCCTTTGGCGGAGTTTGAGGCAGAGCCTCAACCTTGCTTGCTCAGCCCTGCTTCTCGAAGGCGCCGGAGATGGTGATCGCGACCTCGTCGCCGATCAGGGGCACGTAGGTCTTCACGCCGAACTCGGAGCGGCTCACCAGGCCGGTGATCGCGAAGCCGACCGTGTACTTCTTGTCGAGCGGGTTGGTGCCGGCGCCCACGAACTTCGCGTCGAGCGTCACCGGCTTGGTCACGCCATGCATGGTCAGGTTGCCCGTGACCTTGGCCTCGCCGCGGCCAGTGGGCGTGATCTGCGTCGAGGTGAAGGTGATCGTCGGGTACTTGGCGGCGTCGAACCACTGGTCGCCCTTCAGCTCGCCGTCCAGCTTGTCGCTGGTGGTCGAGACCGAGGCGGTCGGCACGCTCACGGACAGCCTGCTGCCGGCGGGGTTCTTGGGCGTCAGCTCCAGGGTGCCGGACGCGTCGGCGAAGTGGCCGTAGTACGTGGTGAAGCCCATGTGCGACACGCCGAAGCCGACCTGGGTGTGCAGGGGGTCGATCGCGTAGGTGCCGGCCTGGACCTGCGAGGGCTCGTGGCTGGCGACCTGGGCCAGCGCCGGGCCGGACAGGGCCAGCGCGAGGACGGCGGGAAGAAGCGTGAAGCGTGTCATCGGGAGTTCTCCGTCAGGGCGCGTTGCGTGCGTGGCCAACGGATAGCGCCCTGCGGACGCGACAGGAAGGCCGGGGCGCTCCCCGCGTGGCTGGAAGGACGGACCGCAGCCGCCGGTCCTCGTCGTGTTTCCAGAGGCGAGCCTTTAGCCTTGCCTGCTATCCGAGCCCCGGGACGACGATGCCGCAGACCTGCGCGACCAGCAGGGTGTTCAGGGCGAGGACGACCGCGGTGGCGGCGATGGTGGCGGCCATGGTCGCGCGGCGCGGCACGAGGCCGCCCATGACGTCGGGGCGGCGCACCAGCAGCAGCAGGGCGATCATCGGCAGCGGGAGTGCGAGGCTGAGCGCGACCTGGCTGGCGATGAGGACCTGCGTGGGGTTGAAGCCCATCGCCACGATCGCAAAGGCGGGCGCCATGGTGACGCTGCGCCGGACCCAGAGCGGGATGCGGAAGCCGACGAAGCCCTGCATGATGACCTGGCCGGCCATGGTGCCGACGGCGGAGGACGACAGGCCGGAGGCGACGAGCGAGACCGCGAACACGGCGGCCGCGCCGCTGCCAAGCAGGGGGCCAAGGGTGGTGTAGGCGGTCTCGATCTCGGCGATGCCGTTGTGCACGCCGTCGTGGAAGGCGGTCGCGGCCATCGCCACCATCGCCATGTTGACGAGGCCGGCGGCGCCGAGGGCGACCAGGACCTCGATGTCGGAGAAGCGGATCAGGCGGCGGCGGTCGGCCTCGGTGCCGGCGCGGATGCGGTCCTGCATCAGGCCGGAGTGCAGGTAGATCGCGTGGGGCATCACCGTGGCGCCCACCGTGCCCACGGCCAGGGTCACGGCGCCGGCGTCGCGCAGGCGCGGGACGACGGCGTGGTAGGCGACGGCGCCCCAGTCGGGAGGGGCGATGACCAGCTCGACGACGTAGGACAGGGCGATGGCGGCGACGAGGACGCCGATCATCATCTCCAGGGGGCGGAAGCCGCGGCGCTGCAGCTCCAGCAGCGCGTAGGTGGCGATCCCGGTGACGACCATGCCGCCCATCAGCGGCAGGTGGGTGAGGAGCGACAGGCCGATCGCGCAGCCGAGGAACTCGGCGAGGTCGGTGGCGATGGCGGCGGCCTCGCTTGCCAGCCACATCGCGATGACGACGCGGTGGCGGAAGTGCGTGCGGCACAGCTCGGCGAGGTTGCGGCCGGTGACGATGCCGAGGCGGGCGGACAGCGACTGGAACAGCATCGCGACCAGGTTGGCCAGGACCACGACCCAGAGCAGCTCGTAGCCGTATCCCGCGCCGGCCTGGATGTTGGTCGCGAAGTTGCCGGGGTCCATGTAGGCGACCGAGGCGATCACCGCGGGGCCGAAGAACGGCAGCATCGCGAGGACGCCGCGGCGCTCGCCGCGAAGCGTGCGCTGTGCCGCGTCCGCGGTGCGCTCCGAAAGCGTGGTTCCGTCCGGCGCCATGCGCGCTCCCCTGCCTGGCCTCTCAATTGGCCCGCAAGCGCAGGCAAGGCAAGGAAGGCCAGAGGCTCTGCCTCTGGACTCCGCCAAAGGCTCGCCTTTGGAATCCACTTGCTTGAGAGATGGGTTTCCAAAGGCCCCGGGCCTTTGGCGGGTCCGGGCAGAGCCCGGCCTTGCTTCCTTGGGGAGTCCGCGCGCCATGACCACGACCCTGCCGGCCACCGAGGACTTCGACCCGCGCATGGAGGCGCTCGATTCGTGGGGGTCGGCGGCGATCCTGGACGCGCTGTGGGAGGGGCAGATGAGCGCCGTGGCGGCGCTGCGGCCGGCACTGCCGGCGCTGGCGGCGGCGGCGGACGCGGCGGTGGGGCGGCTCGCGGGCGGGGGGCGGCTGGTCTCCGGGGGGGGGGGGACGTCGGGGCGCCTGGGCGTGCAGGACGGGGCGGAGCTGATGCCGACGTTCGGCTGGCCGGCGGAGCGGCTGGTGCTGCTGCTGGCGGGCGGACGCGACGCGCTGCTGGGGGCGGTGGAGGACGCGGAGGACGACCGGGCGGCGGCGCTGGCGGCGATCGAGGCGCACGGGGTGGGCGCGGGCGACGTGGTGATCGCGGTCGCGGCGAGCGGGGGGACGCCGTACACCGTGGCGTGCGCGGAGGCGGCGGGGGCGCGCGGCGCGCTGGTGGTGGGGATCGCGGGGGTGGCGGGCTCGGCGCTGCTGCGGGCGAGCGGGCATCCGGTGCTGGTGGAGACGGGGGCGGAGGCGGTGGCGGGGTCGACGCGGATGAAGGCGGGGACGGCGCAGAAGGCGGCGCTGACGATGTTCTCGACGCTGCTGATGGTCAGGCTCGGGCGGGTGTGGCGCGGGCGGATGGTGGACATGCAGGCGCGCAACGAGAAGCTGCGGCGGCGCGCGGTGCGGATGCTGCGCGAACTGACGGGGGCGGGCGAGGAGGAGGCTGCGGCCGCGCTGGGCGAGGCGGGGGGGACGGTGAAGCTGGCCGTCCTGGTGCTGCGGGGCATGGGAGTCGCGGAGGCGGAGGCGGCGCTTGCGGCGGCGGGCGGGCGGCTGCGCGCGGTGGTGGCCGCCCTGCCCTCGTAGCGCCGGTCCAGGGCGGCTCGCCCTGGCGGGTCCAGGGCAGCGCCCTGGCCTTCGCCTCAGACCAGGATGTCGTCGAGCCGGATGGGCAGGTGGCGGACGCGGATGCCGGTGGCGTGGAACACCGCGTTGCCGATGGCGGCGGCGACGCCCACCATGGGCAGCTCGCCGACGCCCTTGGCGCCGAGCTCGTCGGTGCTGGTGTCCGAGCTGTCGACGATGATGGGGTTGATCTCGCGGATGTCGGCGTTCACCGGCACCAGGTACTCGGAGATGTTGGCGTTGGTGTAGCGGCCGGTGGCGGCGTCGACGACGCTCTCCTCCAGCAGCGCCATGCCGAGGCCGAAGACCATGCCGCCGTAGAGCTGGGAGCGCGCGGTCTTGGCGTTGAGGACGCGGCCGCAGTCGAAGGCGCCGACCAGGCGGCTGACGCGGATGGTGCCGAAGTCGGGGTCGATGCGGACCTCGGCGAACTGGGCGCCGAAGGCGTGGCGGGAATACGTCTCGTAGCTGTCGTCGGGCTTGGCGCCGGACTCGGCCTCGACGAAGGAGCGGGTCTTGGCGGCGAGGATCTCGGCGAGCTTGAGGCTGCCGGCGGGGCCGGAGACGACGCCGTCCTTCAGCGTGAGCTGCTCGGGCGTGACGCCCTGCCAGGCCGGGCCCTTGATCGCCAGCGCCATGCCGAAGAGCTGGGTGCGCACGGCGCGGCAGGCGGCCTGCACGGCGGGGAGCACGGAGACCGCGGTGGTGGAGCCGCCGGACACGGGGGCGGCGGGGAAGCGGCTGTCGCCCAGCTCGGCGCGGACCTTGTCGATGGGCAGGCCGAGCTCGTCGGCGGCGACCTGCGTCATGATAGTGTAGGTGCCGGTGCCGAGGTCCTGGGTGCCGGAGCGCACCACGGCGGTGCCGTCGGCGTCGAGGCGGGCGCTGGCCTGGCAGGCGTTGCGGTTGGTCGGGTAGGTGGAGCCGGCCATGCCCTGCCCGATCAGCACCGCGCCGTCGCGCATGGAGCGGGGCGCGGGCGTGCGCTTGTCCCACCCGAAGGCGGCGGCGCCCTGGGCGTAGCAGGCGCGCAGGGCCTTGGAGGCGAACGGCTTGTCCTCGTGCTCGTCGCGCTCGGCGTAGTTCTTCAGGCGGAAGGCGATCGGGTCCATGCCGAGGGCCGACGCCATCTCGTCCATCGCGGTCTCGAGCGCGAAGCTGCCGGAGCTCTCGCCGGGGGCGCGCATGTAGGTCGGCAGGCCCTGGTTGACCTGGACCAGGCGGTGGGTGACGGCGACGTTGGGGCAGGAGTACGAGATCTCGCTGATCAGCGCGGAGGGCTCGTCGAACTCGCCGACGGCCTCCATCGCGTTCTGCGTCACCGCGTCGTGGCGCAGCGCGGTGAGCGTGCCGTCCGCCTGCGCGCCGAGCTTGAGGGTCTGGGAGGTACGGGGGCGGTAGCCGTTCGAGTAGTACATCTGCTCGCGGGTCACGACGAGGCGGACCGGGCGGCCGATCTTGCGCGCGGCTGCGGCGGCGAGCACCGCGGGCGGCCAGCAGTTGCCCTTGGAGCCGAAGCCGCCGCCGACGTAGGGGTCGATCACCGTCACGTCGTCGGGCTGCAGGCCGAACAGGCCGGCCATGGTCTTCTTGACGCCGGAGATGCCCTGCGTCGCGGTCCAGACGGTGAGCTTGCCGGCGTCCCAGCGGGCCAGGGTGGCGTGCGGCTCCATCGGGTTGTGGTGCTCGACGGGCGTCGTGTAGGTCTGCTCGACCTTCGTGGGGGCCGCGGCGAAGGCGTCGTCGGGCTTGCCGCGCGTGCTGTCCGGCGGGCGCTTGCCGTCGCGGAACTTCTTCGGGACGACGGCGTGGTCCATCGCCTGGGCCATCGTGGTGACGGCGTCGGTGCCGGCGTAGGTCGCGCGCACGGCGACGGCGGCCTCGGTGGCGCGCTCCAGCGTGTCCGCGACGACGACGGCGAGGTGCTGGCCGTTGAACTGCACGGACATGTCCTGCAGCAGCGGGTAGAGCACGGTCTGCGGCGCGGCCTTTTCGAGCGTGAGCCTCGGCATGTCGGACGGCGTCAGGATGCCGAGCACGCCGGGCATCGCGGAGGCGGCCGTGATGTCGAGCGCGGTCAGCGTGCCGGACGCGACCGTGCTCTGCACCAGGACGGCGTGCACGAAGCCGGCGGTCTCGAACTCGGCGGCGTACTTGGCGCCGCCGGTGACCTTGAGGGGGCCGTCGACGCGGTCGATGCCTTCTCCGACGTACATGGCTGTGTCCTTTGCGCCTGAAGGAAGGCCAGGGCCCTGCCCTGGACCCGCCAGGGCGAGCCGCCCTGGACTGGCTTTGCTTGAGTAGAGGTTTCCAAAGGCGAGCCTTTGGCGGAGTCCAGAGGCAGAGCCTCTGGCCTTGCTTCCTATGCCGAGAGCGTCTGCAGGGCGCGGCGGACGGTGCGCCGCATCAGCACCAGCTTGTAGCCGTTCTGGCTCTGCGGGGTGGCGCCCTGGCTGGCGAGGGCGGAGGCGTGCTCGATCAGCTCGGGCGTGAGCGCCTGGCCGCGCAGGGCGTCCTCGACCTGCGGCAGGCGCCACGGCGCGGGGCCGACGCCGCCGCACGCCACGCGGACGTCGCGCACGGTGCCGCCCTCCAGATCGAGGCCGACGGCGGCGGCGACCAGGGAGAAGGCGAAGGTCGTGCGGTCGCGGACCTTGACGTAGGTGGAGTGGCGGGCGGCGGCGGTGGCGGGCACCAGGATGGCGGAAACCATCTCGCCCGGGCGGAGCGTGGTCTCGTCGTTGGGGGTGTCGCCCCAGGGCTTGTAGAGCTCGGCCAGCGGGATGGTGCGCAGGCCGTCGGTGCCGTGCAGCTCGACACGGGCGTCGAGCGCGCGCAGGGCGACGGGCATGTCGGACGGGTGGGTCGCGATGCAGGTGGGCGTGGTGCCGACCACGCCGAGGTTGCGGTTGTCGCCGGCGATGGCGGGGCAGCCGGAGCCGGGCGCGCGCTTGTTGCAGGCGAAGGCGGGGTTGCGGAAGTAGCCGCAGCGGGTGCGCTGCAGGAGGTTGCCGCCGACGGTGCCCATGTTGCGCACCTGCGGCGAGGCGGAGAGCAGCAGCGCCTGGGAGACCACCGGCCAGCCGGCGACCACGGCGGGGTGCTCGGCGACCTCGGCCATGGTGGCGAGCGCGCCGAGGCGCAGGCCGTCGCGCCCGGCGGTGATCTCGCGCATGCCCATCGGCTGGAGGTCGACGACGCGCATGGCGCCCTCGACGTTGTTCGCCCAGAGCTGCATCAGGTCGGTGCCGCCCGCCATGTAGGTGGCGCCGGCGCGGCCGGCAGCGAGAGTCTCGGGGAGCTGCTGCGGGCGGTCGAGGGTGAAGGGCTGCATCAGGCGGGCTCCCGGCCGGCCACGTCGCGGATGGCGGCGACGATGTTGGGGTAGGCGCCGCAGCGGCAGATGTTGCCGCTCATCCACTCGCGGATCTCGTCGTCGGTGCCGGCGTGGCCCTCCTTGAGCAGGGCGGCGGCGGACATGATCTGGCCGGGCGTGCAGTAGCCGCACTGGAAGCCGTCATGCTTGATGAAGGCGGCCTGCACGGGGTGCAGCGCGGGGGTGCCGCCCTGGGGGGACGCGGGAACGGTGTGGGCGCCGGGCGGCGCCGCGTGGGCGGTGGCGGCGAGTCCCTCGATGGTGGTGATCTGGCGGCCCTGCATGCGGGCGGCGAGGCTGAGGCAGGACACGACGCGCTTGCCGTCGACGTGGACGGTGCAGGCGCCGCAGGAGCCGTGGCCGCAGCCCTTCTTGGTGCCGGTCAGGCCGGCGTACTCGCGCAGAGCGTCCAGCAACGACACGCGCGGCTCGACCAGCAGGGGGACGTCGCGGCCGTTCACGTGCAGCACGACGTGGACCATCTCGGTGGCGCCGGCGACAGGGGCGACGACAGGGATCTCGGGCGGCACGGGGGTTCCTGCCGCGTGCGCGGCCAGCGGGAGCGTCGCCAGGCCGGCGGCGGTGGTTCCGAGCAGGCCGCGTCGCGTCACGTCGGGCTGTTGCATGCACACCACTCCATTGCCCTGCCCGGTCGGGCACGCCGGAGCGGGCAGTTAGGGTCGCAAGCGGCCGGAGCCGGTCACGATGCCGCAAGCGCCACGCGCCGTTCGGGAGGAACAACCTGCGAGGCGCCCGGCGGTTGCAGGCGGGGTGGTTGCGAGAGGCTGCGGCGGTCCCCGGTCTCAGCCCGGGGCGGCGGCGGGACGGCGCAGGTGGAGCCCGCACGGGATCAGCAACGCCAGCAGCAACGGGCAGGCAAGCAGGAGGCGGGGCCCGAACCCCTCGGGAACCTGGGCGGATGGCAGCAGCGAGAGGAGCAGCGGGGAGCACAGGGCGGTTCCGCACATGACGCCGACGAACAGGGTGAACAGGCCCGAACACAGCCCGACGAGCGCGAGGCGCCGCCTGCCACGGCGGCCCGGCGCCACAACGAGGCCGAGTGACAGAAGCGCCGCGACCGGAACGAGGCAGATGGCCAGCACCATGACCATGAGCCCCGTGGACTGGTGCCCGAGCGCCATGGCGGCGAAGAGCAGGCAGACGAACAGCCAGCAGTAGAGCAGGAAGCCGCCCGCAGCGAGAAGCACCGCGCCGAACACGCCGCGCAGGCTCCAGGCACCGAACGACCGCCCGGCTGGCGGCAGCGCGAACCAGTCCCGCGACGTCTGGCGGAACAGCAGGAAGGCGACAGACAGGTAGATCGCCAGGTCGATCAGCACGAACACGACCGCAAGGAACCAGGCCTGTCGCTCGACAGCCGGCGCCAGGCCGCTCGGCGCCATCAGCCTCCAGGCGCTCAGCGCCAGCCATACGGCACCCGACGACAGGCAGAGCACCCGCCCTGCCCGCCGGCCCCGCAGGACGAGGACACCGGCGGCAGCGGTGATGGCGAGGTCCGCCCACCACATCGCGTCCCAGAACCTTCCGTCCGGCGGGATCGTCGCGAACAGCGCGGCAAGCCGGGGATCAGGGGGCGCATCCGGCCGCAGCAGCAGCAACGCCGGAAGCACGCCGGACACCACCAGGAACCAGCCGGCCGCGGACGGCGCGAGCGGACGCTTCATGCCGGTCGGCGACCAGCGACCGTCTCGTGCCGTTCGCGCCGCACCGCCAGCGAGCCGGCCGCGAGACCGAGGGCCATCGCGACGTAGGCCGCCGCCATGTCGCGCTTCGGCAGCACCATCTCCCAGCCCGGGGTGAAGCGGTGCGGCGTGGCGATGTAGTCCACGGCGGCGGCGATCGCCGACATGGCCATCGCGTGCTGCAGCATCGACAGCGGCGCCACGCGGCGGCGGCCGAGCCAGGTCTCGAAGATCGTCGCCCAGAACAGCGTCGCGGCGTGGTGGGTGAGGAGGCCGACCGCGGTGTGCGACAGGTCCGCGCCCTGGACTTGGGCGGCGCGGTCGCCGTGCAGCCAGTGGCTCGTGGCGTTGGCCGGCTGCGCAGGGGACAGGCCGCGCGCGCGGGCAAGGAGCCCAAGGGCGAGCGTGGAGGACGCGCTCGCCGCGGTGCCGGAGATCGCCGCTGCCCTCAGGATATCGTTCCAGTGCATCGCCGCCTGCTCCCCTGCCCTGCCGCCTGGCGGGAGCGTGCGCCGGGGATGCGGGCGCGGCTAGACGGGTTCGGTGTCGAGCGCGTAGCCGGCGGCGCGCACGGTGCGGACCAGGTCCAGCTCGCCCTCGCCGTTGATGGACTTGCGCAGGCGGCGGACGTGGACGTCCACGGTGCGCGGCTCGACGTGGATGTCGGGGCCCCACACGGCGTTCAGCACCTCCTCGCGCGAGAACACGCGGCGCGGGTGCTGCATCAGGAACTCCAGCAGGCGGTACTCGGTCGGGCCGAGGTGGAGCGCGCGGCCGTTGCGCTGCACGCGGTGCGCGGCCAGGTCCATGCTGATGTCGTGGAACTCGAGGCGGCCCTTGGTGCCGACGGCGCCGGAGCGGCGCAGCAGGGCGCGCATGCGGGCGAGCAGCGCGTCCATGTTGAACGGCTTGGTGATGTAGTCGTCGGCGCCCGTGTTGAGGCCGCGCACCGCGTCCTGGTCCTCGGTGCGCGCGGTCACCATGATCACCGGCAGGTCGCGGGTCACGGGGCGGCGGCGGATCTGGCGGCACACCTCGATGCCCGACATCACCGGCAGCATCCAGTCGAGCAGCACCAGGTCGGGCTGCGACTCGGCGATGCGGGTCAGCGCCTCCTGGCCGTCGGACGCCTCCTCCACCCGGAAGCCCTGCTTCTCCAGGTTGTAGCGCAGCATGGTCGCGAGGGCGGCCTCGTCCTCGACCACCAGAACCATCGGACGCACACCGCTCATCGCCGTATTCCCCGTGTTCGCGAAGCAGGACCCGGCCCGGAGGGCGAATGCGGGTCTTGAGAAGCAAGAACTTCTTTTTCTGAAGAAAAAGAAGCAAAAAGACTTTGCCCGATCAAGAAAGTCTCCACCCGGCTGGCACAGGCCTCATGGGCAAAGTTCTTTGGTTCTTTCTTTCAAGAAAGAACTGCTTTCTTTCTTCCGGCCGCGGCCACGGGCGGACGCTAGTCGCGGGGCCGGACGACGGCGTAGGTGGTGTTGGCGCCCTTCGGCCGCGCCGCCGGCAGGCTCTCGCCGGTGGCGGCGTAGTGGACCAGCTCGGCGATGTTGGTGGCGTGGTCGCCGATGCGCTCGAGGTTCTTGGCGATGAACAGCAGGTGCGTGCAGGGCGTGATGTTGCGCGGGTCCTCCATCATGTAGGTGATGAACTCGCGGAAGATCGCGGTGTAGATGTCGTCGACCGCCTCGTCGGCGCGCCAGACCTGCTCGGCCTTGGCGGGGTCGTTCTCGCCGATCGCATCGATGGTGAGCTTGAGGCTCTCCTGCACCATGCGCGCCATGTGGCCGAGGCCGCCGAGGCTGAACGGCAGGCTGTACTGGTTGAGCACGATCGAGCGCTTGGCGACGTTGGCCGCGTAGTCGCCGATGCGCTCCAGGTCGCCGGTGATCTTGAGCGAGGCGACGATCTGGCGCAGGTCCTGGGCCATGGGCTGACGCAGCGCCAGGAGCTGGATCACGAAGCGCTCGACCTCGGCCTCCAGGGCGTCGACGGCGGGGTCCTGCTCGACGGCGCGGGTGGCGGCGTCGCTGTCCTGGGCGACCACGGCGCGCGCGGCCTCGGCGACCTGGTTCTCCACCAGGCCGCCCATCTCGGAGAGCAGGTCGCGCAGGCGGCGCAGCTCCTGCTCGTAGCTGGTGACGATGTGCCTCGCGGCGTCCTCGGACATGCTGCGTCCCCTCCCCTACCCGAACCGGCCAGTGATGTAGTCCTGCGTGCGCTTCTGCCGGGGTGCCGTGAACATCGCGGTGGCGGCGCCGGTCTCGACCAGCTCGCCGAGGTAGAAGAAGGCGACCTGGTCCGCGCAGCGCGCCGCCTGCTGCATGTTGTGGGTCACGATCGCGATGGTGAAGTCGCGCTTCAGCTCGTCGATCAGCTCCTCGATGCGCAGGGTCGAGATCGGGTCGAGCGCGCTGGTCGGCTCGTCGAGCAGGATCACCTCGGGGCGCGTCGCGATGGTGCGCGCGATGCACAGGCGCTGCTGCTGGCCGCCGGACATGCCGCCGGCGGGCGACTTCAGGCGGTCCTTGACCTCGCCCCACAGCGCCGCGCGGGTCAGCGACCACTCGACGCGCTGGTCCATGTCGGCGCGGCTCAGGCGCTCGTGCAGCTTCACCCCGAAGGCGATGTTGTCGTAGATCGACATCGGGAACGGCGTCGGCTTCTGGAACACCATGCCGATCCGCGAGCGCAGGCGGTTCACGTCGACGCGCGGGCCGAGGATGTTCTCGCCGTCCAGCGTCACCGCGCCGGTGGCGCGCTGGCCAGGGTAGAGGTCGTGCAGGCGGTTGAGCACGCGCAGCAGCGTCGACTTGCCGCAGCCCGACGGGCCGATCATGCCGGTGACCTGGCGCTCGGGCAGCGCCATGGTGATGCCCTTGAGCGCCTGGTTGGTGCCGTAGAAGAAGTCCAGGCCGTCGATGGCGAGCTTTGCCGGGCCGGGCGACGCGCCGGGAGCGACCCGCGCGCCGGACCCGGCCGCCGTGTCGCGCCCGGCGCCCGCGCGGCCGCCCTGCGCGCCGGGGCGGAGGGGTTCGTCCTGGCCGCGCGGCCTGGCCTGCTCGTCGGTCATCGTGTCAGGTCCTGCTGCGTCGTGGGCGTGTCGCACGCCATCCATCGTCTGCGCGTGTCGCGCGCCATCCTGCGCCGCTGCCGCGGCCGGGTCGCGGGCCGGCGTGCCGTTGCGGCGTGCGTCCTCGAGATCGCCCATTCCCGTGTCCCTTCAGCGGCGGCGCAGCACGAGGCGTGCCACGATGTTGGTCACCAGCACCGCCACCGTGACCAGCAGGGCGCCGGTCCAGGCGAGCTGCACCCAGTCGTCGAAGGCCGAGCCGGCGTAGGAGTAGATCGTCACCGGCAGGCTCGCCATCGGCTCGCGCAGGCTCAGCGACCAGTTGAGGTTGCCGAGCGAGGTGAACAGCAGCGGCGCCGTCTCGCCGGCGACGCGGGCGATGGCGAGCAGCACGCCGGTCATGATGCCGTCGCGCGCCGCGCGGTAGCAGACGAACATGATGGTGCGCCACTTGGGCGCGCCGAGCGCGATGGACGCCTCGCGCAGCTGGCTGGGCACGAGGCGCAGCATGTCCTCGGTGGTGCGGACCACGATCGGGATCACGATCACGGCCAGCGCCAGGCTGCCGGCGATGCCCGAGAAGTGGCCCAGCGGCTGCACCGCGAGGATGTAGACGAACAGGCCGATCAGGATCGAGGGCGCGGACAGCAGGATGTCGGACACGAAGCGCACGACGTTGCCGAGCGCCGAGCCGCGCGAGTACTCGGACAGGTAGGTGCCGACGAGCAGGCCGATGGGGGTTCCGATCGCGGTGCCGATGGTGGTCTGCACCGCGCTGCCGAGGATGGCGTTGAGCAGGCCGCCGTTGGAGCCGGGCGACTTCGTCACCGTGGTGAACACGGTCAGGCTGAGGCCGCCCATGCCGCGCCACACCAGGGTCGCGAGGATCGAGGCGAGGAACGCCAGGCCGATCGCGGTGGCGAGGCCCGCGAGCACGGAGGCCACGAGGCTGGCGAGGCGGCGGCGGCGGCCGAGGCTGCGCGCGGTGGCGGCCGAGTCCGCGGTGCGCGGCGGGAGGGTGAGGGTCGCGCTCATGCGGGTGCCGCCATGAAGGAGAGGACTTGTCGTGCCGGTCCAGGGCAGCGCCCTGGCCTTGCTGTCGGGGTGTTCACGTGCGTGCCGGCCGCAGGAGGAGGCGCGAGATCGCGAGCACGACGAAGGAGATCACGAACAGGATGAAGCCGAGCGCCAGAAGTGCCGAGAGCTTCAGGGAGCCGGACTGGCTCTCGGGGAACTCCAGCGCGATCAGGGAGGCGATGGTGTTGCCGGCACCGAGCAGGCTGGTGCTGATGGTGTTGGTGTTGCCGACCACGAAGGTCACGGCCATCGTCTCGCCGAGCGCGCGGCCGAGGCCGAGCATGATGCCGCCGACCACCGACGTGCGGGTGTAGGGCCACACGACGTGGCGCATCACCTCCCAGCGGGTGCAGCCCAGGCCGAACGCGGACTCCTTGAACACCGCGGGCACGGTGAGGAACACGTCGCGCATGGTGGCCGCGATGAACGGGATCACCATGATCGCCAGGATCAGCGAGGCGGTGAGGATGCCGGTGCCGAAGGGCGCGCCGGAGAACAGGAAGCCGATGCCCGGCACGTTGCCCAGGGTGTCGATCAGGAACGGCTCCACGGTGGAGCTCATCACCGGGACGATCACGAAGAAGCCCCACATGCCGTAGATGATCGAGGGCACGGCGGCAAGCAGCTCGACGGCGATGCCGACGGGGCCGCGCATCCACGCGGGCGCCAGCTCGGTGAGGAAGAAGCCGATGCCGAACGCCAGCGGCACCGCGATGAGCATCGCCAGCACGGCGGTGACCACGGTGCCGTAGACGGGCACGAGTGCGCCGAAGTCCTCCTTCACGGGGTTCCAGGCGGTGGAGACCAGGAAGCCCGGGCCGAAGTGGCGGAAGGCGGGGAGGCCGCCCGCCAGGAGCAGCACGATGATCGCGCCGAGCAGCGCCAGCACCAGCAGGCCGGCGGCACGCACGAGGCCCGCGAACACCAGGTCGCCGGTCGCACCCGAGCCGCGCGCGGAGTGGATGCCTGGGGCCGTCGCCGTCTGGGCCAAGGTTGCGCTCTCCGTCGTGTGGGGAAGGAAGGAAGGCCAGAGGCGCTGCCTCTGGACTCCGCCAAAGGCTCGCCTTTGGAAACCGATACTCAAGTGAAGCCGGTCCAGGGCAGGGCCCCGGCGTTTGCCTCAGCCCTTGATGTCGGACTTCCAGGCGGCGCGGACGCGGTCCTTCACCGCCGCCGGCAGCGGCACGTAGAGCAGGTCGTGGGCGATCTGGTCGCCGTTGGCGAAGCTCCACTCGAAGAACTTGGTGACCGCCTCGCTCTGCGCCTTGTCCTTGGGGTTGGTGGGCAGCAGGACGAAGGTCGCGGACACGATCGGCCAGCTCCCGGCGCCGGGCTCGTTGTTCAGGTCGACGGCGAAGTTCTTCGCACCCGTCCAGTCGGCTGCGGCGGCGGCGGCGGCGAAGCTCTGCATCGTGGGCGCCACGAACTGGCCGTCGCGGTTCTTCAGCTCGGCGGTGACGAGGTGGTTCTGCTCGGCGTAGGCGCTTTCGACGTAGCCGATGCCGCCCTTGATGTTCTTCACCGTGCCGGCGACGCCGTCGCTGCCGCGCGCACCCGAGCCGCCGGGCCAGGACACGCTGGTCGCGGCGCCGACCTTGTCCTTCCACTCCGCGCTGACCATCGACAGGTAGTCGGTGAACACGAAGGTGGTGCCGGAGCCGTCGGCGCGGTGCACGGGGGCGATCGCCAGGTCAGGCAGCTTCAGGCCGGGGTTGAGCGCCGCGATCTTCGGGTCGTTCCACTTGGCGACCTGCGCCAGGTAGATCGCGCCGAGCGTGGGGCCGTCGAGGCGCAGCTTGTTGCCCTCCACGCCGGGGATGTTCACGATCACGTCGACGCCGCCCATCGCGGCGGGGAACTGCAGAAGGCTGTTGGACGCGAGCTTGTCGGCGGCGACCGGGGCGTCGGAGGCGCCGAAGTCGACGGTGCGGTTGAACACCTGGTTCTGCCCGCCGCCGGAGCCGATCGCCTGGTAGTTCAGCGACACGCCGGTGGCCGCGTGCGAGGCCTCGGCCCACTTGCCGTAGATGGGCGCCGCGAAGGTCGAACCGGCGCCGGTGATCGCCTGGGCGCGGGCCGCGAGGGGGAAGGCTGCGAGAGGAAGGGCGGCGAGGGCGAGAGCCAGGCCGGTGCGCGAGCGGGACATCAATCCTCCGGTGGAACAAGAATGGCGCCCTGTTACACCGGGCCGGGGACGCGTTTGTGTCAGTCGGATGACGGTTCGATGACAACGAACCGGCCTGGCCTGGTGCGCATGCGGCGGTATTCCGGGGCGGAACGCGGGGTGGCGGCTTGCATGCGCGGCGGCGTGCCTCTAGGAAGGCGGCGGCGACGGCGGGCGATTAGCTCAGCGGGAGAGCGTCCCCCTGACACGGGGAAGGCCACTGGTTCAATCCCAGTATCGCCCACCACGCCCCTTCTTCCCCGCACGGGCGGATCAACCATTCCCGTGACCGTGGCGTGACACGGGCGGCCGCGGGCGCTTCTATGGCGCCGTGGACATGCCGATCACCGAACCGCCCTTCATCCTGCGCGAGCCCGACGTGCAGGCCTCGGCGCTCGTGCTCGCCTCGCCGCATTCCGGGCGCAACTACACGGCCGGGTTCGTCGAGTCCTCGCGGCTCGACCCGCGCGCCCTGCGCCGCTCCGAGGACAGCTTCGTCGACGAGCTCTACGCGGCGGCGCCCTCGCATGGCGCGGCGCTGCTGGCCGCGACGTTTCCCCGGGCGTACTGCGACGCGAACCGCGAGGCCTGGGAGCTGGACCCAGCGATGTTCGAGGACGGGCTGCCGCCCTGGGTCAACACCACCAGCGTGCGCGTGGGCGCGGGGCTCGGCACGCTGGCGCGCGTCGTGTCGTCGGGCGAGGCGATCTACCGGCGCCGGCTGCGGTTCGCGGACGCGGAGGCGCGCGTGCACAGCTGCTGGGAGCCGTACCACGCGGCGCTGCGCGGGATGATCGAGGCGACGCGGCGGCAGCGCGGGGCGTGCCTGCTGCTCGACTGCCACTCGATGCCGGACGCGTCGACGCCGCCGCGCGAGGGGTCGCGCGTGACGCGGGAGGGGCCGGACTTCGTGCTGGGCGACGCGCACGGCACCACCTGCGCGCCGGGGGCGACGCGGCTGGTGGAGTCGCTGCTGCGCGACGCGGGGTACCAGGTGAGCCGCAACGACCCGTATGCCGGCGGCTACGTGACGCGGCACTACGGGCGGCCGCGCGAGCACGTCCACGTGCTGCAGGTCGAGGTGGCGCGCGGGCTGTACATGGACGAGGCGGCGATCGAGAAACGGCCGGGCTTCGGGGTGCTGCGCGACCGCCTGTCGCTCGTGGTGGAGTCGCTGGTGAGGGCGCTGCAGCGGAACCCGGGGCTGCTCGGGCCCTGAACGGCGGGCAAAAAAAAGCGGCGCTTTCGCGCCGCCAAGTTTAGGGAGGAAACGTCCAAGATGCAGGAGGGCAAGAGCCCTGCTGCACTGCAAAAACTATCCGAGATCGGCCGCAGGGCGCAAGGGTTTTTTGCAGCGCACCATCGATCATGGGCAGGAGGTAAGATCCTGTTAACGAACGCCGGCTAGTGTCCGGACGATGACACGCGACCTCGCACCCAGGATCGTGATCGTGCTGGCTGCGCTCCTGCCGGCGCAGCGTGGGCGTGCCGCCATGCCGTGGTCGGGCAGCCCGTCGCAGCTCTGCCGTGCGGCGACGAGCAGCGTGGAGCAGGCGTCGCGCATTCCGGACCAGCTGCTGACGGCGATCTCGAAGGTGGAGAGCGGTCGGGCCGATCCGCAGACCGGCACCGTGCAGGCGTGGCCGTGGACGATCAACGCGGAGGGTGTCGGGCACTACTACGAGAGCAAGGCGCAGGCGATCGCCGCGGCGCAGGCGTTCCAGGCGCAGGGCATCCGCTCGATCGACGTGGGCTGCCTGCAGGTCAACCTGAGCTACCACCCGGGCGCGTTCGCAAGCCTCGACCAGGCGTTCGACCCGCAGAGCAACGCGACCTATGCGGCGAGCTTCCTGCAGACGCTGTTCCAGCAGCAGGGGTCGTGGCCGCATGCCGCGGCCGCCTACCACTCGCTCAACCCGGGCCCGGGCGCGGACTACCAGCGCCGTGTGCTCGAGACCTGGGCGCAGCCGGACCGGCCCGCGGGGCCGCGGGTCGCCGTGGCGAAGGCGGCGCCGCTGCTGGTGGGCGCCGGGATGGCCGTGGGGGCCGCGCCGCCGGTCACGACAGGGGGCGCGCACATCATCCGCATGGCGGGGGCGCCGGGCATGATGGCGACGGGGCGCGGGCTGGACGCCTACCGGGGGGCGCCGATCCCCGTGATCTTCCGGCCGTTCCGGTCGAACTAGGAAGCAAGGTTGAGGCGCTGCCTCAAACTCCGCCAAGGGAAGCCCCTTGGATGGCTTTACTTAAGTAGATGGGATCAAAGGGTCCTCGGACCCTTTGCGGGTTTGGGCAGAGCCCATGCTTGCTGCCTTGCCGTCCGCTTGAAAGCCCCAGGCCCGGGGCGCATATGGCCCCCGCCGCGACCCGCCCGGGTTGCCCAGATGGGAGCCAGACCATGAGCGATGCAGGAGCCACGACCCCCGACGCCCCGGCTGCCGGCGAGGAGCGCCACGCGTTCGGCGCCGAGGTCGGCCGTCTGCTCGACCTGGTGGTGCACTCGCTCTACTCGGAGCGCGAGATCTTCCTGCGCGAGCTGGTCGCCAACGCGGCGGACGCCACGGACCGCCGGCGCTTCGAGTCGCTGACCGACGCGGCGCTTGGCTCGCCGGAGGCGGCGCAGGTGCGCATCGTGCCGGACAAGGACGCGCGCACCCTGACCGTCAGCGACGACGGGATCGGGATGAGCCGCGAGGAGCTGCTGTCCAACCTGGGCACGATCGCGCGCTCCGGCACGCGCGCCTTCGGGCAGACGCTCGGCGAGGGCGAGGGGAAGAAGGCGGACGCGCCCAGCCTGATCGGGCAGTTCGGCGTGGGGTTCTACTCGGCGTTCATGGTCGCGGACCGCGTCGAGGTGACGTCGCGCCGCGCGGGGACGAACGAGGCGTGGCGCTGGTCGTCGGACGGGCGCGGCGACTACACGATCGCACCGGCGGAGCGCGAGCACGCGGGCACCACCATCGTGATGCACGTCAAGGCGGACGCGGACGAGTTCCTGGAGAGCTACCGGCTGCAGTCGATCGTGCGGAAGTGGGCGGACGGCATCACCCTGCCGATCGTGATCGTGCGCGACGGCGAGGACGAGGTGGCCAACGAGGGCACGGCGCTGTGGCGCAAGCCGAAGTCCGAGGTGAGCGAGGAGGCGTACACGGAGCTGTACCGTCACCTGGCGCACGCGTTCGACAAGCCCTGGGCGACGCTGCACTGGCGCGCGGAGGGCACGGTCGAGTACTCGGCGCTGCTGTTCGTCCCGGGGGCGCGGCCGTTCGAGCCGGTCGAGGGCGAGCGCGAGAGCAAGGTGCGGCTGCACGTGCGGCGGATGTTCATCACCGACGACGCGAAGCTGCTGCCGCCGTGGCTGCGCTTCGTGCAGGGCGTGGTGGACACCGAGGACCTGCCGCTGAACGTGTCGCGCGAGATGCTGCAGGCGACGCCGGTGCTGGCGCGGATCAGGAAGGCCGTGACCAACCGGGTGATGTCGGAGCTGAAGGGCCGGACGAAGGACGAGGCGTCGTATGCCGCGTTCTGGGAGAACTTCGGGCCGGTGCTCAAGGAAGGGGTGTGGGAGGACAGCGAGCACCGCGACGCTCTCGCCGAGCTAATGCGGTTCCGTTCCACCGTGCCGGCGGCGATCGCGGCGCCGGGCAAGCCGGACGACGCCTCGCCGGAGGGCACGGCGCTCGACGACGCCAGCCTGGAGGACGCGTTCCCCGGCGCGCCGGAGCCGCTCGACGAGGGCAGCGCGGGGCCGGACGGCATCGCGGACGCGGAGATCGTGCACGACTCCGACCCGCTGGTGGGTGGCGGCGCGGAGAACGACGAGGACGCGGCGCCGGCGGCGGCGGCCCTGGTGTCGCTCAAGGAGTACGTCGGGCGGATGAAGCCGGGGCAGGAGGCGATCTACATCCTGACTGGGGACAACCCGGAGGCGCTGGCCGCCTCGCCGCAGCTCGAGGGGTTCCGGGCGCGCGGGGTCGAGGTGCTGCTGCTCGCCGACCCGGTGGACGCGTTCTGGCCGGAGCGGCTCGACACCTACGACGGCAAGCCGATCCGCAGCGTCACGCAGGGGGCGGCCGACCTGTCGAAGCTGGAGGCGGTGGATGCGGGCGGCGAGGCGCCGGCCTCGCTCGACGCGCTGCTGCCGGCGCTGAAGGCGGCGCTGGGCGGCGACGTGGGCGACGTGCGCGGCACGGACCGGCTCACGGAGAGCGCCGTGGTGCTGGGCGCCAGCGAGAACGGCCCGGACCTGCAGATGCAGCGGCTGATGCGTCGCGCGGGGCGGGCGTTGCCGACGCCGCCGCCGGTGCTGGAGCTGAACCCGCGCCACCCGCTGATCCGCAGGCTGGCGGAGCGTGCGGCGGCGGGCGAGGACGTGGCGGATGCGGCGCACACGCTGCTCGACCTGGCGCGGGTGCAGGACGGCGAGAACCCGCGCGATCCGGCGGCCTTCGCGCGGCGCGTGGCGGCAGCGTTGGCGGGCTGACTTCGTGGTGCGGGAGGCCGGCGTGGGGTTTGACGCCGGCTCCCCAAGCCCGTAGAACGGGTGGGCAAACGCCGTGTTGCACGCTGTCCCGGCGGAGGGGTGGCCGAGTGGCTGAAGGCGGCGGTTTGCTAAACCGTTGTACGGGGTCAACCCGTACCGTGAGTTCGAATCTCATCCCCTCCGCCAAGCGTGCCCGCCGTTGGCCTGCCCCGGAACCGGTTCGTGTTCCGGGTTCCTCCCCCGATCCTGCCTGGTGACTTTCGAGCAGGTGTTGGCAGCAGCGAACTGGCTGCTTGTCAGGTCACCGTCACAATACCGTAACCGTTCCCTGTGATAGTTCGCCGACAGCATGGCGAGGCGGGGATGGACACCAACAGCTTTGTCGGCAGCACCTTGCGGGTTCTGCCGCCGGTGATACGCGCCGCGCCGTCGACCGCCCCCACGGCGCCTGTTCCGAGTGATGGCACGATTGGCGGCGATGCCGGTGGCGCGACGGGCAGACGCCTGCTGCGGATCGCCGTCTGAACGGGGCCTGGTGCCGGCGCATGGGCGCCGGGGCCCAGGGCCTGGACGCGGCGGGTGATGGTTGCCAGTAAGGGGCTGGAGCACCAGGGAACCGCCCCATGATCACCTATCCATCCCCCGAGGATTTCCCGGGGACGCTCTACACCGGCGACGGGGTGCGCCTGGCGGGCGTCGGGCCCGACATGTTCACCGAGTCGTTGAGCGATGCCCTGCCCTTCAGGACCCTGGTGCACGGCCGTGCCCCGGAGGCCGCGAGGGAGGCCGACCTGCAGCATGGCGACCGGGTCTGGATCATGCCCGACGCGCTGGACATGCCGTTCGAGGTCATGCAGGCGCTCTACCAGGAGCTTGCCGGCGTCGTCATGGCCGGGGGCACGGTCGGGCTCGCCGGCCAGGACATCGGGCTGGGGATGCAGGTGCGCGACACGCTCTCGCTGCTGTCCGCCCCGCCCGCGCCACGGGCGTGATCACCGGCCTGGGAAGCGCCCTGCTGCTCGTCGCCCGCTACGGCCACCATGGCGGCGGCATGTCGGACTGGGTCGCGCACATGGCGATCTCCGCGGTGATCCATGCGGTGATCTACGGCTTCGTCTTCCGGCTCATGGGCCATCTCACGCTCGGGCAGGACGCGGTGGTGGCGTGCGCCGTGCTCGCGGTGCTGCTGGCGTGGGCCAGGTCGCGCGACCGGCGCGGCTGGTAGCGCGCACCGGGTTCGGCATGGCAGCCACGACCGGCGGCCGCTAGTTGGCGCGCCGGCAGTGCAGCGCGACGATCCGCGGGTCGGGCCGGGACTACGTGGATTTCGACGCGGCGGTAAGCGCCGGCGGGTCGCCCGCCGTCATCCGGAGGGCTCAGCGTTCGGGGGCGGCACGCTCCGTGACGAGGAGCTGGTCGGGGCGCACCCAGACCTGCCACAGGCCGGCCTCCGTCTCCTGCGGCAGCTCGACCAGAATGGCGCCGTCGGCGCGGTTGCCGACCGGCCAGCCGATGTCCACGCTGTCGGCGTCGACCTGACGCACCGAGGCGAAGCAGCGCGCGGCGCCGCCCCCGGCCTGCTCGACCTCGATCACGCGGCAGTCCGGGTCGAACGCCGTGTCCATCACCCGGGCCCTGAGCCGGATGGTCTGCCCTGCCCCGGGCCCTCGCATGCTGATGCTCATTAGGGACGCTCCAATCGGTCGGGAAGCATCCTTCATCCGTGCGGAGTCGCGCCAGCGGCAATGACGGACGGGACGCGCCGCGGGCTATCGGGCGCGCAGGGGCGGGCTGGCGGCACCCTGGGGGTAGCTGTTCGCGGAGGAGAACGGCGCCTCCTTGCTCCCCTCGGCGAACGGGCTGCCGGGGGACTGGCCGGTCACCATCGGCGCCTCGCCGGGCTCCAGGGCGGACAGCGGCGGCCCCTGGCGCGCGCACCCCGCCAGCGCCGCGGCCAGCACGGTCGCCGTGCCGAGCGCCGTGGCGGCGGCCCCTGCCCTGTGTCCCCGCCGGCCCGGGGTCACTGCGGGATACCGCCGCCGATGCCGCCGGCGCCGATGTTGGTGCCGCTCTGCGACGCGGTGCTGCCGCCGTCCTCCAGGTCCGAGCTGATGGAGGCGCCGCTGCCCGCGGAGTGGACCATCATCCCGTTGTTCTGCATCGCGGCCGGGGCGCCGATCACGCTGGTCATCGGCGCGGAGGCGTCCCCGCCGCCCAGCCCGCCGCATCCCGACAGCAGCGCCGCCATCCCGATCCATGCCACACGCATCGCCGCCTCCGCACCGCTGTCCCGATACGCTCCATACGGCCGCTGCACCTCCGGGTTGCCGGCGTGGCCGAGGATGCCTGCCGGGCCGGGCCGACAGCGTCGCGGATGGACGCGGCGCGCGAGACGCGACACCATGCGGGCCAGGACGGCGCCGTCCCGCACCGGCGTGGCCGGGGCGACGACACAGGATCACCACCATGGGTTTCGACTGCTCCGGCCCGGAAGCCAGCACCAGCCAGCAGATCGCCCGCGGCGTGCTCGCCGGCTTCCTGGTGCTGCTCGGGCTGTGGACGCTGCACGACTTCCTCACGGCGCTGGTGTGGGCGGCGATCCTGGCGATCTCGATCTGGCCGCTGTACCGACGCGCCCAGCGCCGCTGGCCGCCCGGGCGGCACAACATCCTGATCCCGTCGCTATTCACGCTGCTGGTGACGCTGGTGTTCGTGGTGCCGCTGGTGCTCGCGGCCGTGCAGATCGCCAGCGACGCGCACGGCAGCATCGCCTGGCTGGTGGATGCGCGGAACAACGGCATCCCCGTGCCCGCCATCGTCGGCCAGCTCCCCATCGGGCAGCGCCAGGTCACGGCCTGGTGGCAGCACAACCTCGCCGACCCGCATGGCGCGCAGGCGCTGCTCGGGCGCTCCACGCACGACGCGATGTCGCTGGGGCGCGAGATGGGGGCGCTGGTCGCCCACCGCTTCGTGGTGTTCGGCTTCACGCTGCTCACCCTGTTCTTCCTGTTCAAGGAGGGGCCGGCGGTGTCCGCGCAGATGCTGGTCGCCAGCAGGCGGGCGTTCGGGCCGCGCGGCGAGCGCCTCGGGCGCCAGGTGATCGCCTCGGTGCACGGCACGGTGGACGGGCTGGTGCTGGTCGGGCTCGGCGAGGGCGTGGTGCTCGGCATCGCCTATGCCGTCGCGGGCGTGCCGCACCCGACGCTGCTGGGGGGGGCCACCGCGATCGCGGCGATGGTGCCGTTCGGCGCGGCGCTGGTGTTCTGCGCAGCCGCCCTGCTGCTGCTGGTGCAGGGCTCCACCGTGGCGGCGGTGGTCGTCGTCGTGCTCGGCCTCGTGGTCACCTTCGCTGCCGATCATTTCATCCGCCCCGCGCTGATCGGCGGCGCCACGCGGCTGCCGTTCCTGTGGGTGCTGCTCGGCATCCTGGGCGGGGTGGAGACCTGGGGGCTGATCGGGTTGTTCCTCGGCCCGGCCATCATGTCGGCGCTGATCATGCTCTGGCGCGAGTGGACCACCGAAGAGGCGGCATGACGGGCACCGCGGGGCGCGACCCCCGTGGCTGAGGATCCCGGCGACGGCCTCTCCCCCGCGTCCGCGGTGCGGGAGGCGGCGGCGCTGCAGGGCGGGCGCGTCGCCGCGATCCTGGCCGGCGGGGCGGCGGAGACCGATCCGTTCGTGGCGGCCGTGCAGGCCACCCGCACGCCGATCGTCCTGAGCGACCCGCGGCTCGCCGACAACCCGGTGGTGTACTGCAACGACGCCTTCTGCCTGCTGACCGGCTACCGGCGCGACGAGGTCGTGGGGCGCAACTGCCGCTTCCTGCAGGGGCCGCAGACCGACCGCGACGCGGTGCGCCGGATCGCCGAGGCGGTGCGCACGGCGGCGACGATCGAGGTCGACATCCGCAACCACCGCAAGGACGGCACGCCGT
>JBPBQS010000164.1:0-26990 GCA_050920955.1 Janthinobacterium lividum | reverse complement strand
GCTGATGTTCACCGGGATCATCGCGGCGGTCGGCGAGGTGCGCTCGTGCGAGGCGATCGGGGCAGGGCGCGACATGCGGCTCGTGATCGGGGTGCCGGGCGGGCGCGCGGGTGCTGCGGGGGTGATGCGGGGCGGCGGGCTCGTGTTCCTGCCGCCGGTGGCATCGGCGGCGGGCGGGGGCGAGGGGGTGCACGACTGCGTGGACGCGCTGCGCGTGGGGCTGGAGGCGGAGGGGCTGGGGCTCGGGGCGCTGGTCAGGGTCGGGGTTTCGGTCGTGGAGCCGGCGGGGATGGCGGCGCTGCTGGCGACGCTGCCGGGGGCGCCCGAGGATGGCGTGCGCCGCGCGCTGGCCGAGGCGCTGCCGGGGGGGGTGGTGCCGGCGGTCGTCTACGTGTCGCGGCTGGCGGACGGGGGGATGGTGCAGGTCGAGGCGGTGGCGCGCGACGGGGCGGCGGACGGTGGCGGCGGCGGGGCGGGCGGGGGGTTCCTCGCGGGGGTGGCGCTCGGGGCGTCGATCGCGTGCTCGGGGTGCTGCCTGACGGTGGTCGCGTTCGGCGAGGACTGGTTCGCGGTGGAGGCGTCGGCGGAGACGCTGTCGCTGACCACGCTGGGGCGGTGGGAGGCGGGGACGCGGGTGAACCTGGAGCGGGCGCTGCGCATGGGCGACGAGCTGGGCGGGCACATGGTGTCGGGGCACGTCGACGGGCTCGGCGAGATGGTCGCGCGGGCCGCGGAGAACGGGTCGGTGCGCATGGAGTTCGCCGTGCCCGGGCGCCTTGCGCGCTTCGTGGCGGAGAAGGGGAGCATCGCCGTGGACGGGGTGTCGCTCACGGTGAACTCGGTGCGCGACGGCGGCGCGAACGAGGGCGGGGGCGGGGCGGTGTTCGGGGTCAACGTGATCCCGCACACGGCAGGGGCGACGACGCTCGGGTTGCGCCGGCCCGGCGAGGCGGTGCACATCGAGGTCGACGGCGTGGCGCGCAACGCGGCGCGGCTGGCCGATCCGGCGTGGGCCGATCCCGCGTGGGCGCGTCCGGGCGCCGGCGACCAGGGCGCGGCGGATGGGCGCGGGGCGGGCGGGACGTCGGCCGGCACGGGGGCTTGACCATGGACGATCCGAACCACGAGCGGGGCATGCGGGCCGGCGACGCCGACGCGGGGGCGTCGGGCGTGCTGGACGCGGTCGTGCGCGGCGACCTGTCGGGGTATCTCGCGAGCACCGAGGAGCTGATCGACGAGGCGCGGGCGGGGCGCATGTTCATCCTCGTCGACGACGAGGACCGCGAGAACGAGGGCGACCTGGTCATCCCGGCGCAGTTCGCCACGGCGGAGGCGGTCAACTTCATGGCGCGCCATGCCCGCGGGCTGATCTGCCTGGCGATGACGTGCCAGAGGGTCGGGCAGCTCGGGCTGCCGCTCATGGCGCAGGCCAACGGCACGCGCCACCAGACGGCGTTCACCGTGTCGATCGAGGCGGCCGAGGGGGTCACGACAGGGATCTCGGCGTTCGATCGCGCGCACACCATCGCGGCGGCCATCAACCCGGAGCTGAAGCCCGGGGACATCGTCACGCCGGGGCACGTGTTCCCGCTCGCCGCGCGCGACGGCGGGACGCTGGTGCGGGCGGGGCACACGGAGGCGGCCGTCGACATCGCGCGCATGGCGGGGCTGAACCCGTCGGGCGTGATCTGCGAGATCATGAACGACGACGGGTCGATGGCCAGGCTGCCGGAGCTGGTGGCGTTCGCGCAGCACCACGGGCTCAAGCTCGGCACCATCGCGGACATGATCGCGCACAGGCGGCGCACGGAGCGGCTGGTGCGGCGGGTGCAGGAGGGCGTGCTGCCCGGCGTCGCGGGGGGCGACTGGCGGCTGGTCGTGTATGCGAACACGGTGGACTATGCGGAGCACCTGGTCCTGGTGAAGGGGGACCTGTCGGGGCCGGAGCCGGTGGTGGTGCGGATGCATGCGGTGGACCTGTTGACGGACATGCTGGGGGGCGCGCACTCGGCGCGGCTGCACCAGGCGATGCGGATGATCGCCGAGGCGGGGCGGGGCGCGGTGGTGCTGCTGCGCGATCCCAGGCCGACGGCGGTGTCGGAGCGCGCGGCGCGCGTGGCGGCGGGCGAGGGGCCGCCGAACCCGTTCCTCAGGGACTACGGGATCGGGGCACAGATCCTGGTGGAGCTGGGGGTGCGCGACATGGTGCTGCTGACGAACCACACGCGCACGATCGTGGGGCTGGAGGGCTACGGGTTGAACGTGGTCGAGAACCGGCGCGTGGAGGATCGCGGCGGGGCGGGGGCGGGCGTGGAGGTGCCGGGCGTGGAGGACTGGGTTCCGCAGGACGGGCGCGGGGTGGGGGCATGAGCACGCAGGATGCGCCGCTGCCGGTGGCGCCGCGGGTGGCAGGGGCTGCGCCGCACATGCTCGTGGTGCGCGCGCCTTACTATCGCGGGGTCGTGGACGGGATGACGGAGGGCGCGCTGCGCATCCTGCGCGAGGCGGGGGCGACGCACGAGGTGCTCGACGTCGCCGGCGCCTTCGAGCTGCCGCAGGCCATCGGGCTGGCGGCGCGCGGCGACGTGGCGGCGGGGCTCGGCGGCGAGGGCACCGGGGATTCGGGGCGGGCGTTCGACGGCTACGTGGCGCTGGGGTGCGTCGTGCGCGGGGGCACGGACCATTACGACTTCATCTGCCGCGAGACGATGGCGGGGCTGATGGCGGTGGCGCTGCAGCACGGGGTCGCGCTGGGGTCGGGGCTGCTCACCGTGCACTCGATCGAGCAGGCGGTGGCGCGGTCCGGGCCGGACGGGCACAACAAGGGCGCGGAAGCGGCCGCGGCCGCGCTGGTGCAGGTCGCCGTGGCGCGACGGTTCGGGACGCGGTGATCGTGGGGCAGGGGGTCGGCTGATGGCGCAGGGCGGGGACGGCAAGGCGGCGCCGAAGGGGCGGCCGCGCACGGCGGCGCGCGTGGGTGCCGTGCAGGCGCTGTTCCAGAGCGAGCAGGGCGGCGAGGGCGCGGAGACGATCATCGACCAGTTCGTGCGCCACCGCCTCGGCGAGCTGCCCGGCAACGACGACGGGTTCGAGAACGGGCGGGTGCCGGATGCCCACGTCGCGTTGTTCTCGCGCATCGTGCGGGTCGCGGTCGCCGAGCAGGACAGGCTGGATGCGATGATGTCCGAGGCGCTGCCGCCGGAGTGGCCGATGGCGCGGCTCGACCCGGTGATGCGCGCGCTCGTGCGGGCCGGAGGCGCCGAGCTGTGCATGGCGGACGGGCCGCCGTCGCGCGTCGTCATCAACGAGTACCTCGACGTGGCGCACGGGTTCTTCGCGGGCGACGAGCCGCGGATGGTCAACGGGCTGCTCGACCGGCTGGCGCGGCAGCTCCGGCCGAAGGAGTTCGCGGCGGGCGAGGCAGCCTGAAGCAAGGCCGGGCTCTGCCCGGACCCGCCAGGGCGAGCCGCCCTGGACTGTCCTTCCTTAAGGGATGCGTTCCAAGGGCGCAGCCTTTGGCAGAGTCCAGAGGCGGAGCCTTTGGCCTTGCCTGCTTGCTCTGGAGGTTCCGGTGGTGCTGCCCGCGGAGTTTGGCCTGATCGCGCGGCACTTCCGGCCGCTGGCGGGGGAGGGGTCGCTGGGGCTCGCCGACGACGCGGCGGTGTTCGTGCCGCCGGCGGGGCGGGCGCTCGTGGTCGCGGCGGACGCGATGGTGGCGGGGGTGCATTTCCTGCCCGACGACCCGGCGGAGACGGTGGGGCGCAAGCTGCTGCGGGTGAATTTGTCGGATCTCGCGGCGATGGGGGCCGTGCCGTTCGGGTACCTGATGACGGTGTCGGCGCCCAGGGGCACGCCGGACGCGTGGTTCGCGGGGTTCGCGGCGGGGCTGGCGCTGGACCAGGCGGAGTTCGGGGTCGGGCTGCTCGGGGGGGACACGACGTCGACGCCGGGGCCGGTGACGCTGTCGCTCACCGTGCTGGGGAGTGTCGTGCCGGGGGGGGCGGTGCTGCGCTCGGGGGCGCGGGCGGGGGACGGGGTCTGGGTCAGCGGGACGATCGGGGACGGGGCGCTCGGGCTCGACGTGCTGCAGGGGCGGGTGTCGGACGCTTCGGGGTTTCTGGTGGGGCGGTATCGGGTGCCGCAGCCGCGGGTGGGGCTGGGGGGGCGGTTGCACGGGGTCGCGGGGGCGGCGATGGATGTGTCGGACGGGCTGGTGCAGGACCTCGGGCATCTGTGCAGGGCGTCGGGGGTGGGGGCGGTTCTGGAGGCGGAGCGCGTGCCGCTGTCTGGGGCGGGGCGGGCGGTGGTGGCGGCGATGGGCGCGGGCGCGGGGATGGCGCGGTGCCTGGGCGGGGGGGACGACTACGAGCTGCTGATGGCGGTGCCGAAGGGGCGGGAGGCGGCGCTGGTCGAGGCGGCGGCGGCGTGCGGGGTGGGGGTGACGCGGGTCGGGCGGTTCGTGGCGGGGGAGGGGGTGCGGGTGATGATGGGGGGGGAGGAGATGGCGGTGGCGCGGGGGGGGTGGAGCCACTTCTGAGGAGGCGTGTAGGCTCGGGGGCGCAGGGCTTTGGCGGGTGTGCCGGGGTGGTCAGCGGGGGCGGGGCGATGATCAGGCTTCACGGGTTCTGGCGGTCGGCGGCGGCGTTCCGGGTCAGGATCGCGCTCAACCTCAAGGGGTTGGCGTTCGAGGAGGAGATGCACGACATCGACAGCGGCGAGCTCGCCGGGTCGGAGTACGGGCGGATGAACCCGCAGGGGTCGGTGCCGTCGCTGGTCGATGACGACGGCACGGCGGTCGTGGAGAGCCTGGCGATCCTGGAGTATCTCGACGAGCGGTATCCGGAGCCGGCGCTGCTGCCGAAGGATGCGGCGGGGCGGGCGAGGGTTCGCGGGATCGCGCAGACCATCGCGTGCGACGCGCATCCGCTGCTGGTGCCCAGGGTGAGGCGGTTCCTGGCGGCGGAGTTCGGGGCGGTCGAGGGCGGGTGGAAGACCTGGACCGGGCACTGGTATCGCGAGGGGCTGAAGACGGTGGAGGCGCGGCTTTCGGAGCCGCAGACGGGGCGGTTCTGCCATGGGGATGCGCCGACGCAGGCGGACCTCTGCGTGGTGAGCCACGCGGTGAACGCGGGGTTGTTCGGGGTCGACGTGGGGGCTTATCCGCGGGTGAAGGGGGTCGTGGAGGCTTGCCTGGCGCGGGAGGCGTTCGCGCGGGCGCTGCCGATGCGCCAGCCCGGGGCGCCGGCGTAGCGAGCAAGGCCGGGCTCTGCCCGGACCCGCCAGGGCGAGCCGCCCTGGACTGGCCTTCCTTAAGTGGCGCGTTCCAAGGGCGCAGCCTTTGGCGGAGTTCGAGGCGGAGCCTCGACCTTGCTTGCTAGGGCTAGGGTGACTGGTTGGTCTGGCCGAGCGAGGAGCCGTTGTTGCCGCCGAGGTTGCCGAGGCCGCCCGGGGTGAAGCGGCCGACGTTGCCGAGGAGCTGCTGGACGAAGGAGGCCTCGGAGCCCGGGGACGGCGTGGTGCGCGCGACCATGGCGATGGGGCGGGCGTCCTTCTTGGTCAGGTGCTTGACGGACTGCAGGGTGCCGGCCTGGTTGAAGGCGAGGACGAGGACGTCCTGCTTCTCGATGCCGGGGACGCGGGCGACGCGAGAGGCCGTGGTCTGGCTGATGTAGATCCAGGTGTTGTCGTCGAAGGCGGCGCGCGCGGTGGGCGAGCCGAGCAGCGAGGTGGCGTCGGCGCGGGTGGAGGTGCCGGGGATCAGCTCGCGGAGCTGCTCGGCGGCCAGGCGCTGGCCGCGCGGGGTGCTGGACGGCGCGAACAGGGAGCAGCCGGAGAGCGCCGTGGCGAAGGCGATCGCGAGGGTGGGGTGACGCACGCGCATGGTGACTCCGCTTCCTGGGCGCCTGTGGTCCGGGGCGCGGGGCCGGCGTGGCGCGCGCGCCGGCCGCGCGGGGCGGCGGGTCGCGGCGTCGCGCCGGCGGGCTGCGCCGGGCCGCGGGCGGGACGGGCGTGCACGGCGGGGCTCGCGTTGTCAATCGGCGGGTTCTAGGGTCGGGGGATGCTCGCACTCCCGTTCCTGCGCCGCCGCCACGAGCGGGTCGGCTTCGTTCTCTATGGCGCCGCGGTGGCGGCGGCGCGGCTGGCGCCGCTGTACGAGGCGCTCGGGGTGCCGGACACGCTGGACGGGCGGTTCGACTGCGTCGGCGTGCACGTGGCGCTGCTGATACGCAGGCTGCGGGGGCTGCCGGCGGGCGAGGCGCGCGGCAGGGGGCCGGCGCTGGCGCAGGCGGTGTTCGACGCGATGTTCTCCGACATGGACACCACGCTGCGCGAGTTCGGGCTCGACCTGGGCGTGGGCAAGCGGGTGCGCGCGATGTGGGAGGCGTTCCACGGCCGCGCGCTGGCGTACGACGGGCCGCTGGCGGCGCAGGACGCGGGGGCGCTGGCCGACGCGCTGGGGCGCAATGTCTGGCGGGGGGGCGCGCCGGAGGGGGCGGCGGAGGGGCTGGCGGCGTGGGTGATGGCGCAGGATGCGGCGCTGGCGCGGACGCCGGCGGCGGAGCTGGTGGCGGGGCGGGCGGGGTTCCTCGGCGAGGATGCGCTGCGGGCGATGGTGGAGGACGCGATGGCGGGCAGGGGTGCGGCGGTGGCGGGGGCGGGGCGGTGAGCGAGCTGGAGCGGCTGCTGCCGGTCGACCGGCTGGGGGCGGGGTGGACGGAGTACGTCGTCGAGGCGAAGGAGGCGGAGTGCGCGGCGCTCGCGCAGCGGCTGGGGATCCCGGCGGTGCTGGCGCTGCGGGTCGCGTTCCGGCTGCGGGCGGGGCGGCGGGGCGTGGTGGCGGCGGAGGGATCGCTCGCGGCCAGGCTGGTGCGGGAGTGCGTGGTGACGCTGGAGCCGTTCGAGGTCGCGGTCGCCGAGGAGTTCCGGGTGCAGTTCGTGCCGGCGGAGCGGCTGGCCGAGGAGCCGGACGACGCCGAGGTCGATCCGGACAGCGACGACGAGGTCGGCTACGAGGGGCAGTCGATCGACCTGGGGGAGGCGGCGGCGGAGCAGCTCGCGCTGGGGCTCGATCCGTATCCGCGCAGGCCGGGGGTCGCGCTGGCGGAGGACGAGGCGCCGACGGTGGGCGGGGCGTTCGCGGCGCTGGCGGGGCTGAGGAAGCAGTAGGGGCGGCGGGTTCGCGGCCTGCCCGGGGGCAGGCCGCGGGGCGTCAGGCGGCGGTGTTGAGGGCGTAGCAGCCCTCGCCGGAGACGATGAGGGTCGGCTGGCGGGGGTCGCGCTCGATCTTCTGGCGGAGGCGGTAGACGTGGGTTTCCAGGGTGTGGGTGGCGATCGCGCTGCCGTAGCCCCAGACCTCGCCGAGCAGCGTGTGGCGCGCGACGGGCGTGCCGGGGGTGCGGCACAGGTGGCGCAGCAGCCTGGTTTCCTTGTCGGTCAGGCGGATGCGGCGGCGGCGCTCCGGGTCGCGCAGGATCTTCTCCGCGGGGTGGAAGGTGTAGGGGCCGATGCCGATCGCCACGTGGGGGCCGTTCTCGGCGCCGCGGAGCTGGGAGCGCAGGCGCGCCATCAGGACGGCGGGGCGGAACGGCTTGGCGATGTAGTCGTCGGCGCCGCAGGACAGGCCGTGGACGATGTCGTCCTCGGAGTCCGAGCCGGTCAGCATCAGGATCGGCATGCCGACGCCCATGCCGCGCAGCCTGGCGCAGAACTCGCGGCCGTCGCCGTCGGGCAGGCCCACGTCGAGCAGGCAGGCGGCGAAGCCCGTGGGGTGCCCGGCGCGCACGGCCTCGGCCTCGGCGATGCTGGCGGCGGGGGTGGCCAGGTAGTCGCCGGCGGAGTCGAGGTGCTCGCACAGGGCGCGGCTGAACTCGGCGTCGTCGTCCACGACCAGGATCTGCTGCCGTATTGGCATGGGCTTGCTCCGCTTTCGGGTGGGGGATGGGCGTGGTCGCGGTTCCGTTCGCGGGACCGTGGTTCCGTGGCGCGCGGCGGGCGGGCGTGCCTCGGGGTGGCGGGGCATGTTCGCGTGCGGTCGGCGGGGCCCTTGCGGGAGGGGCGGCGGAGGCGTCGCCGGCCCTGCCGGGGGGATGTGCGGCCGCCGTGTCCCCAGGTGGCAGCGTGAGCAGCGGGCAGGCATTAACGCAGGATAGGGCGCGGGGCGTTTGCGGCCGGCGGGCGTTCACGATCCCGGGGGCGGCGGGGCCGAGGGGCGCGGCGGGCGGGGGCGGCCTGCGGGGCGGCTTGCGAGGCGGGGGCGCGTCTGGTACAGCGCGCGCCTTGCATTGCCGGTGCGTGACACAGGCCTCCGCAGCCGCGGCGGCCCTGTCGCGTCGCCAGAACCGAGAGGGGCGCAGTCCCATGGCCGTTCCCAAGAGAAAGACCTCGCCGTCCCGCCAGGGGATGCGTCGCGCCCACCACGCGCTGACGCCCGAGGCGCACAACGAGTGCGGCAACTGCGGCGAGCTGAAGCGTCCGCACCACATCTGCTCGCATTGCGGTCACTACGACGGCCGCGAGGTCGTGGTCGCCGGCAAGGCGCTGAAGGGTGCCGTCCGCACCTGAGCCAGGCGGCGTGATGCCCGAGGGTCCGTTCACGCTCGCCGTCGACGCCATGGGGGGCGACCATGCCCCCGATGCCGTGGTTTCCGGCCTGGCGCTGTCGGTCGAGCGCCATCCCGGGGCACGCTACCTGCTGGTTGGCGACGAGGCCGTGCTGGCGCCCATGCTCGAGGCGCGGCCGGCGTTGCGCGCCGTCGTCACGCTGCGCCATGCGCCGGCGGTGATCCCGTCCGAGATGAAGCCCACGGCGGCGCTGCGCGTGCGGGGTGCGTCGATGCGGGTCGCGATCGACGCCGTGGCGCACGGCGAGGCGCTCGGCGTGGTATCGGCAGGCAACACCGGGGCGCTGCTGGCGCTGGCCAAGATCGTGATCAAGACGCTGCCGGGGATCGACCGGCCGGCGATGGCGGCGATCGGGCCGTCGGCGCGCGGCGACGTCGTGCTGCTCGACCTGGGCGCCAACGTGTCGTGCGACACGCGCAACCTGGTCGAGTTCGCGCTGCTCGGCGACGTGTTCGCGCGCACCGTGCTCGGGCTGCCGGCGCCCACGATCGGGCTGCTCAACGTGGGGTCCGAGGAGCTGAAGGGTTCCGAGGTGCTGCGGCAGGCGGCGGAGATGCTGCGCGCCAGCCACATCGGGCCGCAGTTCCACGGCTTCGTCGAGGGGCACGACATCGCGGCGGGGACCACCGACGTGGTCGTGACCGACGGGTTCACGGGGAACGTGGCGCTCAAGACCGGCGAGGGCGCGCTGCGGCTGGTGCGCGAGATGCTGCGCGAGGTGTTCTCGTCGAGCGCGCAGGCCAAGCTCGGCTACATGCTGGCGCGGCCGGGGCTGGAGCGGCTGCGCGAGTGGCTCGATCCCAGGCGCTACAACGGGGCGATGCTGCTGGGGCTCAACGGCGTCGTCGTGAAGTCGCACGGGGGCACGGATGCCGAGGGATTCGCGCACGCGGTCGACGTGGCGATGGACCTGGTGACGCACGGGTTCAACGAGCGGATCCGGGCGGGGCTGGCGCGGATCGCGGAGCTGAGCGCCACGGCGGCCGAGGGCGACGCGGACATGGCGACGGCGCTTTGAGCAGGGCAGCAAGGCCGGGCGCTGCCCGGACCCGCCAGGGGCGAGCCGCCCCTGGACCGGCCTCCTATAAGTGGATTCCAAAGGCGAGCCTTTGGCGGAGTTTGAGGCGGAGCCTCAACCTTACTTCCTTCCCGGCGGTGCAGACGTGACGGTGCGCGCGCGGCTGGTGGGGATCGGGGCGTACCTGCCGGAGCGGGTGGTGTCCAACGAGGAGCTGGCGGAGCGGGTCGACACCTCCGACGCGTGGATTCGCGAGCGGACCGGGATCGGGCAGCGCCACCTGGCGGGACCGCACGAGACGGCGGCGTTCATGGGGACGCGGGCGGCGCAGGCGGCGCTCGACGATGCCGGCGTGGACGCCTCGGAGGTGGACTGCGTGCTGCTGGCGACGAGCACGCCGGACCAGGCGTTCCCGGCGACCGCGCTGCGGGTGCAGGCGGCGCTGGGGGTCACGCAGGGCTTCGGGATGGACCTGTCGGCGGCGTGCTCGGGGTTCGTGTACGGGCTGTCGATGGCGGACGCGTTCATACGGTGCGGGCAGGCGCGCTGCGTGCTGGTGATCGGCGCGGAGGTGTTCTCGCGGGTGCTCGACTGGGGCGACCGGGGGACGTGCGTGCTGTTCGGCGACGGGGCGGGCGCGGTGCTGCTGCGCGCGGGCGCCGGCGAGGGCGAGGGGGTGCTGTCGACGCACCTGCACGCGGACGGGCGACTTGGTGACATCCTCTATGTCGACGGGGCGGTGGGGCGCGAGGGGCCGGGGACGCTCGTGATGAACGGGCGGGAGGTGTTCCGCCACGCCGTCGCCAAGCTGTCGGCGGTGGTGGACGAGGCGCTGGCAGCCAACGGGCTCGCGCAGTCGGACGTGGACTGGCTGGTGCCGCACCAGGCGAACCTGCGGATCATCCAGGCGATGGGGCGCAAGCTCGGGCTGCCGCCGGAGCGGGTGGTCGTGACCGTCGACCGGCACGCGAACACGTCGGCGGCGTCGATCCCGCTGGCGCTGGCGCAGGCGTACGGGGACGGGCGGATCCGGCGCGGGGACCTGGTGCTGATGGAGGCGCTGGGGGGCGGGCTCACGTGGGGGTCGGCGCTGGTCCGGCTGTAGCGAGCAAGGCCAGAGGCTCTGCCTCTGGACTCCGCCAGGGCGAGCCGCCCTGGACTGGCTTCGCTTAAGTCAAGGGATCAAAGGGTTCTCGGACCCTTTGCGGGTTTGGGCAGAGCCCATGCTTCCTTGCTGTCCGGGGGCTTCACCCTGTGCCTCTGCTGCACAATCCGGCGGGGTGTGGTGCGGAGGACACGGCCAAGTGTCTGAGATTGCGGGGTTCGTTGACTGTGCATTCGGGCATCACTAGCGTTGCCGTATGAACACGGTGACCCGGGCCCAGCTTGCCGAGCGCATCTACACGCAGGTCGGCCTGTCGCGGAACGAGTCCGCGGAGCTGCTGGAGACGGTGCTCGAGCAGGTGGCGAAGGTTCTGGAGTCGGGGCACTCCGTGAAGATCAGCGGGTTCGGGACGTTCTCCGTGCGGCAGAAGGGGCGCCGCGTCGGGCGCAACCCGAAGACCGGGGTCGAGGTGCCGATCTTGCCGCGCCGGGTGCTGGTGTTCCGGCCGAGCCAGGTGCTCAAGGCGCACGTGAACGGCACGGCGATCCCCGCGGCCGAGGATGACTAGGACGCCGCCGCCCGGGGTTTCGGGCGTGCCCGCGCCGGGAGAGGGCGCGGCGGGCGACGCCGTGGCGGGCGAGGCGCCGCGGGCGCGGCTGAAGAAGGCGCCGAACGCGTTCCGCACCATCAGCGAGGTGGCGGACGAGCTGCACATCCCGCAGCACGTGCTGCGGTTCTGGGAGACGCGGTTCCCGATGGTCAGGCCGCTCAAGCGCGGCGGGGGGCGGCGGTACTACAGGCCGGACGACATCGCGCTGCTCAGGCGGATCTCGGACCTGCTCTACATACAGGGGTACACGATCAAGGGGGTGCAGCGGCTGCTGCGCGAGGGCGGCGGGCGGCTGTCGGACGACATCCCGCCGGCGACCGAGGCGGAGCGCGCCGAGGCGGCGGCGGAGCGCACGCGGGTGCCGGAGGACTCGGAGCCGGAGGCGGCCGTGGCGGCGCCGGGCGGGGCGGTGGCGGCGCCGGCGGGCGGGGCGGACGGCGGGGCGCGGCGCGCGGTGCTGGTCAGGGTGCTGCGCGAGCTAGAGGCGGTGCGGCGGCTGCTGCCGTGAAGCGTGGCCGCGGCGCGTTGCGGGTGGCGGGACATGCTGCTACACGGTGCCACGCCGGCCGGTCGGAGCGTAGCGCAGCCTGGTAGCGCATCAGTCTGGGGGACTGGGGGTCGTGGGTTCGAATCCCGCCGCTCCGACCACGGCGTTTCTTTTTTAGTTGGGCAGCCACCTGCGGGTCAGGTGGATCACGGCGTGCGGCAGGTGTTGCCGCCAGCGTGCGCAGACGTGCGCCAGGGCGGGGTCGAGCGCCGGGGCCGGGCTGTGGACCGCCAGCACGGGGCGGCCGTCGTGGCGCAGGTGGCGCGGGTCCGCGAAGCAGGCGGCGAGCAGGGCGCAGATGTCGGCGTCGTCGGATTCGTCGTGGTGGTAGTCCTGGAGCCGTTCGCGGGCTGCCCCGGAGCGGGCGGCGAGGTGTTCGTTGCCCCAGAGCAGGCGGAAGCCGAGGCGCAGGTCGGGCTCGGACAGGAAGGCGCGCAGGGGCTCGATGTGGGCGGCGATGCCGTCGATCCAGTACAGCGGGAAGTCGATGCGGCGCAGGCCGGCGGCGCGGGCGCGGGTCAGCTCGTCGCGGAGCGCGAGGCGCAGGGTGGGGGCGGGCGTGGCGCCCTCGGCGCGGCGGGCGAGGTAGTGCAGCAGCGGGTTGGCGTCGGGGGCGTGGGCGAGGTGGCGGCGGGCGTAGAACGCGGTCTCGAAGCCGGGCGACGGGTTCTCCCCCTCGCGCCAGCCGTGCTCCAGGTAGTGCTCGAACGGGTCGCAGCCGTGGGCGGCGACGTCGCGGCGCCGGCGGCAGTAGTGGGCAACGTCGAACTCGGGGAGCGGGCTGACGCGGGCGGTGTGGCGGCGGGCGAGGTAGTGCAGCAGCGGGCTGGCGCCCCCGGGCAGGGCGTGGCGGGCGCGGTACCAGGCGGTGTCGAAGTGGGCGCAGGGGCGCAGGTCGAGGGACTCGTCGCGCGCGGCGAAGCGCACCAGCGGGTCGAGCGGGTGCGCGCCGTGGGTGGCGCGGTACCAGGCGGGGTCGAGGCAGGGGTTGGGCCAGGCGCCGGCGGGGCTGCCGAGCACGGCGTAGTGCAGCAGCGGGTCGGTGTCGGGGGCGTCCGGGGGCATGGCGCGGGCGCGGTAGAAGACAGGGTCGAAGTAGGGGTTGGGCTGGCGGTGCTCGCGCCATCCCTCGTCACAATAGTGTCGCAGGGGATCGGCGTGCGCGGGGTGGGCGTGCCGGTAGTGGCCTGCCATGAAAAGGCCGCTGTCATGCAGGAGCGTGCGGTGCGCGTCGCTGCCCGGGGCGGGCAGGTCGGCCGCGGAAGGGGTCGGGGGCATGGCGCGACCATGTCGGGCGCGCGCGTCGCGTGTCAAAGGCGGGGGCGGCCGGACCGCGCGCGTTGTATTCACCCGGCGGCCTGTGCCATGTGCCTGTGGTATCGGGGCCCCGTTCCGGTTGCGACCCGTCGGGTCGGCTGCTAGGAGGTTTGCCGCAGTGCAGCATGGTTGCGATTGCGTGCCGGTGTCGGGAAGCCGGCCGGCGGCGGCAGCCGGGGCTGCGGGATGGGAGAATCGGCGTGGCGGGCACGGCGATAAGGCATCGTTCAGCTTCTTGTGGTTCTCTGGGGTGGCCGGGGTTGCCGGCCGGCCCCGACGGGTCGCCTGTTGTCCCGGCTCGTGTGGCGTGAAGGAAATGCAGTCTTGAAAGCAGTGATTCTGGCCGGCGGCAAGGGAACCAGGCTGTCGGAGGAGACCGAGATCCGGCCGAAGCCGCTGGTCGAGGTCGGCGGGCGGCCGATCCTGTGGCACATCATGAAGTCCTACACGAGCCACGGCATCACCGACTTCGTGATCTGCCTGGGTCATAAGGGCTTCCAGATCAAGGAATACTTCTCGAACTACTTCCTGCACATGTCCGACGTGACGTTCGACATGAAGCAGAACTCGATGAAGGTGCACCAGGCGAGCGCCGAGCCGTGGACGGTGACGCTGGTCGACACCGGCGAGGACACGATGATCGGCGGGCGCATCAAGCGCATCCTGCCGTTCGTGGAGGGCGACGAGGCGTTCTGCTGCACCTACGGCGACGGCGTCGGCAACGTCGACATCTCCCGCACGATCCGCGAGCACCTCAACTCCGGGCTGAAGGCGACCGTGACCGGCGTGCAGCCTCCGGGGCGATTCGGCGCGCTGCAGATCGCCGACAACAAGGTGTACGGGTTCCAGGAGAAGCCGGAGGGCGACGGCGGCTGGATCAACGGCGGGTATTTCGTGCTCTCGCCCAAGGTCGGCGACTACATCGAGGGCGACACCACGGTGTGGGAGCGCGAGCCGATGGAGAAGCTCGCCAAGGAAGGGCAGCTCGGCATCCACCACCATCCCGGGTTCTGGCAGCCGATGGACACGCTGCGCGACAAGCGGCACCTCGAGGAGCTGTGGGCCGCGAACAAGGCGCCGTGGAAGACCTGGTAGCCTGCGCGTGCGGCGGGGCGGCCGCGCGTGCGGCCGCCCTGCGCTGATGGATATGGCTGCGGGATGACGACTGCGAAGTGCTGGGCTGCAAAGTATTGGAGGCTGTGCTGATGCGCGTTCTTATTACCGGGAACATGGGCTATGTCGGGCCGGTGCTGGTGCGCCATCTGCGCGCGCGGTTCCCCGACGCGGAGCTGATCGGCTACGACGCGGCGTTCTTCGCGCAGTCGCTGACGCATGCGGTGCAGTTCCCCGAGCGTCTGCTGAACCGGCAGATCTTCGGCGACGTGCGCGACATGGGGCCGGAGCTGTTCGAGGGCGTGGACGCCGTCGTGCACCTGGCCGCGGTGTCGAACGACCCGATGGGCAACCGTTTCGAGGCGGTGACGGACGACATCAACCACCGCGCGTCGGTGCGCTGCGCGATGCTGGCGCGCGACGCGGGGGTGAAGCATTTCGCGTTCGCGTCGTCGTGCAGCGTGTACGGCTTCGCCGAGGGCGGGCCGCGTTCGGAGAAGGACCCGGTCAACCCGCTGACGGCGTACGCGCGCAGCAAGATCGCCACCGAGGACGGCCTGCGCTCGGCCAACAACGGCAACATGACGGTCACGTGCCTGCGGTTCGCCACCGCGTGCGGGGCGAGCCCGCGCCTGCGGCTGGACCTGGTGCTGAACGACTTCGTGGCCGGCGCCATGGCGGACGGCAAGATCACCGTGCTGAGCGACGGCTCGCCGTGGCGGCCGCTGATCGACGTGGCCGACATGGCGCGCGCGATCGAGTGGGCGATCACGCGCGAGACCGCCAACGGGGGCGCCTACCTGTCGGTCAACGCAGGGTCGGACCGCTGGAACTACCGTGTGCGCGACCTCGCGCAGGCGGTGGCGGACGGGGTCGAGGGCGCCACCGTGTCGATCAACACCGACGCGCCGCCGGACAAGCGGTCGTACCAGGTGGATTTCTCGCTGTTCAAGGAGCTGGCGCCGGAGCACCAGCCGGCGACCGAGCTGGCGGCGTCGGTGGAGCGGCTGCGCGCCCTGCTGGGTGGCATGAACTTCGCGGACAAGACGTTCCGGCAGGGCTCGTTCATCCGGCTCAAGGTGCTCGACGGGCTGATGGCGGACGGCGCGATCGGCAACGACCTGCGCTGGGGGAAGGCCGCGTGAAGTTCCACCCGACTCCGCTGCACGGCGCCTTCACCATCGAGCTCGAGCGCAAGGGCGACGAGCGCGGCTTCTTCGCGCGGTTCTTCTGCGAGAAGGAGTTCGGCGCGCAGGGGCTCGAGACGAACTTCAGGCAGGTGAACAACTCGCTGTCGGCCAAGGCCGGCACGCTGCGGGGCATGCACTACCAGCTAGCGCCGTCGGCGGAGGTGAAGGTGGTGCGCTGCGTGAAGGGGTCGCTCTACGACGCGATCGTGGACCTGCGGCCGGACAGCCCGACGTACGGGCGCTCGTTCGGCGCGGAGCTGAACGACGACAACCGCCTGATGATGTACGTGCCGCGCGGCTTCGCCCACGGGCTGCTGACGCTGAAGCCGGACACCGAGGCGCTGTACCTGGTGAGCGACTTCTACAACTTCGAGGCCGAGCGCGGCGTGCGCTGGGACGACCCGAAGTTCGCGGTGCAGTGGCCGATGGCGCCCGAGGAGATCTCGGCCAAGGACGCGGCGTGGCCGGACTTCGACCCGGAGTTCCACGGCGTCGAGCGGCTGCGGGGCCTCGCTTGAAGGTCCTGCTGACCGGCGGAAGCTCGTTCACCGGGGTCTGGTTCGCCCAGGCCCTGGCGGCGGCGGGGCATTCCGTGGTGGCGCCGGTGCGGGGCGTGCGGGAGGCCTACGAGGGCGTGCGCGGCGAGCGGATGCGCAAGCTCGAGTCGTGCGCCGATGTCGTGTGGGAGTGCGCGTTCGGCGACGAGCGGTTCATGGCGCTGGCGGCGGCGGGGGCGGACGTGCTGTGCCACCACGCGGCGCAGGTCGGCGACTACCGCAGCCCGGACTTCGACATTTCCGGGGCGGTTGCGGCCAACACGCGCAACCTGCGCGCGGTGCTGAAGGCGATACAGGCGGCGGGGCCCTGTGCCGTGCTGCACACCGGCAGCGTGTTCGAGCAGGACGAGGGCGCGGGGACGCTGCCGCTGCGCGCGTTCTCGGCGTACGGGCTCAGCAAGGGTCTGAGCGCGCAGGTGATCGCGCACCACTGCGCGGAGCTGGGCGTGGGGCAGGCGAAGTTCGTGATCCCGAACCCGTTCGGGCCGCTGGAGGAGCCGCGGTTCTGCGCGTACCTCATGCGGTGCTGGAAGGAGGGTCGCGCTGCCGAGGTCAAGACGCCGGCGTACGTGCGCGACAACATCCACGTCGGGCTGCTGGCGGCGGCGTATGCCGACCTGGCGGAGCGTCTGGCGGCGGGCACGGCGCCCGTGCACCTCGGGCCGAGCGGCTACGTGGAGCAGCAGGGCGCATTCACCGAGCGGTTCGCGCGCGCGATGCGGGCGCGGTGCTCGATGGCGTGCGAGGTCGTGCTGCCGGAGCAGGCGGAGTTCGGCGAGCCGATGGTGCGGATCAACGCCGATCCGGCGCTGCCCGCGGCGCTGGCCAGGCCGCTCGCGGCGCTGGGGTGGAGCGAGGCGGGGGCGTGGGATTCGATCGCCGCCTACTACGATGTCCGGTGAGCGGGCCGCGATCCCCGGTCTGAGCTGAGCGAGCGCGGTTGCCGCGAAAAACGTCGATCCGATCGAGAGACAAAGCCCGATGCCTGATGCACCCAACGACTCCGCGTTCGAGCTGAACGAGCGGAACTTCCCCGAGGAAGCCTATCTCGACGCGTTCCCCGACGTGCGGGACGCGGTGCAGCAGGGCATCGTCGCGACCGGGTTCGACCACTGGGAGCGCTTCGGGCGCGCCGAGATCGGCTCGGGACATCGCGGCCGGCCGGCCTGCCTGATCGGGCCGCCGCGCCGGGTCGATGCGGCCGGGGAGGCTGCGCCGGCGCCTGCGGTCGAGGAGCCGGCGGCGGAGGCGGAGGCGCCGATCGAGGTCGTGCAGGCCGAGCCTGCGCCGGCAAGGCGCGGGCGGAAGTCACAGAAGGTGGAGGTTGTCGTGCCGACAGCGCAGACGGCGGACGAGGATCGGTTCAACGAGGAGGTCTACCTCGCGATCAACCCGGACGTGCAGGATGCGGTGAACACCGGCGCGTTCGCCAACGGCTACGAGCACTGGGTGCAGTACGGTCGGGAGGAGGAGCGTCGCGGGGCGCGGCCGACGATCACGGCGGACGCGTTCTACGCCTATCCGAAGCCGCCGCAGGGCCAGGACTTCATCGCCGAGACGGAGAACTTCGACTCCGAGGGATACATGTACCTGTATCCCGACGTGCGCGAGGCGGTCGGCGGGCGGCTGGACGACGCGCGCGACCATTGGCGCCACCACGGGCGGATCGAGGGGCGTCATGGCCCGGGTGTCGCGCCGTATTGCAAGTGGAGCGCCAGCGTTCCCGGGCTGCTGCGCAAGCCGTTCGGGCTCAACATCTACGGGCCGTTCGCGGCGACGTCGGGGCTGGGGACGGCGGCGCGCAGCCTGGTGCGGGCGGTCAAGAGCAGCGGCATGCCGTTCGAGCTGCACAACTTCGACGTCTCGCACGGGGCTGCGCGCATCCTGCACCGCGACCTCGAGCGCGTGCCGACGTACCGCATCAACCTGATCCTGGCCAACGCGGACCAGATCGCGTGGCTGACCAGCCTGTATCCGGTGGGGCGTTTCGACGACGCCTACAACATCGCGGTGTGGGCGTGGGAGCTGGCGGCGTTCCGGCCGGAGTGGTTCTCGGCGTTCGGGCCGCTCGACGAGGTCTGGACCAACAGCGAGTTCGAGGTCGAGTCGATCCTGGCGATGTCGCCGGTGCCGGTGCACAAGATCCGGCTGCCGATCGAGGTGTCGCCGGCGCCGACCCAGGTGGCGCGCGACGCGTTCGGCATCCCGCACGACCGGCTGGTGTTCCTCACCGCCTTCGACGTGGGCAGCACGTCGGAGCGCAAGAACCCGCGCATGGTGATCGAGGCGTTCCGCCAGGCGTTCGCCGGCAGCGACGACGTGTTCCTCGTGATCAAGTTCCATTCGAGCAACATCGACCCGGGCGTCACGCGCGACCTGAACCGGGTGCTGCGCGGCGTGGACAACGTGCTGGTGATCGCCGACCGGCTGCCCGAGGCGCAGATGCAGATGCTGCAGTCCGCGTGCGACTGCCTGGTGTCGGCGCACCGTTCCGAGGGGTTCGGGCTCAACATCGCCGAGTTCATGGCGCTAGGTAAGCCGGTGATCGCCACGGGGTATTCGGGCAACCTCGAGTTCTTCGACGAGACCGTGGGCTTCCCGATCGACTACCGGCTGATCGAGATCGAGCAGCAGGCGGGGCCGTATTTCCCCGGCTACATCTGGGCCGATCCGCTGGAGGACTCGCTGGTCGAGCAGTTCCTCGCGGTGCGCGACAACCCCGAGGATGCGCGCGCGCGCGGCGAGCGGGCCCAGGTGCGGATGCGCGAGGAGTTCAGCATCACGCGGATCGGCGAGCAGATGCGCGAGCGTCTGCTGGAGATCGGGCTGGACGCCGAGATGCCGCCGTTCGTGGGCTGGCTCGGGCAGGCGCGCAAGATCACGACGCCGGCGCTGATCAAGCCGCTGTCGGCGTATTCGCGCGAGGCGCTGACCGAGCTGAGCCGGGTCAAGCCGGTGCTGAGCCTGGTGGTGCCGGTCTACAACGTGCCGCCGCACTACCTGCGCGAGTGCCTGCAGTCGGTGTTCGACCAGACCTATCCGTTCTGGGAGCTGTGCATCTGCGACGACTGCTCGACGAGCGAGGCGACGATCGCGGTGCTCGAGGAGCTGCGCGGCACCGATCCGCGCATCCGCATCCGCAGGCTGGAGACGAACCTGGGCATTGCCGGGGCGTCGAACGCGGCGGCCGAGATGGCGACCGGCGAGTTCCTGCTGATGCTCGACAACGACGACCTGCTCGCGCCGGACGCGCTGCTGGAGATGGCCCGGGCGTTCAACGCCGACGGCGACATCCAGGCGATGTACTGCGACGAGGACAAGATCGACGAGAACGGCAAGCACATCGATCACTACTACAAGCCGGACTGGTCGCCGGAGCACCTCGAGAGCGTGATGTACACGCTGCACATCCTGACCGTACGCAAGAAGCTGTTCCTTGAGCTGGGCGGGTTCCGCGACGAGTTCTCGGGCAGCCAGGACTACGACCTGATGCTGCGTGTGTCGCGGGCGACGCCGCACATCCATCACATCGCCAAGCCGCTGTATCACTGGCGGGCGATCCCGGGGTCGTCGGCGATGATCGTGGACGCCAAGCCGTACGCGCTGACGGCGGGGCTGCGGGCGCTGAGCGAGCATGCGACGGAGAAGTACGGCGCCGGCGCGTGGGTCGAGGAGGGGCTGCTGCCGGGGACGTACCGCATCCGCAGGCCGGTGCGCGGGACGCCGCGGGTGTCGATCCTGATCCTGACCAACAACACCACGATCGACCTGCCCGGGCGCGGAAAGTTCCACATGGTCGACAACCTGGTGCAGTCGATCCTCGATCGCACGTCGTATCCGAACTACGAGATCGTCGTCGTCGACAACGCGAACCTGTCGCGCGACCAGGTGGACTACATGACCAGCCGCGCTGTGCGGGTGGTGCCTTATGACGGGCCGATGAAGCCGTTCAACTATGCCAACAAGAGCAACTTCTCGGTGCGCCAGGCGCGGACGGAGCACCTCGTCATGCTCAACGACGACATGGAGGTGATCAACGAGGACTGGCTCACGGCGCTGATGGAGCTGAGCCAGGATCCGGAGATCGGCGTGGTCGGCGGGCGGCTGCTGCATGCCGACGGGTCGATCCAGCATGTCGGCACGGTGGTCGGCGTCAACGACGGGACGGCGCACATCTACCATTCGTATCCGCGCGAGTTCGTCGGCTACAACGCGTTCACGCACGTCATCCGCAACTACTCGGCGATGACGGGGGCGTGCATCGCGACGCGGAAGAGCGTGCTGGCGCAGGTGGGCGGGCTCGACGAGAGCTTCGCCGTGGACTTCAACGACACGGACCTGTGCCTCAAGATCGTGGAGGCGGGGTATCGCATCGTCTACACGCCGTTCTGCGAGATGTACCACTACGAGAGCATCTCGCAGGTGAGGTCGACGCAGGCCGAGGCGGAGAAGGCGCGCTTCGTGACCAAGTGGCACAAGTACATGAAGGCGGACCCGCACTACAACGTCAACCTGGCGCGCAGGAGCTTCGACTACACGCTGCGCGAGGCCTGAGAAGGAAGGCCAGAGGCTCTGCCTCTGGACTCCGCCAAAGGCTCGCCTTTGGAAACCTTACTTAAGTAGGGCCGGTCCAGGGGCGGCTCGCCCCTGGCGGGTCTGGGCAGAGCCCAGGCTTGCTTTCGCTCAGGCGCGCAGGGCGAGGCGCTCGGCGATGAGCATGGGCGTGTCTGCGGCCGCCTCGGTGACGATGCAGATCTCGGTCACGGCACGGGGCGCTGCGAGGGCATCCGCGAAGTGGCGGGCGGCGGCCTCGCGCAGGGGGGCCAGCGTTCCGGTGGCGAGGCGGCCGGTCAGGGTGATGTGGAAGCACCAGCGCGCGAGGACGTGCGGGTAGCCCCAGCGCTGCAGCAGGCGCTCCTGCTCGTCGTCCAGGCCGCCGGCGCGGCGGCGCGCGAGCTCGGCGGCGTCGGGGCGGCGGCAGTGCACGTCGGCGGCGCGGACGCAGGCCTCGGCGAGGGCGTCGAGCGGCGGGCAGGCTGGCGCGGTCAGGGCGAGGCAGCCGGACATTTCCGTGAGGCGGAGCGGCGGCAGGGGAAAGGCGGGGGTGCGCTCGGCCAGCGCGGCGGCGGCGGCGGCGAACTCCTCCCAGCCGGTGGCGAGGCGGCGCGGCGGGGTCAGGGTCGCGTGCAGGCCGTAGTGGCGCGGCGCGGCGGTGGCGGCGTGCAGGAGGGCGGGGTCGACGCCGGGGAAGGTTGGGGGTGGCGGCGTGGCGCCGGACTCGGGGTCGTGGCCGAGCCAGGCGGCGCCGGCGCGGTGCAGGGCGTCGTCGGGGCGGGGCGCGTAGTAGAGGGCGGCCCTCACCGGGCGGGGCCGCGCGGCGCGGGCGTGGGGTTCGGGGGCGTGAGCATCAGGCGACGCGCTCGCCTTCGCGCCAGACGGCGCGGACGACGGGCAGGCCTTCGTGCAGGCGGACGCGGAGCAGGTCGGCGCGCAGGCCGGGGGCGAGGCGGCCGCGGTCGTCGAGGCCGGCCAGGGCGGCGGGGCGGCGCGTCACGAGGGCGACGGCGTCGTGCAGGGGCAGGCCGGCGGCGGCGGTGCGGAAGGCGGCGTCGAGCAGGCTGGCGGGGACGTAGTCGGAGGCGAGCGCGTCGACCAGGCCGGCGCGGATCAGGGCGGCTGCGGCGACGTTGCCGGAGTGCGAGCCGCCGCGCACGACGTTGGGGGCGCCGGCGACCACGGCCATGCCGAGGGCGTGGGCGGCGCGGGCGGCGGGCTCGGCGACGGGGAACTCGCTGATCGTGACGCCGTCGGCGTGGTTGGCGACGACCTCGGCCTCGGTGGCGTCGTCGTGGCTGGCCAGCGCCGCGGGGGTGTCGCGAAGGCAGTCGAGCACGGCGCGGCGGTTGGGGGCGCGCAGGCGGTCGCGCTGCTCGAGGAGGGCAGAGATGCGTCGGTCGGTGGCGGCGTCGTCCAGGCCGTCGCGGCGCTGCATCGCACGGTAGCGGTCGAGGTCGGTGAACTGGCCGTGGCCGGGCGTGTGGTCCATCAGGCTGACCATGCGCAGGCGGGGGTGGCGGGCCAGGGGGGCGAGCAGCGCGGGCATGCCGTCGGCGGGGAGCTCGCAGCGCAGGTGGAGGAAGTGCTCGGCGCGGAGCAGGCCGGTGTCGTGCAGGGCGTCGCCGTCGGCCAGGCCGTCGAGGAAGGTCCGGGTGCGCGCGCCGTCGCGGCCGGGCTCGCCGAGGCAGAGCGCGTCGAGCACGGTGGTGACGCCGGCGGCGGCGCATTGCGCGTCGTGGGCGAGCATGGCGGCGCGCGACGGCCAGCGGGCGCCGGGGCGGGGCTCGACCTGGCGCTCGAGGTTGTCGGTGTGCAGGTCGACCAGGCCGGGGAGCAGGAAGTCGCCGTCGAGGTCGAGGGTGTCGGCGTCGGGCGCGTGCGGGGCAGGGCGGTCGCCGGGGGAGACGGCGGTGATGCGGCCGCCGGCGAAGGCCAGGGTGCCGGGCGCCACGCGGTCGGCGAGCACGAGCGTGGCGCCGCGCAGGAGCGTGGGCCTCATGGGGCGCGCCTCACGGGGCGTGTCGCGCGGGGGTGGCCAGGAGTGCGGGGATGCGGCACCGCGATGGCGTGGGGGAAGGCCGGCCGGGGAGGGGGATGGCTCCCGGAGTAGGACTCGAACCTACGACCGAGCGATTAACAGTCGCTTGCTCTACCAACTGAGCTATCCGGGACCAGCAGGGCCGTTGCTATAGCCACGACCGGGGGCGGCGTAAAGCCCTGGCGGCGAGGTTGCGGCGCGGGCAGGGGCGGGGGGCGCTGGTTGCGGGCCGGCGGGGATGGTATGGCGCTGTGGCGGCGCCGCGGCGCCGGGCTGCGTCCAGGTGCGAGAGTGGCGGAACGGTAGACGCACGCGACTCAAAATCGTGCGCCGCAAGGCATGGGGGTTCGAGTCCCCCCTCTCGCACCACGCGGTCCCGGGGCGGCCCGGCGCGGACACAGTGAGGTGTTCGCGGGCGCGCTCCGGTTGTCCATTGCGTCGGTTTCCACCATCCTCGGTTGTTGCGCGCGCCGGGCCTGCGTGGCTCGTGGCGCGCGGTGGGGAGCAGGATGCGCGCCATGACTCCGGACGTCGCCGTGCCTGCCGCGGGGCTGTTCCGCCGGTTCGGGCTGTTCACGCGGCTGCTGATCCTGGTCGCGGCGGTGAGCCTGCCGAGCTTCGCGGTGATCGGCCTGCTGGTGCTCGACCTGCGCGAGGAGCGGAACAGCCGGCCCGGCAAGGACGCGCTGCACGAGGCGGAACTGATCAGCAACGCGGTCGGCAGCACCACGGAGGCGGCGCGGCAGATGATGCTGGCCGTCGCGTCGGGGCAGGCGGTTCGCGCGCTCGACCCGGCCTGCGCGGACCAGCTCGCGCTGCTGCGCCGCACCCTGCCGGCCTATGCGTTCGTCACGGTGCTCGACGGGGACCTGCGCGCGGTGTGCGGCGCAGGGGCGGGCGGGGCGGCGGCGGCGCCGGCGGGGGAGGGCGGGGGGGCGCGGGTTCCGGACGCGGTGGCGCACACGGCGCGGCTGGTGCTGGGCGGGGCGGACTTCGTGGTGGATCGCTACGCGGTCGGCGGGGAGGGCGAGGAGTCGTTCCTGGGGCTGGGTGCGGCGGTGCGGGCGGCGGACGGGCGGGTGGTCGGCGTGGTGGTGGCCGGGCTGTCGCTGGAGGCGATGGCGCGCACGGCGGAGGCCATGCTGGCGCCGGGGGACCGCGCGATCGTGCTCGCGGACCGCGAGGGCACGGTGCTGGCGCGGGTGCCGCGTCTCGCGGGCGCGGTGGGGCAGCCGTTCCGGCCGGAGACGCGCTTCCTGCTCGACGCGCGCCAGCCCGGGGTTGCCACGATCCGGGCGCCGGACGGGGTGCCGCGCCTGGTGGGGTTCGTGCCGCCGACGGGCAACGGGCTTTACGTGGGGGTCGGGCGGGCCGTGGAGGTTGCCGACACCGAGCTGGTGAGCGCCACGCGGCGCGGGGTGGTGTTCGCGGTCGGCGCCGCGCTGCTGGCGCTGGGGAGCGCGATCGTGTTCGGGCAGAGCTACGTGCGCAGGCCGACCGGGCAGCTCCTGGCGGCCGCGGTGCGCTGGCGCGGGGGCGACCTGGAGGCGCGCGCGGAGCTGAGCGAGGATCCGCGCACCGAGTTCGGCAGCCTGGCGGCGGCGTTCAACGACATGGCGGAGGCACTGGGGCGGCAGCGCGGCGAGCTGGAGGCGCTGAACGGGACGCTGGAGGGCCGCGTCGAGGAGCGCACGCGGGCGCTGTCGGCCAGCCACAACCGGCTGCAGGTGCAGACCGCGGAGCGCGAGCTGTCGGATTCGAGGCTGCGCCAGGCGCAGAAGCTGCAGGCGGTGGGCGAGCTGGCGGGGGGGATGGCGCACGACTTCAACAACCTGCTCGGCGTGGTGATCGGGTCGCTCGACCTGCTGCGGCGCAGGGTGGGGGCGGGGGAGGCGGGGCAGCAGCAGCTGATCGCGGGCGCGATCGCGGCGGCCGAGCGCGGCGCGCGGCTGACGGCGCAGCTGATCGGCTTCTCGCGCAGGCAGAGGCTGCTGCCGCAGCCGTGCGAGCTGAACGCCGTGGTCGCCGCGATGCGGCCGATGCTGTCGACCACGCTGGGGCCGGGGGTGGCGCTGGTGCTGCTGCTCGACCCGGCGGGGCCGGTGGCGATGGTCGATCCGAACCAGCTCGACACCGCGATCCTCAACCTCGCGATCAACGCGCGCGAGGCGATGCCGCAGGGCGGGACGCTCACGGTCGCGACCGGGGGGCTGGCGGCGGTGCAGGACGACGCTGTGGCCGAGGAGGGGGCGGCGGACGGGCTGGTCGCGGTGAGCGTGGCCGACACGGGGGCGGGGATCGCGGCCGACGTGCTGGGGCGGGTGTTCGAGCCGTTCTTCACGACGAAGGGGCCGGGGCGGGGCTCCGGGCTCGGGCTGTCGCAGGTGCACGGGCTGGCGCGGCAGTCCGGCGGCGACGTGCGAATCGCCAGCGAGCCGGAGCGGGGCACGCGCGTCGTGCTGCTGCTGCCGCGGGCGGGCGTGCTCGCGGCCATGGCGGCGCCGGCGGGGGCGTCGCGGCGCATCCTCGTGGTCGACGACGAGGCGGACGTGCGCGCGCTCACGGCGGAGATGCTGGAGGAGGACGGGCACGTCGTGCTGGTGGCCAGCGGGGGGGAGGAGGCGCTGCGGCTGCTGGAGGGCGGGCCCGTGGACCTGCTGCTCGCGGACTACGTCATGCCGGGGATGAACGGGGTCGAGCTGCTGCGGCGCGCAGCGGAGGTGCAGCCGGGGGTCAGGGCCATGCTCGTCACGGGGTACGCGGAGCTGGGGGGCGCGGAGGGGATGGGGGGGCTGCGCACCGAGCAGGTCCTGCGCAAGCCGTTCCGGACGAGCGAGCTGCTGCGGCGGGTGGACCTGGTGCTGGCGGGGGCGAAGGAAGGTTGAGGCGCTGCCTCAAACTCCGCCAAGGGAAGCCCCTTGGATGGCTTCACTTAAGCAAGGGGATCAGAGGGTCCTCGGACCCTTTGCGGGTTCGGGCGGAGCTGGCCAAAGGTTCCGACGATCCGCTTGGATCGTTGGAATGGCCAGCGGAGGGAGAGCCCGACCTTTCTGCCTTGCGCAGGCGGCGATGAGGCAGGCCAGGGGCACGATCGGGACGAGGTAGCGGGGTTCGAGGTGCACGGGCGCGTAGAGCGCCACGAAGCCGGCGCACACCAGCCACAGGCCGAGCAGGCGGCGCCGCGTGTCAGGGGGCGTGCCGCGGAGCCAGGGGGCGGCGATGGCCAGGCACGCGATCGCGGTGCCGAGGAGGCGGGTGAGGACGTCGGCGGCGATCCAGAGGGCGGCGGTGGCGCTGCCTTGGCGGAGGGCGGCCCATTCGACGTTGAGGCGGTCGAAAGCGGGGCGGGGCCAGCCGGCGTAGACCATCAGGGCGCCCACGGTGTCGAGCGGCTGGAACGGCAGGGCGAGGAACTCGTGGCGCAGGTTTCCCACGGTTGCGAGCAGCATCGGGGCGGGGTGGGTCAGCCAGGCGCGGCGGTAGAGGCGGGAGGCGGCGCGGGCCATGGCGGGGGCGTCCATGCCCTCGGCGAAGAGGCGGCGGTGGAGGTCGTCGATGCGGGCGTACTCGCCGCCGCCCACGGTGTCGCGGGCGGCGGCGTCGAACCGGGCGTCCCCGGGGGTGGGCGTGTCGGGGGCGAGGAGGTCGGGGTGGCGGCGGAGGAGGGGGAGGACGGCCTGCACCATCACGGTCTGGCGGCTCGTGGTCAGGACGGGGCCGGCGCCGCGCTGCGTGTTCCAGGCGACCTGGGCGGCGGCGGTGGCGAAGGGGGGAGCGAGGAGGAGGAGGGCGCAGGCGAGGCGTCTCGCGGCGGGGGCGCGCTCGGCCAGGCAGGCGAGGGGGAGGTAGGCGAGGGCGAGCAGGGGGGTGGCCTCGCGCGCGGTCGTGGCGAGGGCGAGCATCAGGCCGGCGGCGAGCGCGGGGCGGAAGCCCGGGCGGGCGGCGAGGAGGAGGGCGGCGCCGGCGGCGAGGGCCGCGTAGAGGGCGTCGGTCAGGATGCAGAGCTGGACGACGACGCCGAAGCCGGTGGCGGGGAGGAGGGCGGCGGCCAGGGCGCGCGCGGGGGGGGCGCCGAGGCGGTGGGCGGCGTGGTGGGTGGCGGCGGCGAGGGTCGAGAGGGCGGCGATCTGGAGGAGGACGGTGGCGAGGCGCCAATGGGGGGTGAGGGACTGGAGGGCTGCGAGGAGGGCGGGGTAGCCGCCCATGCGGAACAGGGTGATGGGGGAGGGGGATTCGCGGAGGAGGGCGGTCCCGGCGGGGAGGGTGCCGTGGAGCTGGCCGGCGTAGGCGATGTAGCCGGGGGAGTCGGGGGTCTC
>JBPBQS010000323.1:0-27152 GCA_050920955.1 Janthinobacterium lividum | reverse complement strand
TGATCCGCACCAGGATCACCACGCCGAGGTAGGCGTCGTACCAGCTGTCCACCAGCAGCGCCTTGAGCGGCGCCTCCGCGTCCCCCGTCGGCGGCGGCAGGCGCGTCACCAGCGCCTCCAGCACGCCTTCGATGTTGAGCCCCGTCTTGGCCGAGATCATCACCGCCTCGTCCGCGGGGATGCCGACCACGTCCTCGATCTGCTGGCGCACCTTCTCCGGCTCGGCCGCCGGCAGATCCACCTTGTTCAGCACCGGCACGATCTCGTGGTGCGCGTCGAGCGCCTGGTACACGTTCGCCAGCGTCTGCGCCTCGACGCCCTGCGACGCGTCGACGACCAGCAGCGACCCCTCGCACGCCGCCAGCGACCGGCTGACCTCGTAGGCGAAGTCCACGTGCCCGGGCGTGTCCATCAGGTTGAGCTGGTAGGTCTCGCCGTCCTTCGCCTTGTAGGCGAGGCGCACGGTCTGCGCCTTGATGGTGATGCCCCGCTCGCGCTCGATATCCATGTTGTCGAGGACCTGGTTGGTCATCTCGCGCGCGGTGAGCCCGCCGCAGGCCTGGATCAGCCGGTCGGCCAGCGTCGACTTGCCGTGGTCGATGTGGGCGATGATCGAGAAGTTGCGGATCAGGGCGAGGGGCGTGTCGGTCATGCACCGCATGTAGCCCGGAACCGCGGAAAAGTCAGGGAGGAAGCAAGCATGAGGCGCTGCCTCAAACTCCGCCAAGGGAAGCCCCTTGGATGGCTTCCCTAGGCAAGTGGGATCAAAGGGTCCTCGGACCCTTTGCGGGTCCGGGCAGAGCCCGGCCTTGCTTGCTGCCGGCCCGCGACAACGTCGCCGCATACACCGGCAGCGCCACGGCGATCCCCGCCGCGTAGGCCGCGAGGTCGCGCAGGCTGAACACCCGCCCGAGCAGCAGCGCCCCCGGCAGCGTCGCGCGGAACGCGTCGAGCGCGGGCGCGTGGACCAGCCTGAGGAGTTCCGTCCCGACCGCGACCACCCCGGCCGCGAGCGGCGTGCTCCACGCGAAGCCAAGCCTTCGCCGCACGCCCGCCACGACCAGCAGCACCATCGCCCCCCACAGCGCCGACCCGCCGTACTTCACCCACGCGTGCGGCAGCCCCATCGGCACCAGCCGCCACGCCAGCCCGCACGCCACCACGACGGCCGCCGCGCAGAGCTGCCGACGCGCCGCGTCCCTCACGGCGCCCGCCTGCCCGCCGGGGCCCAGGCCGCGATCCCCCCGGAACGCTGCACCGACGCCGCGACCAGCGTGTAGGAGACGAGCATGAGCAGCAGCCACGAGCTCAGCTTCGAGGGCGGCACCATCGTCCACGCCCTTGCCTGTGCGGGGTACAGCCACGCGCCGCCGGCCGTGGCGATGTTCTCCCCGAACCAGATGAACAGCGCCACCAGGCAGAAGCCCAGCAGCAGCGGCATGCGGCGATAGGCGACCCACACGCGGAAATGGATCGTCGTCCTGCAGAACATCGCGCCCGCGGCGGCCAGCAGCCAGACCCTCGCGTCGATGCCCCAGTGGTCGAGGAAGAAGTTCGCATAGATCGCCGCCGACAGCGCCGCCAGCCAGGCCAGCGGCGGGTGGCGGCTGAAGCGGAAGTCGAACAGCCGCCACACCCGGGCCATGTAGCTGCCCACCGCGCCGTACATGAAGCCGGAGAACAGCGGAACCGCCCCGATCCGCAGGAAGCTCGCCTCCGGGTAGTGCCACGACCCCACGGCCGTCTTGAACAGCTCCATGACCGTGCCGATGACGTGGAAGGCGAGGATCACCTTCGCCTCCTCGACCGTCTCCAGCCGGAACAGGAGGAGCCCCGCCTGCAACGCCAGGCAGGCGAGCACGAGCGCATCGTAGCGCGGCAGCGCGGCCCCGTGCGGATAGAACAGCCGTGTCGCCACGATCAGCCCGAGCAGCAGGCCGCCGAACAGGCACGCCCAGGCCTGCTTGATGCCGAAGCGGAGGAACTCGTAGGCGAAGCAGGCCGCCGCGCCCCGCCGCCGTACCCACAGCCCAAGCCTCGCCTCGTGCCCCGACAGCCGCGCGAGCAGCGGCCACCCGGCCGCACCGCCACCCTCGTGCGCCGTCACCCCCGGCCGCGCCGCGACAGCACCGCCATCGCCAGCCGCGCCATCCCCGCCGGCACCAGCACCACCCCCACCGCCTCGCCCCCGATCACGGCGCTCGCCCCCCAGGCCGCCAGCGCCCACCACCACCCCGCCCGCCGGTCCGCAGCCGCCGCCAGCCCCGCCGCCGCCAGCCCCGCCGCCGCCGCCGACCAGGCCGCCGCCAGCGCCGGGTGCGCCATCAGGTCGCGCACGTGCATCACCCCCGACGCCCCCGCGCCAGGCCACAGGAACGGCTCCACCAGCGCGCGCAGCACCGCCAGCGTGCTTCCGAACCCCGTGTCGAACAGCACCAGCAGCCCCACCGCCAGCGCCGGCAACGCCGCCAGCGTCGCCCCCAGCACGCTGCTCGCCGCCACGACCGCGAGCAGCGCCAGCCGCGGCACTACGCCCGCAGCACGCCCCCCGTCGCCTTGCCGACCGCCGCCACCACCTTCGCCGAGGCGGCCTCGATCTCGGCGTCCGTCAGCGTGCGCTCGCGCGGCTGGAACACCACCTCGATCGCCACCGACACGCGCCCCGCCTCGACCTTGTCCCCGGCGTAGCGGTCGAACAGCGACACCCCCGCCACCAGCGTCCGCTCCGCCCCGCGCGCAGCCCGCAGCACCGCCTCCGCCGGCGTCGCCTCGTCCACCAGGAACGCGAAGTCGCGCCGGACGGCCTGGAACGCCGGCAGCTCCGGCACGCCCTTCTTGCGCCGCTTCGGGTCGGGCACCGCGTCGAGCAGCGCCTCGAACCCCGCCGCCGGCCCCTCGATGCCCACGGCCTCGCGCACGCCCGGATGCAGCTCGCCGAACCACCCCAGCACCACGCGCGGCCCCTGCCGCACCGTCCCCGACCGCCCCGGATGGTAGTGCCCCGGCGCGTCCGCCGTTACCGAGAGCGCCTCCATCGGCACCCCCAGCGCCGCCAGCAGCGCCAGCAGGTCCGCCTTCGCCGCCATCGCCCCGGGCGCCGCCTGCGCCCCGCTCCAGTGCCGCGCCGGAACCCCCGCGCGCAGCCCCGCCGCCACCTGCCCCTGCGGCGTCTCCCCGCAGGCTCCGGGGAGCGCGCCGAACCCCGGCCCCACCTCGAACAGCGCCGCCTCCGCCATGCCCCGCGCCGCGTTGCGCCCGGCCGCCAGGGCGAGGCTCGCGAGCGGCGTCGGCCGCATCCGGTCCAGGTCCGACGCGATCGGGTTCAGCAGCCGCAGGCTGTCGTCGCGCCCCCCGAAAAGCGCCGCCTCGGACGACGCCATGAAGCTGAACGACACGCACTCCGCCATGCCCCGCGCCGCCAGCACCCGCCGCGCCAGCGCCCCCCGCGCCTGGCGCGGCGTCAGGGAGGGCAGGGGCACCGCGCCTGCGCGCGGCAGCGACACCGGCGCCACCGCATCGAGCCCGTGCAGCCGCAGCACCTCCTCCAGCAGGTCGCACTCCGCCTCCACGGCCGCGACCGCCGCCTCCTCCACCCGTACGCGCCCCGCCTGCACGACCGGCGCAACCCCCGCCGCCGCCCGCGCCGCGACATCGTTGCGCCACGGCGGCACCGCCACCGTCACCCGCTCCGCATCGCGCGACACGGCCTCGAACCCCAGCCGCCCGAGCAGCGCCACCGCCTCGTCGCCGCCCACGTCAGCCCCGCCCAGCCCCGCGATCCTCTCGAACCGCAGGCTCGCCGTCCTCCGCCACGCCGGCTCGGCGCCCGACGACACGACCTCGCTCGCCTCGCCCCCGCATATTTGCAAAATCATCCGCGTCGCCGCCTCCATCGCGTCCGGCGGCATCGCCTGGTCGAGCCCCCGCTCGAACCGCGCCCGCGCGTCGCTCGCGATCCCGAGCCTGCGCCCCGTCAGCGCGATCCGCACCGGGTCGAACAGCGCGCACTCCACGAACACGCTGGTCGTCTCCGCCGACACGCCGGTGGCCTCGCCGCCCATCACCCCCGCGATCGACTGCACGCCCACCGCGTCCGCGATCACGCAGTCCCCCGCCTCCAGCGCGCGATCCTTGCCGTCGAGCGACCGCAGAACCTCCCCCTCCCGCGCCGCGCGGACGGTGAGCGTGTCGCCCTCGACCCGGTCCGCGTCGAACACGTGCAGCGGCCGCCCGAGGTCGATCGTGAAGAAGTTCGTGATGTCCACAAGGGCAGAAATCGGCCGCAGCCCCACCGAGCGCAGCCGCTTCTGCAGCCACTCCGGGCTCGCCCCGTTGTGCACGCCGCTGACCATGCGCCCGAGCACCCACGGGCACGCCGCCTCGTACTCGTTCGCCCACACGAGCGGCGTGCGGAACGCGGCCGTCACCGGCTCCGGCGCCCACGCCCGCAGCGTGCCCATCCCCGCCGCCGCCAGGTCGCGTGCCACGCCGCGCACCGACAGCGCGTCGCCCCGGTTCGGCGTCACCCCGATCTCGATCACTGGGTCGTCCAGCCCCGCCACCGCCGCGTACGCCGTGCCCGGCGCCGCGTCGCCCGCCAGCTCGACGATCCCGTCGTGCTCCTCGCCGAGCCCCATCTCGCGCATCGAGACCAGCATCCCCCGGCTCTCGACCCCGCGTATCTCGCCCACCTTGAGCACCGCCCCGCTTGCCGGAATCACGCTCCCCGGCGGCGCGAACACCGTGAGCAGCCCCGCCCGCGCGTTGGGCGCCCCGCACACGACCTGCACCCGCTCGCTGCCGCCCGCGTCCACGGTGCACACCCGCAGCCGGTCCGCGTTCGGGTGCTGCACGGCGTCCACGACCCGCGCCACCCGGAACGGCGCCAGCGCCGCGCCCGCGTCCTCGACGCCCTCGACCTCCAGCCCGATCGCGCTCAGCCGTTCGCACAGCGCCTCGACGCTCGCGTCGGTGTCCAGGTGCGCGCGCAGCCACGACAGCGAGAACTTCATGCCCCGATCCCCTCGTGCAGGCTGGCGGGCACCAGCGGGTTGAACCCGTAGTGCCGCAGCCAGCGCCCGTCGCTCTCGTAGAACGGCCGCAGGTCCGGGATGCCGTGCTTGAGCATCGTCACCCGCTCGATCCCCATGCCGAACGCGAACCCCTGCCACTCCCGCGGATCGACCCCGCAGTTCGCCAGCACCCTCGGATGCACCATCCCGCTCCCCAGGATCTCCAGCCAGTCCCCCCCGCCGCCGATCTCCCCGGTCCTCCGGTTCCACCCGATATCCACCTCCATCGAAGGCTCCGTGAACGGGAAGTACGACGCGCGGAACCGCACCGGCAGCCCCGACATCCCGAAGAACGCCCGCAGGAAGTCCGTCAGGCACCCCTTGAGGTGCCCCAGCGTGATCGCCCGGTCGAGCACCAGCCCCTCCACCTGGTGGAACATCGGCGAGTGCGTCGCGTCGTGGTCCGCGCGGTACGTCCGACCGGGAACGATCACCCGGATCGGCGGCTCCTGCTCCAGCATCGTGCGCACCTGCACCGGGCTCGTGTGCGTGCGCAGCACCCGCGGCGGCGCATCCCCCAGCGCCGGCAGGTAGAACGTGTCGTGGTCCGCCCGCGCCGGGTGGTGCTCGGGGATGTTCAGCGCCGAGAAGTTGTTCCAGTCGCTCTCCACGTCCGGCCCCTCGGCCACGGCGAACCCCATCGCCCCGAAGATCGCGCTCATCTCCTCCATCGTCCGCGTGATCGGGTGGATCAGCCCCGCCGGCGCCACCAGCGGCGGCAGCGTCACGTCCATCCGCTCCGCCAGCAGCCGCGCGTCCAGCGCCCCCGCCTCCAGCGCCTGGCGCCGCGCCTCGATCGACGCCGCGACCTGCTCCTTGACCCGGTTCAGCGCCGCCCCCCGCTCGCGCCGCTCCTCCGGGCTCACCCGCCCCAGCTCCTTGAGCATCCCCGTCAGCCGCCCCGACTTGCCCAGCGTGGCCACGCGCACCGCGTCCCAGGCGCGCAGGTCGCCGCACGCGGCCAGGGCGGCGTCGGTCTCGGCAAGAAGGGCTGCGAGGTCGTCGGACATCGGGAAAACTCCGAGGAAGGAAGCAAGGCCAGAGGCGCTGCCTCTGGACTCCGCCAAAGGCTCGCCTTTGGAAACCCGTACCTGGGCCTGGAGTCCATCGTGCGCGGGTCCGGGGGCGCCTGCCCCCGGCGGGTCCAGGGCAGCGCCCTGGCCTTCCCCGCCAACGAAAAGGGCCGCCCCCTGCGGGACGGCCCTCCACTCCAAGCCGCAGGCCGCAGGCGTTACGCCGCGACCGGCGCCTCTGCGGCCGGCTCGTTGGCGTTGGCCGCCATCGTGGCCTGCACGGCGCGGACGATCTCCGAGAACGACGCGGGGTCGTCGTAGGCGATCGCGGCCAGAACCTTGCGGTCCATCTCGATGCCGGTGGCCTGCAGCGCGTGGATGAAGCGGCTGTAGGTGATGCCGTGCTCGCGCACCGCGGCGTTGATGCGCTGGATCCAGAGCGCGCGGAACTCGCGCTTCTTCACCCGGCGGTCGCGGTAGGCGTACTGCAGCGACTTCTCGAGCCGCTCGATCGCGATCCGGTAGTTCGTCGACGAGCGGCCGACGAAGCCCTTGGACTGCTTGAGGACCTTCTTGTGACGGGCGTGGGTCGTAGTGCCCCGTTTGACGCGTGCCATTCTCTACTTCCTCACCGCAGCCCGTAGGGCGCCCACTGCTTCACCGTCTTGCCGTCCATCTCGGTCAGCGTCTGGGAGCCGCGGTTCGTGCGCTTCATCTTCTGCGGGCGGTTGATCAGGCCGTGGCGCTTGTTGCCGGGCCCGGCCAGGACCTTGCCGGTCGCGGTGATCTTGAACCGCTTCTTGACCGACGACTTCGTCTTCATCTTGGGCATTTGAGACTCCTCTGTGCGGGCCCTGCGAAGCGCAGGCGTCGCGGCCGGGCATGCCCATTCCAGGCCCGGCGCGCAGACAGGCGCGCGGTATAACCCACGCGAAGCGCAGCAAGCAAGGCCGGGCTCTGCCCGGACCCGCCAGGGGCGAGCCGCCCCTGGACCGGCGTGACAAGGCTTCCTTCCATGCGCCGGGGTCCGGGGAGCCTGTCCTTGGCCTTGAGTTTCCCGCCCCCCAGGTGCCACCTGTTCCAGCCTCCGGCCCGGACGGGAACGCCATGGAAACCATCAACCTCGACGCCGCCGGACCCCAGCTCGCGCGCCTGGTCGCAGAGGCCGCCGCAGGCAACGAGATCGTCATCACCCGCGCCGGCCAGCCCGTGGCCAGGCTGGTGCCCTTCGCCGACCCGCGACACAGGCCGCGCCGCGTGCTGGGCGCGCTGCGCGGCACCCTGCGCGTGCCGCCCGACTTCGACGCACCCTTGCCCGACGAGGTGCTCGCCCGCTTCGAAGGCCCCTGATGCGCCTCCTGCTCGACACCCATCTCCTGCTGTGGGCGCTGGCCGAGCCGGAAAGGCTCGCCCCCGACCTGGTCGACGTGATCGAGGACCCCGCCAACGACGTCCTCTTCAGCGCCGCCAGCATCTGGGAAATCGCGATCAAGGCTGCCCTGAATCGCCCCGACTTCCGCTTCGACCCGGTTGCGGTCACCGCCGGTGCGGTGAATGCCGGCTTCGCGGAACTCGCCGTGAACGCGGCCGACGCCGCCCGCGTCGCGAGCCTGCCCGACCACCACAGGGACCCGTTCGACCGCCTCCTCGTGGCCCAGGCGATCGCCCACGGTCTGTGGCTCTACACCGCAGACCGCCTGCTGCCGCCCTACACCCCGCTCGTCCGGCTGATCACCCCGCGTCCCTGACCGCCGCCCCGCAACACCTCCTCCATGCGCCGGGGTCTGGGGGGCGGCTCGCCTCCCAGCCTTGCCTGCCCTTCCTCGCGGCCCCTAGTAAGGCCCCATGCGCGTCCCCTTCACCAAGATGCACGGCTGCGGCAACGACTTCGTGGTCCTCGACGAGCGCGCCCACCCGCTCGACCTGACGCCCGCGCAGGCCGCCGCGCTGTGCGACCGCCGCCTCGGCATCGGCTGCGACCAGCTCGTCACCCTGACCCCCGTCGCGGGCGACGCGGCCGCCGTGTTCATGCGCATCCGCAACCCCGACGGCTCCGAGGCCGGCGCCTGCGGCAACGCCACGCGCTGCGTCGCCTCCCTCGTCGCCGCCGAGACCGGCCTGGACAGCGTCACCGTGCACACCGTCTCCGGCATCCTGGCTTCCGAGCGCCTCCCCGACGGCCGCGTGCGCGTCGACATGGGCGCGCCCCGCCTCGGCTGGCGCGACGTGCCGCTGGCGCGCGAGGTCGACACGCTGCACCTGCCGCTGCCCGGCAACCCGTCGGCGCTGTCCATGGGCAACCCGCACGCGACCTTCTTCCTCCCCGACGTGGACGCGGTGGCGACCCACGGCGCGGCCCTGGAGCGCGCGCCGCTGTTCCCCGAGCGCGCCAACATCGGCTTCGCGCACGTCCTGGCGCCCGACCGCATCCGCCTGCGGGTGTGGGAGCGCGGCGCCGGCCTGACGCTGGCGTGCGGCTCGGGCGCCTGCGCGGCGCTGGTCAACGCCGCGCGCCGAGGCCTGTGCGGCCGGCGCGCCGAGGTGCTGATGGACGGCGGCACGCTGGAGATCGAGTGGCGCGACGACGACCGCGTGTGGATGACCGGCCCCGTCGCCACGTCCTTCACGGGCGAGATCGACCTGGCTTCCTTCGGGATGGGGATGCAAGGACCCCTGGTCCTTGCCGGGTCCGGGCAGAGCCCGGCCTTGCTTGCTGTGGCCGCCTCCTGATGGCCGACCTCCTGACCTTCGGCTGCCGCCTGAACACCTACGAGAGCGAGGTGATGCGCGCCCACGCCGCGGGTCTCTCCGACACGATCATCGTCAACACCTGCGCGGTGACGACGGAGGCCGAGCGCCAGGCCCGCCAGGCCATCCGCCGCGCCCACCGCGAGCGCCCCGACGCGCGCATCGTCGTGACCGGCTGCGCGGCGCAGATCGCGCCCGACGCCTGGTCCTCGCTCCCGGGCGTGACCCGCGTGCTCGGCAACATCGAGAAGCTGCGCCCCGAGAGCTGGACGGAGGACGCACCCGGCGGCGTCGCCGACATCGCCGCCGTGCGCGAGACCGCGTCGCACCTCGTGACCGGCTTCGCCGGCCGCGCGCGCGCCTTCGTGCAGGTGCAGCAGGGCTGCGACCACCACTGCACCTTCTGCATCATCCCGCAGGGCAGGGGGCCGAACCGCTCCGTCGCGATCGGCCGCATCGTCGAGCAGGTCCGCACCCTCGTCGCGTCCGGCTACCGCGAGGTCGTGCTGACCGGCGTGGACATCACCTCCTACGGCCCCGACCTGCCCGGCGCGCCCTCGCTCGGCCAGATGGCGCGCCGCCTGCTTGCGCTGGTGCCGGAGCTGGAGCGCCTGCGCCTGTCCTCGCTGGACCCGGCCGCGATCGACGACGACCTGTGGCGCCTGATCGCCGAGGAGCCCCGCCTGATGCCCCACCTCCACCTGTCGCTGCAGGCCGCCTCCGACCTGGTGCTCAAGCGCATGCGCCGCCGCCACTCCCGCGCCGAGGCCGGCGCCGTGATCGAGCGCGCCCGCCGCCTGCGCCCCGGCCTCGCGGTCGGCGCCGACCTGATCGCCGGCTTCCCCACCGAGGACGACGCCCTGTTCGACGACACCCTCGCCTTCGTGGACGAGCACGCCATCCCCTACGTCCACGTCTTCCCCTACAGCGAGCGCCCCGGCACGCCCGCCGCCCGCATGCCCGCCGTCCCCGTCCCCCTGCGCCGCGAGCGCGCCGCCCGCCTGCGCTCTGCCGGCGAGCGCCACGCGGCCGCCTTCCACGCCGGCCTCCTCGGCCGCGAGGTCGCCGTCCTCGCCGAGACCGAGACCCGCGGCCACTCCGAGCATTTCGCCCCCGTCCGCCTCGCCCAGCCCCCCGACCCCGCCGCCGCCCGCACCGGCCTCGTGCTGCGCGCCCGCGTCACCGCCGCCGACGCCGCCGGCCTCCAGGCGGAGCCGGTCTGATGGCGCTCGGCTTCCTCAACCGCCTCAAGGCCGGCCTGTCGCGCACCACGGAGAAGCTCGGCGGCGGCATCACCGCGGTGTTCGACAAGCGCAAGCTCGACGACGCCGGCCTGGAGCAGCTCGAGGAGCTGCTGATCGGCGCCGACCTCGGCCCCGCCGCCGCCGGCCGCGTGATCGCCGCCTTCCGCTCCGCCCGTTTCGGCAGCGAGATCACCACCGAGGAGATCAAGCAGTCCCTCGCCGACGAGATCGCCGCCATCCTCGCCCCCGTCGCCCGCCCCCTCGAGCTGGACCGCACGAAGCGCCCCCACGTCGTCCTCTGCGTGGGCGTCAACGGCAACGGCAAGACCACGACGCTCGGCAAGATGGCGCAGCAGTACCGCGACCAGGGCCTGACCGCCGTGCTGTGCGCCGGCGACACCTTCCGCGCCGCCGCCGTCGAGCAGCTCCAGGTCTGGGGCAAGCGCACGAACACCGAGGTCGTCTCCGGCCCCCCCAACACCGACGCCGCCGGCGTCGCCTTCGAGGCCCTGAAGCGCGCCCAGGCCCAGGGCGCCGACGTGCTCCTGATCGACACCGCCGGCCGCCTGCACAACCGCTCCGAGCTGATGGCCGAGCTGCAGAAGATGATCCGCGTCCTGCGCAAGCAGGACGCCACCGCGCCGCACTCCGTCCTCCTCGTGCTCGACGCCACAACCGGCCAGAACGCCGTCCAGCAGGTCCGCGTCTTCAAGGAGATGGTCGACGTCACCGGCCTGGTCGTCACCAAGCTCGACGGCAGCGCCCGCGGCGGCATCGTCGTGGCGCTCGCCGAGGAGTTCGGCCTCCCCGTGCACGCCGTCGGCGTGGGCGAGCAGGTCGCCGACCTGCGCCCCTTCGAGGCCGCCGACTTCGCCCGCGGCCTCGTCGGCTCCTGAGTCAGGACGCAAGCAAGGCCTTCTTTTTCTGAAGAAAAAGAAGCAAAAAGACTTTGCCACATGGCACCTGCGCCGCCCGGCCGGCACAGGCCCCATGGGCAAAAGTTCTTTGGTTCTTTCTTTCAGGAAAGAACTGCTTGCTTCCTCCGCCGCAGGAAAGCCACACGGCCATGGCCCTCATGGCGCGGACGCTGGACCCCGCCGCGTGCGCGTGCCATTCCGCCTGATCCATCCGCGTCGCCGTCCCCCGGCGACCTCCCGGAGCACCGAGATGTCCGTCCCAGGCTTCGCGAACGCCGCCGACCCCCGCCAGGCGGAGATCCTCGCCATCTTCTCGCGCGAGGTCGGCGTGGCCCCGGAGCGTCTGCGGCCCGACGCGACGCTCGACTCGCTCGACATCGCGTCCCTCGACATCGTCCAGGCCATCTTCGCCATCGAGGAGCGCTTCGACGTGCAGATCCCCGTGGTCCCCGACCGCGCCGGCTCGGAGTTCACCACCGTCGGCCAGCTCCTCGACCACGTCCTCGCCACCCTGGAGCGCGGCGGCCCCCCGTCCTCGGCGCCCGCCCCGGCCCCCGACGCCGGGCCCGACACCGCCGCATGAGCACCGCCGCATGAGCCGCAGGCGCGTCGCGGTCACCGGCCTGGGGATGATCTGCGCCAACGGCGCCGACGTGGCCGCCGCCTGGCCCGCCCTGCTCGCCGGGCGCTGCGGCACCGGCCCGATCCGTACCGTCGACACCGCCCGCATCGGCAGCCGCACCGCCGGCGAGGTGCAGGGCTTCGACCCCCTCGCGCACTTCCCCCACAAGCGCGTCAACGTGCTCGACCGCTCCGCCCAGTTCGCCGTCGTCGCCGCCCGCGAGGCCATGGCCGACGCGGGCCTGTCCGTGCTCCCCCCCGGCCCGCGCTCGGACCGCGCCGGCGCGATCCTCGGCGGCCCCGTCGGCCAGGTCACCATGGACGCCGCCTACGCCCAGTTCTACGGCGCCGGCAGCGACCGCGTGCACCCCTTCACCGTGCCCCGCCTCATGCCCAGCGCGTCCGCCAGCCAGGTCTCCGCCGAGCTCGGCCTGCGCGGCATGACCTACGCCGTCGCCTCCGCCTGCGCCTCCGCCGCCCACGCCATCGGCCAGGCCTTCCACGCGGTCGCCAACGGCGTGCTCGACCTCGCCGTGACCGGCGGCAGCGACGCCCCCCTGGTCCCGGGCGTGCTGCGCGCCTGGGAGGCGCTGCGCGTACTCAGCCCCGACGTCTGCCGCCCGTTCTCGCGCAACCGCCCCGGCCTGGTGCTCGGCGAGGGCGCCGGCATGCTCGTCCTCGAGCCCTGGGACGACGCCGTCGCCCGCGGCGCGCGCATCCACGGCGAGATCGCGGGCGTCGGCATGAGCGCCGACGCCGCCGACCTCACCGCGCCGGACGCGGGCGGCGCCGCCCGCGCCATGCAGGCCGCCCTGGCCGACGCCGGCGAGGACGCCGAGGCCGTCGGCTACGTCAACGCCCACGGCACCGGCACGCGCCTCAACGACCTCACCGAGTCCGAGGCCCTGCGCCTCGTCTTCGGCGCACGCCTGCCGCACCTGCCGGTCTCGTCGACCAAGTCCATGATCGGCCACACCCTGTGCGCCGGCGGCGGCATCGAGGCCGTCGCCACCCTCCTCGCGCTGCGCGACGGCCTCCTGCCGCCGACCGCGAACTTCCGCGAGCCCGACCCGGAGTGCCCCGTCGACTGCATCCCCGACGGCGCCCGGCCCACGCACGCGCGCCTCGCGCTCAGCAACTCCTTCGCGTTCGGCGGCCTGAACGCCGTGCTGGCGCTGCGGAAGGCGTAGCAAGGCAAGGGCCCTGCCCTGGACCCGCCAGGGCAAGCCGCCCTGGACCGGCCTCACTCAAGGGATGCGTTCCAAGGGCGCAGCCTTTGGCGGAGTCCAGAGGCAGCGCCTCTGGCCTTCCTTCCCGGCCCCCGAAGGAGGCACCCCCCGCGTGACCGCCCACATCAACCGCATCGCGACCGCCGTGCCCCCCCACGACGTGCACGAGGCCTTCGTCGCCCTGGCCCGCACGCTGCTGCCCGACGAGCGCGCCCGCACCGTCTTCGAGCGCATGGCCGAGCGCTCCGGCATCGCCCACCGCCACGCCGTGCTCCAGGCCGGCCGCGTCAACCGGGGCGAGGTCGACACCTCCGGCTTCTACCGCCGCGGCGCCTTCCCCTCCACCGCCGCCCGCATGCGCCTCTACGAGGAGGCCGCCCCCGCCCTCGCCTGCGACGCCATCGCCCGCCTGGAACTCGACCCCCACGAGGTCACGCACCTCGTCGTCGCCTCCTGCACCGGCTTCTCCGCCCCCGGCCTGGACCTGCAGATCGCCCGCCGCCTCGGCCTGCGCCCCGACGTGGAGCGCACCCTCGTCGGCTTCATGGGCTGCGCCGCCGCCGTCCCCGCCCTGCGCGCCGCCCGCCACATCGTCCGCTCCGAGCCCGGCGCCCGCGTCCTCGTGGTGTGCTGCGAGCTGTCCTCCCTCCACCTCCAGGAATCCGCCGCCCTGGAGGAGATCCTCTCCTTCCTCCTCTTCGCCGACGGCGCCGCCGCCGCCCTCGTCACCGCCGACCCGCACGGCCTGGCACTCGACGACTTCCGCAACGCCGTGATCCCCGACACCGAGGGCTTCATCACCTGGCACGTCGGCGACACCGGCTTCCGCATGCACCTCTCCGGCCGCGTCCCCGGCCGCATCGCCGCCGTCCTGCGCGACGACCCCGCGACCCTGCTGCGCAACACCCCGGCCCCGGACTACGGCCTGTGGGCGGTCCACGCCGGCGGCCGCACCATCCTCGACGCCGTCGAGCAGGGCCTGGCGCTCCCCCCCGACGCCCTGCGCCACTCCCGCTCGGTGCTGCACGACTTCGGCAACATGAGCTCCGCCACCGTGCTCTTCGTCCTCGACCGCATCCTGCGCGAGGCCCCGCCGCCGGGCACGCGCGGCCTCGCCCTGGCGTTCGGGCCGGGCATGGTCGCCGAAAGCTTCCGGTTCCACGCGGCCTGACAGGAAGCAAGGTTGAGGCGCTGCCTCAAACTCCGCCAAGGGAAGCCCCTTGGATGGCTTTACTTAAGTAATGGGATAAAAGGGTCCTCGGACCCTTTGCGGGTTCGGGCAGAGCCCGACCTTTCTTACGACAGGTGCCGCGCGATCTGCGCCGCGATCTCCGCCCCTGTCCCGTCCGCCCGGATCGGCGCGAGGTACCGCCCGTCCGGCCCGAGCAGGTAGAGCACCGAGTCGTGCTCGACCGCGTACCGCGCCCCGTCCGGGTGCACGGTGCTGCCCATCCGGAACGCCCGCTCCACGTCCCGGATCTGGCGCGACGTCCCCGTCAGCCCCACCAGGCGCGGCGTGAACCCGGCGAGGTAGGCGCGCAGCACCTCGGGCGTGTCGTGCCCGGGGTCCACCGTGATGAACAGCGGCTGCACGCGCGCCGCCCGCTCCCCCAGCGCATCCATCGCGCGCCCCACCTCCGCGAGCGTGACCGGGCAAACGTCGCGGCACGCGCTGTAGCCGAAGTACACCAGCCGGAACCGCCCGGCGAAGCTGCGCTCGGTGACGACCCCCCCGTCCGAGGATGCCAGCGCGAACGGCCCGCCGATCCCCGCGACCCTGCGCGCCCCCGGCCCCCCCGACAGCGCCAGCAGCACCCCCGCCAGCCCCAGCAGCCCCGCCACCGCCGCGAACGGCGCCGCCCGCGCGCGCAGCGGGGCAGGGGCCTCGGGCCTACATCCGCATCTGCGCACCTCCGTCCTCCCCCGCGCCGACCGGCGACGCGGCCAGCTGCCGGATCGTGGCCGCCAGCCGCGCCGGATCGTCCCAGCCCCCGCCCGCGCCCTGCACTGCGCGCAGCCACCCCGCCCCGTCCACCAGAACCTGCGCGCCCCCCCCCGACACGACCCCGTAGGCCTCCGCCACCGACGCATCGGCCGCGACGCACACCCCGGGCCCCGGCCGCGCCGCCGGGTCCGCCGTCGCCAGCACCGTGACCACCCCCGGCACCGCCGCCCCCGCCCCGAGCACGACGCGCACGAACCCGCCCCGCAAATCCGCGAGCGACCGACGCCCCGCGTCCTCGCAGACCAACGCGAACCCCGGCGCGCGCAGTGGCGGCGACCAAACGCCCGCCTCGCGCACGACGAGCCCCGCGTTGTGCGCCCGCACGTAGTCGATCAGCGCCCAGCGCTCGTCGGCCGACAGCACCGACGCGAAGCCCGGCATCGCCATCCCCCCCTCCGGCCCCTCGATCCCGTGCGACAGCCACCAGAACAGCGCCCCGTCCGTATGCATCCACAGATGCCCCGCCGTCAGGTCCGCCGGCGGCACGGCCAGCCCCGCCGCCTCCGGCCCGTCGCCATGCCCCTCCGCCCCGTGGCACCCCGCGCACCGCCCCGGATACAGCGCCGCCCCTTCCGCGATCGAGCGCGCCGCGAACCCCGTGGGCGAGCGCTGGAAACTCGTGGGGAACGCCGGCACGAACAGCAGGTCCAGGTGCGGCACGGCCAGCACCGCGATCCCCCCCGCCACCGCCAGCGCCCCCCACCGCGCCACGCCGCGCAGCGCCACCGCCCCGCCGACGAGCACCGCCGCGCCGAGCAGCGCCAGCCCCGCGCCCACGACCTCGTCGCGCAGCCCGTCGTCCTCGCGCACCGCGTCCAGGCTCGGCTGCCACGCGAACGGCCACACCGGGGCCACGTGCATCGACGGCGGCAGGCTCGCCAGCACCGCCGCCGCCAGCAGCACCGCCGCCCCGAACCCCGCCTGCACCCCGAGGCTGCGCACCAGCACGCCCCGCGCCCCCGCCCCGTCGCCGCGCAGCAGGGCAGGGGCGAACCGGTAACGGTTGGCCCACGCGAAACCCAGCAGCACCCCGAGCAGCGCCAGCTTCACGAGCACCATCCACCCGTAGCCCGTGCCCACCAGCCCCGGCACGCTGCCGACCAGCACCCACCCCTGCACGGCGGCGCTCGCCGCCACCGCCGCGACGCACAGCTTGCCCAGCGGCGTGAACCACCGCGCCGCCATCGCACCCCCCCTGGCCGGCGCCACCCTCACCGCCACCAGCAGCGGCGCCAGCCCCCCGAGCCACGCCCCCGCCGCCAGCAGATGCACCACGCCCGCGACCATCAGCACGCCCGACCCCGCCTGCATCGCCGCCGCGTGCCCGTGCCCCGCCTGCATCGCCACCGCGACCCCCGCCAGCCCGCACGCCGCCCGCTGCCGCCAGGCCCTGCCGCCGCCCCGCCCCCCCGCCGCGAGCGCCACGACGCCGACCCCCGCGAGCTGCCCCGCCACCAGGTGCCCGAACGCCGTGTCCGCCAGCACCACCGGCACCGCCGCCAGCGCCGCCCCCGCGCCCACGGCCCCCGCCATGTCCGCCGACTGCAGCACCAGCCACGCCAGCGTCCCCGCGAGCTGCACCCCCAGCCCCAGCCGGCACAGCCGCGCCAGCCGCAGCCCCACCGCGTCGGCCGCCCCGGGCATCCCCGCGAACGCCCGCGGCGCCACGGCCACGCCGAACAGCAGCGTGCCGAACACCGACAGCAGCCCCGCCACCGCCACCGCCCGCGCCGCCGCCAGCGCCATCCCCCCCTCCGGCGCCAGCGCCCCCAGCCCCACGCGCCCGGCCCCTACGGCGCGACGGTGAAGCCGAACCGCCCCTCCGTCCTGTGCGTGTCCGTCGACACCGCGTGCCACACCACGGTGTACACGCCCGGCCGCAGCGCCTTGAGCCCCACCGCCAGCTCCGTGGCGCCGCCCGCGAGATGCGCCGCCCCCGCCGTGACCGACGCCCCCGACGCGTCCTGCACCGCGATCGTGCTGAACCGCGGCTCCACGGACTCGCTGAACCCGAGCGCGACCTCCTTCGGCGCCGCATGCACCACGCCGCCCACCGCCGGCGCCGCCGAGAGAAGGAACGCGTGCGCCGACGCCCGCCCCGCGCACAGCACGAGCCCGGCCGCCGCGATCGTCGTGAGGATGTGCCGCATGATGGCTCCTTGCGTGTTCACTGGAAGATCGGCCGGCCGAGCGAGTGCGGCAGCAGGTCGTCGAGGAAGACGTGCACCAGCCCGACCGCCCCCACCGTGGTCCCCGCCGCCCGGTCGAGCGGGACGAGCGCCTCGACCCCCAGCTCCCCCCAGCCAGCCATGTAGATCAGCCCCGGCGCCGCGGTCCACGTCGTGCCCTGCGTGCTCGGCGACGACGCCGGCGACGACCAGGTCAGCTCGACGACCGGGATCAGCCCCCCGAGCACGCCGCGCAGCCCGACGTCCCTGACCTGGGACTGCAGGTACGGCACGCTGTACTGGAGCGAGACGCCCCCCGACCAGGCGTTGTTGTTCGCGTTGTTGAGCTGTGCCGCGATCCCCGTGTCGAACGGGCTCGACGCCGACGCGCCCGCCACCGCGCGCGGCTTCAGCTCGCGGTCCGCGACCGTGTAGCTCAGCTCCCCCGTCACCGCGACCGGCCGCAGCAGCCCGATCGGCAGGTCCCCCAGCCCCTTGCCGAAATACCCCGTCGGCGACGTCGACCCGTAGCGGTCGCCTCCCGTGTGCGCCGTCCCCGTGCCGCCGATCTCGCGCACCACGCCGAGCGACACGACGAACTCGTGCGCCGGCACCGTCCACGCCTGCCACTTGCCCGTGACGTACAGGTTCTCGAACCCGGTGCGCGTCTTCGCCCCGTTCGCCTGCTGCACGTCGTAGCCGCCGTTCAGGATCAGCGCGGTCGTCGGCGTGATCCTCTTGTCGTACTCGAACCCGAGGTCGACCTCGTGCCCCGGCCCGCTGTCGCCCCCAGCGCCGCTCCGGCTGTAGGTGATCGCCGGCAGCGTCACCTCGTCCGCCACCCCCGGGTCGTCGATGGTCAGCGTCACCGGGAACACCCGCGTCCCCACCACGACATGCGCCGACGCCGCGTGCGCGCCGCACCCCGCCGCCGCGACGAGCGCGGCCGCCCTGAATCTCTTCGCCATGAGAAGTCCGTCCTGCAGCCCAACGTGTCGGGAAGGCCGCGGCGACCACGCGCCGCGCCCGCGAAACCGCGCACTCAGGCCAGCGCCGGCGGCCCCCTGGGCAACCCGGCGTGCGAGCCGTGCGACGGCGGCGCCCGCGCCGAGACCACCGACGCCCTGCGCACCGCGACCGCCCCCGCCGGCTCCGGCACCACCGGCGAGACCGGCGCCACGAACGCCGGCAGCGCCACCTCCGCCACCGCCAGCGCGCAGTCCGGCGCCCGCCGCTGCCGCCCGTGCTCGCCGGGTGCCGCGCCGCGGCACTGCCCCATCGCCGCGGCCAGCTCCGAGACCTGCCGCTCCGCCGCCGCGTCCACCGGCGCCAGCGCACCCGCCGCGAGCTGGCACGCCAGCGCCAGCACCGCCAGCAGCAGGCCCGGAAGACGGAAAACGGCGGCCCTGGATCGCATCGCGCCCGACGCTACCACGCGCGGGAAGGAGGCAAGCAAGGTTGAGGCTCTGCCTCAAACTCCGCCAAGGGCTGGGCCCTTGGATCGCCTTCCCTAAGTAAAGGGATCAAAGGGTCCTCGGACCCTTTGCGGGTTTGGGCAGAGCCCATGCTTCCTTCCTTCGCCACCCGGAGTGACCGCCACGCCCGACTTCCGCGCCCGCTCCCCCGCCACCGAGCTGATGGACACCGAGCCCGTGGCCGCGGAGGACTTCCGCCGCTGCCTCGCCGACCTGGCCACGGTGAACCGCGTCACCCTCGCCCACCGCCCCACGCTCGCCTTCCTGGCCCGCGCCACCCGCGCCCACCCCCCGGGCCCGGCGGGCATCAGCGTGCTCGACGTCGCCTACGGCCACGGCGACATGACCCGCGCAATCCGCCGCTGGTGCGACCGCCGGGGCCTGCCCGCCACGCTCTCCGGCATCGACCTCAACCCCCACAGCGCCACCGCCGCCCGCGCCGCCACCCCCGCCGCCATGCGCATCGACTACCGCACCGGCGACGTGTTCGACGCGGCCCCCGACCCCCGCCCGGACTACGTCGTCTCCTCCCTCTTCACCCACCACCTCCCCGACGCCGACGTCGTGCGCTTCGTCCAATGGATGGAGCGCACCGCCCGCCTCGGCTGGTTCGTCAACGACCTGCACCGCCACCGCCTGCCCTACGAGGGCTTCCGCATCCTCTCCCGCACGATGCGCTGGCACCGCTTCGTGCAGCACGACGGCCCCGTCTCCATCACCCGCGCCTTCGTCCCCGCCGACTGGACCCGCCTCCTCGCCGCCGCCGGCACCCCCGACGCCGAGGTCCGCCGCGTCGCCCCCTGGCGCCTGTGCGTGGCGCGCCTGCGTTGACCGCCCCCGCCTCGGTCGCCCCCGCTTCTGTCGCCATCGCCGGCGCCGGCCCCGCGGGCAGCGCCGCCGCCATCCTCCTCGCCCGCGCCGGCCGCGCCGTCACCCTGGTCGAGCGCGACCGTGCCCCCGCCCACAAGGTCTGCGGCGAGTTCATCAGCCCCGAGGCCGTCGCCGACCTCCACGCCCTCGGCCTCGACCTCGCCGCCCTCGGCGCCCACCCCATCGCCCGCATGCGCCTGGTCCGCGGCCCCCGCGTTGTCGAGGCCGCGCTGCCCTTCACCGCCGCCAGCCTGACCCGCCGCACGCTCGACGCCGCGCTGCAGTCCCTCGCCGCATCCGCCGGCGCCACCCTCCTGCGCGGCCGCACCGTCCGCGCCCTGCGCCCCGACGCGCTCGACCTCGACGACGGCACCACGCTCCCCGCCGACGCCGTGCTCCTCGCCACCGGCAAGCACGACCTGCGCGCCCACCGCCGCGCCCCGCCCCGCGCCGCGCCCCCCCTCGTCGGCTTCAAGACCTACTGGCGCCTCGCCCCCGCGCAGGCCGCCGCCCTCTCCGGCCACGTCGAGGTCCTGCTGTTCCGCGACGCCGGCGGCGGCACCTACGGCGGCCTGCAGCTCGTTGAGCACGGCGCCGCCAACCTCTGCCTCCTGGTCTCGCAGGCCCGCCTCGACGCCGCCGCCGGCCGCTGGGACGCCGTGCTCGACGCCCTGTGCGCCGAGAGCCCCCACCTCCGCGCCCGCCTCGCCGGCGCGACCCCGCTGCTGGAGCGCCCGCTGACCATCGCCGGCGTCCCCTACGGCTTCGTCCACCGCGGCCCGGCCGGCGGCCTGTTCCGCGTCGGCGACCAGGCCTGCGTGATCCCGTCCTTCACCGGCGACGGCATGGCCATCGCCCTGCACGGCGCCCGCCTCGCCGCCCGCACCATCCTCGCCGACGGCACCGCCGACGACCACGCCCGCCGCCTGCGCGCCGACGCTGCCCGACCCATGCGCGCCGCCCGGGCCCTCTCCGCGCTGGGCCGCAGCGGGGCAGGGCAGGGCGCCCTCGTCGCCGCCTGCGCCGCGTGGCCCGGCGTGATCCGCGCGGCCGCCCTCATGACGCGGGTGTCGCAGGAAGCAAGCATGGGCTCTGCCCAAACCCGCAAAGGGTCCGAGGACCCTTTGATCCCTTTACTTAAGTAGCGCATTCCAAAGGCGCAGCCTTTGGCGGAGTTTGAGGCAGAGCCTCAACCTTGCCTACTTCGCCGCCCCGATCGCCGCGCACATCGCCTTCACGCCCGCCGCTGCCCCGCCCGGGTGCCCCCACACAGCGTTGATCACCGCGAGGAAGTCCGCCCCCGCCTGCACCAGCGGCGCGCAGTTCTCCGCCGTGATGCCCCCGATGCCCACGCACGGCACCTCCATCAGCTCCGTCCACCACGACAGCAGCGCGACGTCCGCGCGGATCTCCGTGTCCTTGGTGCTGCTCGGGAAGAACGCCCCGAATGCCACGTAGTCGGCGCCCGCCTCGCCCGCCTGCATCGCCAGGTCGCGGCTGTCGTAGCACGACACCCCGAGCTGCAGGTCCCCGAGGATGCGCCGTGCGTCCGCCACGTCGGTGTCGTCGCGCCCGACGTGCGCGCCGTCGCAGCCGCAGGCGACCGCCATCTCCGGCTTGTCGTTGAGCAGCAAGGCCACGTCGCGCGCCTGGGTCACCGGCAGGAGCAGCTCGATCGTGCGCCGCAGCGTGTCGTTGGACACGTCCTTGAGCCGAAGCTGCACCGCCGCCACGTCGCCCGCGTCCAGCGCCGCCCCCAGCAGGTCCGGGAACCCGGCCGGCAGCAGCGGCGGCGTGATCAGGTAGAGGCGCGTGTCGGGCATCGTTGAATCCGCGAGAAGAGAAGGCCAGGGCCCTGCCCTGGACCCGCCAGGGGCAGCGCCCCTGGACCGGCCTTGCTTAAGTATTGGTTTCCAAAGGCGAGCCTTTGGCGGAGTCCAGAGGCAGAGCCTCTGGCCTTCCTTACTTCGCCGCCGCGTAGATGTCCGTGATCGCGCCGAGCAGCGCGAGCGCGTCCTCCTTGGAGCGCTGGAACGAGTTGCGCCCCACGATCGACCCGAACGCGCCGCCGTCGGCGAGCGACTGGATGATCTTGAGGAAGGCGCCGGTCTCGCTGTTGTCGCCGCCCGAGAAGATGACGATGCGCTTGCCGCCGAAGCAGCACTGCACGACGTGCTCGATGCGCTTGGCCATGGTGGAGGCGTCGATGTGCTGGGCCTCGTAGACCTTCTTCGCCGACGGGAGGTAGAGCACCTCGGACGGCGGCTTCACCTTGATGATGTGCGCGCCCATGAGTGCTGCCATGTGCGCGGCGTAGGCGCAGATGTCGAACGCGGTCTCGCCGGCCTTGTCGATCTCCGGGCCGCGCGGGTAGCTCCACACGACGACGGCGAGGCCCACGGTCTTGGCCTCCTCGGCGAGCTCGCGCAGCTCCTCCATCTGGGCGAAGGCGTACTCGCTGCCCGGATAGATCGTGAACCCGATCGCCGAGCAGCCCAGGCGCAGCGCGTCCGAGATCGACCCCGTGACCGCCTGGTCCTTCTCGGTGGCCAGCGAGTTCGACGAGTTCAGCTTCAGGATCGTGGGGATCTCCGACGCGAAGGTCGCGGCCCCGGCCTCGAGCATGCCCAGCGGCGCGGCGTAGGCATTCAGCCCCGCCTCGATCGCGAGCTGGAAGTGGTAGTGCGGGTCGTAGCCGGCGGGGTTCGGCGCGAAGGACCGGGCGGGGCCGTGCTCGAAGCCCTGGTCGACGGGCAGGATCACCATCTTGCCGGTGCCGCCCAGCTTGCCGTGCATCAGGATGCGGGCGAGGTTCGTCTTGGTGCCGGGGTTGTCGCTCTCGTACCAGCCGAGAATGGTCCTGACCTTCGGGGTGATCTGCACGGCCGGTGCTCCTTGGATGCGGCGCGGCCGAGCCGCGCCGGCGATGCGGGCGCGGGACAAGCCGCGCCGGTGGCGGGACGCGGCCGGAACCGCGCGGACAACGCCGCGGACGTAGCCTTTCCGCGCGCCGATGTCACTTCACGACGCTTTTCCATGTGCCGGTCCAGGGGCGCCCCCTCCGGCGGCCCTTCCAACGATCCAAGCGGATCGTTGGAACCTTTGGCCACCTCCGCCCCTGGCGGGCCCGGGGCAGGGCCCTGGCCTTCCTACCCCCCGAGCCACGCCCCGAGCCGCCGCCCCGCCCCCCGCGCCGCGAGATCCAGCGACTCCGGCCTGCGCCCCAGCACCACCGCGCCCTCGTGCGCGGCCAGCGCCGCGACCGCGCCCCACGCCGCGCACCCCGGGTCGAGCACCACCGCGCGCTGCCCGATCCGCAGCGCCTCCAGCGCCCGCCCCGGCGCGTCGCCGCAGTCCAGCACGTCGTCGAACGCCGCCCCCGGCCACCCCGCGCGCGCGTCGGCGACCAGCGCGCGCCACCATCCCGCGCCCGCGAACAGCGCGGCCCCCGGCGCCGACAGCAGCGTGACGCCGCGCCCGTGCGACAGGGCCGCTGCGACGTCGCCCGCGCCGTGCACGACCACCGCCGGCAGTCCGCGAAACCCGGCCCGGGGGGCAGCGCACGCAGGCGTGTGCGGACAGGGACGGGGGGTCTGGTTCACGCTTGACCTTCAAGCCGGTGCGGGCTTTGTGTTCAAGAGTGACGCTCGGAGGGGCCTTGTCGGATTCGGCACACGTGGGGGACGCCGCCCGGCTGGAAGCGGCGCTGGAGCGGATCGTCAGCGCGCTCGGCCGAGCCACGCCAAGCCCCGCCGCGCCGCCCGACCCCACCCCCCCGGACCAGGCCGCGCCGCCCGTGTCCCCCGCCGTCGACGTCGCCCAGATCGGGGCGCGCCTGGACGGCCTGATCGCCGAGCTGCGCGACGTGCTGGGCGAGGACGCCGCCCCGCCCGACGCGCCGTCGCACCCCGCGTGAACTGAGGAGCTCCGATGGCGCAGGTCACGGTCAGGATCAACGGCTACGCCTACGCGGTCGGCTGCGAGGACGGGCAGGAGGCGCACCTGCTGTCCATGGTCGAGCAGGTCGAGCGCCGCATCACCTCCATCAAGTCGCTCGGCGGCCCGACCGGCGAGGCGCGCCTGCTGGTGCTCGCCTCGCTGCTCATGGCCGACGAGCTGCACGACCTCGCCAGCCGCCCCGAGGCCGCCCCCGCGCCCCCGCCCGCCGAGCCGCAGGCCCCCGCGCCCGACCCCGAGGCCGCCGAGCGCCTGCGCCGCCTCGCCGATCGTGCGGAAGAGATTGCATCCAGCCTCGAGCACTCCTAGATGTGGGTGGCGGGACTGCCCGGTTCGTCAGGCTATCTAACCCCAGGGCCGATAAGCATCTACCAGGGCGCTGGCGCTGTCATGATCTTGGTCATGGTATCTGGTGCCCACCTGCCTCAGCAGGCTCTGGTAGGGTAAGCACGCCAACGGCCATGGCGGTTCCGCACTCCGATCCCCCCGAGCTCGTCGCGGCCAAACGCGCCGCCCGCGACGCCGCGCGCCTCGCCCGCGGCGAGGGCGACGCCGCCGCCGACCGCGTGGTGTGCGAGCGCCTGCTCGCGCTCATCCCCCCGGGCCTCGCCGTCTCCGGCACCTGGCCGCTGCCGGGCGAGCTGGACCTGCGCCCGCTGCTCGCAGCCCTCCACGCCCGCGGCCAGGCCGTGCTCCTTCCCGAGACCACGCCGCGCGGCACGCCGCTCGTGTTCCGCCGCTGGACCCCCGACACGCCCATGGTCCCCGGCCGCTTCGGCACCTCCCACCCCGACGCCGAAGCCGCCGACCCGCAGCTGCTGCTGGTCCCGCTCCTGGCCTTCGACGACCGGCTGATGCGCCTGGGCTACGGCGGCGGCTACTACGACCGCACCCTCGCGGGCCTGCCCGGCTGCCGCGCCATCGGGTTTGCCTACGCCCGCCAGCAGGTCGCCTCGATCCCGACAGGCCCCCACGACATGCCGCTCGACGCGATCGTCACCGAGGCGGGCGTCCTGACAGCAAGCATGGGCTCTGCCCAAACCCGCAAAGGGTCCGAGGACCCTTTGATCCCCTTACTTAAGTAGCGCGTTCCAAGGGCGCAGCCTTTGGCGGAGTCCAGAGGCAGAGCCTCTGGCCTTACTTGCTACGCCACAGCCCCAGCGCGTTGCGGCAGATCGACAGCCAGCACTGCATGGACGTGTCGTGCGCGTCCTCGTAGGGCGCGAAGCGGTCCATGTAGCCGCAGAGCAGTCCCGGCGCCTTCCACTCGACCGAGCCCGGCAGGTGCTCCGACCCGGCGGGCACGACGTAGAGCAGGGTGTTGTCCCCGTACGCCCGCAGCCCGCGCAGCACCGGCAGCACCTCGCCGAGCGCCAGCGGGTCGTTGCGCTTGATGACGAGGATCTTCTCCGCGTCCTCGAGGTCCTCGAGGAACATGCGCAGCTGCAGCCCGAGCTTCTGCCGCTCCGCCGCGAGCAGCGTGTCCGCGTCCGTGTCGTCCTGGTACTTGTAGGTGTGGTACACGAGGTCGTACGTGGTCTGCCACATCACGTACTCGCGGAACGCGCCGCGCTCCCCGCCGAGGCGGTAGGTGACGTTCTCCGGCTCGTCGAGGCCTGCGAACTGCGTCGCCAGGCCGCGCAGCAGGTGGGCGATGTCGGTGGAGGCGAAGCGCAGCAGGTTCAGCGGCTCGGCGCCGCACTGGCGCTGCACCACGCCGAACTCGCAGTTGTCGCCGACGCTCTGGAACTGCGACACGAGCTGGCGCGGCGTCTCGCGCGCGCCCGCATCGAGGGCCATCGGCGGCACCAGCGGCGTGCCGTAGACCGCGACGTCGCGCAGCCACACCGAGATGACGCGGTGGTCGTCACCGCCGTCGAGGTCGGAGGGCCGCATGCAGTCCCTGTGCACGATCGTCAGCGCCAGCAGCCCGTCCACGACCAGCGCCGCCGGCACGTGCAGCGTGACCTCCATCGCCCCGCGCACCAGGACCATGCCCAGCAGGTGCCCGTCCGACCACACGGTGATCCTCTGCCGCCGGCGCGGCACCGGCCCCATGCCCAGGACCAGGACGTAGGCGGCGTGGCCCCCGCCGACCGGCACGCTCAGCGTGCTGGTCTCGCCCGAGGCCCACACGAAGGTCCCCTCCGGCGCGCACCACCCCTCGCCGAGCAGCGCGAGTCCGTCCTCGCTGCCCTCCTCGACCGCGAACCGCGCGAGCTTCGCCAGGCTCATCGCCGCCACCCGCCCAGCGCCGCCCGCCTCACCGTGGCCCCGCGTTCAGGCACGGCAGCAGCGCCTTGGCCGCCAGCCCCGCCAGGATCGCGTAGCCGGCGTCGGCCGGGTGCACGCCGTCGATCGTGTAGTACCTGCGGTCGCGCCGGTTCTCCACGCCGCCCATGGTCGCGTCGCCGCCGAAGTCCGCGACCCCGTCCGCGCCCGCGGCGTTGGCGAGCATCAGCGCGTTGAACGTGTCCAGCTCCGCCCGCATCGCCTCGGGCAGGTCGTAGCGCTGCATCTCCGTGGACAGCACGACCTTCCACCCCTGCGCATGGGCGCGCGCGACGTAGGCCGTCAGCGCCGCGTACGCCTGGCGCCCGGTGCTGCCCTGCGTGATGTCGTTGTCGCCGGCGTGGAAGAAGATGACGTTGTGCCGCGCCCGCGGGTCGTATAGCGGCCGCACGTCGGCGTCGAACAGCGACAGGCAGTCCTTCACCGGGCGGCCGCCGGCGCCGACCACGTGGCTGGTGACGCCCGGCGGCAGCAGCGCCACGACCTGCTCGGCCAGCGTGAGGCCGGGCTGGGCCCCGAGCCCGATCGAGATGCTGTCGCCGTCGAACACGAGCACCGTCGCCGGCGCGTCCGTCAGCGACACGAACAGCCGCCCCAGGAGCGAGGACGGGGCGAAGGCTTTCCCGAAGACCATGTCCGCGCAGAACTCCAGGCCGGGGGCGCCACAAGGGGCCGGGACTGCCGGGATATCGCGTTTGCCGCCCCCTGCCAACAACCGAGGGTGGCAGCCGGGCCGGACACCGCCCGGACCCGCCGGCCCGCGGACACGCCCCGCGAAAGGGGCGCGCCCGGCCTCAGGCCTCGGCGAACGGGTTGCTGGTGTCGTCGGGCCCCGGCGTCTGGCCGCCCGGCGTGGCCTGGTCCACCGCGTGCGGCAGGATCTGCGCGAGCATCGGCAGGAACGAGGCGACCGGCACGCCAGCGCTCTGCGCCCAGCTCTGCACCTGCTGCGAGCCGAACACCTGCCCGACCTGGTCGCCGCTGACCGGCAGGTTGGAGCCGTTGCCGACCCAGGACTGCACATGGTCGCCCATGCCGCCCTGCTGGAACTTCTGCACGATGCCGCCGATCCCGCCCTGGCTGGCGACGATCTGCTGCAGCACGCCGCCCATGGCGCCCGCGCCGGCGCCGCCGGCCGCGCCCGCCGCCCCGCCCATGAGGCTGTTCAGGATCCCACCGAGAATTCCGCTCATCGCCATACCGCTCCGTTGCTCGTTGCGCCTGGGCTCTCCATGCGCCGGAAGCGCTGCGCCGTCGAGGCCGCCCTACGCCCCGCCGGGCAGCCCGCCCGCCAGCGGCGCCGGCACGCCCGCCGCCGGCAGGGGGCACACGCACGGGCAGGGCGCTGCGGCGTGGTGCACGACCCTGTGCCGCACGCGCCGCACGACAGGGCGCGCGAACCGCTGCTCCGCCACCACCACCGGCGGCGCGTACACGACGGGCGGCGCGACGATGACCACCGGCCGCGGCACGGCATAAGCGTAGGCGTACGGCGGCGCGACCACCCGCACGCCGTACCCGCCGTACCCCGGCCCATACCC
>JBPBQS010000163.1:0-28032 GCA_050920955.1 Janthinobacterium lividum | reverse complement strand
CAGTCGAATGTCAGCTCGTAGCCGATGCGGATCTGCATACCCCGGGTTCCTTCCTGTCCTGGCCGGACGCGGGACCAGCCTGTCCCGTTCCGCTTCCGGTGCTCTCATGCACATCGCACGCCACCTGACGCCCGACCTCGCATTCCCGCTGCCACGCGTCAACGATGCTGTTGTGCAAACGCATCGGTTCCGCTCGCCCCGCCTCCGGCTCCACGAGGCCACCAACGGTGCACGTCACGCCAGGCCGCCAGGACCGCTACTTCCTGAACATCCGCAGCGTGCGCTGCCACCAGTAGCGCTTGTGCAGCCACGCCCGCACGTCGCCCTGGAAGTACCAGCCGAAGGAGCCGAACCAGGCTGCCACGCACAGGAAGCCAAGAAACCAGTTCAGCATGTCGCACGCCCTCCCAGCCGATGGTTTCCACGGCCCCGCCGGCGGCAGGCCGGTCCCGGGATCGCGTGATCTATGCCGCATCCCCGGCCCCGAGGGTTCCGGATGCCATGGCCCCGCGTCGGTTCACCGCCAACCGCCCCGGCCGGTGATGCAGGCCACCCGGACCTCGCCCATGCGCGTCCGGCTCCTGGATATCAGGCGCTGCCGGCCTGTGCACGTGACCGCCCGACCAGCCAAGATTCATTGCAGGTTGCGTATCGCGCCGCTATCGTCCGGCGGCGCAAGACCGGCGGCATCAACGAGACCGGTTGCGCATGGGAGAGGGCCCGGGTTTCGGGCCTGACGTTCAACATGGCAGCCGGTTCCGACGCGGCTGCCTCCGCACGGAAGGCATGGTCATGTCCAACGGGACAGTGAAGTGGTTCAACCCCACCAAGGGATACGGTTTCATCGCACCCGATACCGGCGGCAAGGATGTCTTCGTGCACATCAGCGCCGTGCAGAAGGCCGGGCTGGGCGCCCTCAACGAGGGCCAGAAGGTCGGCTTCGAGGTGGAGCAGCAGCAGAACGGCAGGGCCGCCGCGGTGAACCTGTCCGAGGCCACCATGTAGCCTAGGGCGCGCGAGCCGCGTCCCGGCAGCCTGCTCAGCGCCGTGCGACCTCCGCACGGATCGCCGCGGCGAGCTCCGGGTTCGCGCGCCTGATCTGCCCGACACGCAGCGCGAGGCCGCTTCCCCATTTCGGGTCGCGCTCCCACGCCTCGAGGACCATCAGGTCGGCGACGAAAGGCGGATCGCTGACCTGGTCCAGGGCCTGCCGCAAGGCGGCAGTCATGACCGGGGTGGTGGCGGCACTCATCACGCTCTCCTGCGACCCAACGAAAGCCTATCTGGCAGCGCTTGGTTGCACGAACAGGCGAAAATTTCGTGAACATCGGTGGCGGAAGACGCCGGAACCATCGCCGTCACGGGGCAGCAGCCAGGGGGCCTGGGTCGGGGCTGGTCTGCCCCGACCCAGGCCGCGCCTTCTCAGTAGCGGTAGAGGTCGTGCTTGAACGGCCCGTTCGACCCGGGCAGGCCGATATAGGCCGCCTGCGCCGCAGTCAGCTTCGTCAGCTTCGCGCCGACCTTGGCGAGATGCAGCGCTGCGACCTTCTCGTCGAGCGACTTCGGCAGGGTGTAGACCTCGCCCGTGCCGTACTTGCCGGCCGGCGCGGTCCACAGCTCGATCTGCGCCAGCGTCTGGTTGGTGAAGGACGCCGACATCACGAAGGACGGATGGCCGGTGGCGTTGCCCAGGTTCACCAGACGGCCCTCGGAGAGCACGATCAGGCGCTTCTTGTCGGGGAACACAACCTCGTCGACCTGCGGCTTGACGTTCTCCCAGGTGTAGTTGCGCAGCGCCTCGATCTGGATCTCGCTGTCGAAGTGGCCGATGTTGCACACGATGGCGCGGTTCTTCATCGCGCGCATGTGGTCGATGGTGATCACGTCGACGTTGCCGGTCGCGGTGACGAAGATGTCGCCGCGCGGCGCCGCGTCCTCCATGGTGACGACCTCGTAGCCCTCCATCGCCGCCTGCAGCGCGCAGATCGGGTCGGCCTCGGTCACCAGCACGCGGCAGCCGCCGTTCTTCAGCGAGGCGGCCGAGCCCTTGCCCACGTCGCCGAAGCCGGCGACCACGGCGACCTTGCCGGCCATCATCACGTCGGTGCCGCGGCGGATCGCGTCGACCAGGCTCTCGCGGCAGCCGTAGAGGTTGTCGAACTTGGACTTGGTCACGCTGTCGTTGACGTTGATCGCCGGGACCTTGAGCGTCCCCGCCTTGGCCATGTCCCACAGACGATGCACGCCGGTGGTGGTCTCCTCGGAGATGCCGCGCACGTCGGCCAGCATCTCGGGGTACTTGTCGTGCATCAGCACGGTCAGGTCGCCGCCGTCATCGAGGATCATGTTCGGCGTCCAGCCGTCCGGGCCGCGCACCGTCTGCTCGATGCACCACCAGAACTCCTCCTCGGACAGGCCCTTCCACGCGAACACCGGGGTGCCCGCGGCGGCGACGCCGGCCGCGGCGTGGTCCTGCGTCGAGAAGATGTTGCACGACGACCAGCGCACCGTGGCGCCCAGCGCGGTCAGGGTCTCGATCAGCACGGCGGTCTGGATGGTCATGTGCAGGCAGCCCGCGATGCGCGCGCCGGCCAGCGGCTTGCTCTCGCCGTACTCCTCGCGCAGCGCCATCAGGCCGGGCATCTCGTCCTCGGCCATCAGGATCTCCTTGCGGCCCCACGCGGCCAGGGAGATGTCGGCGACCTTGTAGTCGTGGTCCGAGGTGACGTTGGTGTCGGGCATGTCGGCTCCTGCGCTGCGGCAAACATAAGGATATGTTTATGAGTGCTGCCTAGCACGCCGGCGAGGCGGAAAGAAAGGCCAAGTTTCGTTCCCCGCCCACGCCGCCGTGCACGCGCCATCGACCGCCGGCCGTCAGTCGCCGGCGGTCCGCCGCGGGCCACGGCACGGCGGAGAGGGCGCGGGATTATCGGTGGACGACCGGAGGCGGGGACGCGAGAGTGCGGCGCAGAAACGGCGGGGACGCGGCACGCAATGGCAGACATGGCACGACGGATCGGGCTGCGACCAACCACGCTCACAGACCGCTTTCCGCCCCCCGGCGGCCGCTACACCGCGACGGCGCAGGCGCTGCACTGGATCGTCGCCGTGCTGTTCATCGCCCAGGTGGTCATCGCCTGGACCCTCGTCGTGCGTGCGGACGGCGACCCCGGCGCAGGGTTCTGGCTCACGCTGCACAAGTCCATCGGCATGACCATCCTGGCGCTGGTCGCGGTCCGCCTGGCCTGGCGGGCGTCGCACCCCGCCCCGCCGCTGCCGCCTCGCATGCCGCTTTGGGAGAAGCTGCTCGCCCGCGTGAATCACTGGGTGCTGTACGCGATCCTGCTCGTCATGCCGATCAGCGGCTACCTGTCCTCGGCCGCGGCGGGCCACACCATCCACTACTTCTGGCTGTTCGACCTTCCCAACCTGCCGCAGTCCAAGGAACTCGCGCAGAACGCCATCACCGTCCACGTCGTCGGGCAGTGGTTCATCTACGTCGCGGTCGCCCTGCATCTGCTCGGCGCAGCCTGGAACGTCGTGGTGCGCCGCGACGGCTCGCTGAACCGCATGCTGCCGGAGCAGACCGAGGCCTGAGCCTCCGTGTCCGTGCCGTAGGACAAGCAGGCAAGGTTGAGGCTCTGCCTCAAACTCCGCCAAAGGCTCGCCTTTGGAATCCCTGACTTAAGTAATGGGTTTCCAAAGGTCTTAGGCCTTTGGCAGGTCCGGGCAGAGCCCGGCCTTCCTTCCCGGAGCACGTCCAGCCCGGTTCACCAGGTGTGCAAGCCCCATGCGTCGGCGTCAGACGGCCCGGGCCCACTCGCGAAGGTCCTGCACCAGGAGTTCGGGGCTCTCCAGGGCGGCGAAGTGCCCGCCGTGCGCCATTGCCGTCCAGCGCGAAACGCTGAAGCCCTTCTCCGCGTAGCTCCGTGGCGGCCAGGGGTGCAACGGGTCCGGGAACCGGGCAAACGCTGTCGGAACCTCCACGCGCCGGCCGGGCGGCAGAGTGCGCAGCCCCGCCTCCATCGCCGCCGCATAGAACCGGATGGAGGAGTGGAAAGCGCCGGTCATCACGTAGATCATGACGGTGTCGAGCAGCTCCTCGCGGCTGAACACCTGCTCGAATGGGCGCTCTGTCAGGTCGGACCAGTCGTGGTAGCGCTCCACGATCCACGCGGCCTGCGCCACGGGACTGTCGCCGACCGCCCAGGACAGGCTCTGCGGCCGGCTGCCCTGGAGGTGGCGGTAGCCGCCCATGGACTGCTCGATCCCCTGCATCGCCGAGGCCCAGAGCAACTCGTCGAGCGTCTCCGGCGCCGCCGCCGGCCTGGGGAACAGCATGGTCAGGTGGATCGCGCTGACACGATCCGCGTGATGGAGCCCGATCAGCGCGGTCACCAGCGCCCCCCAGTCGCCGCCATGCGCGAGGTAGCGCGGATAGCCCAGCACCCCGGTCATCAGGCCGTCGAGCAGGTGGGCGCTGCGGCGCGGATCGATCGTGCGCGCGGGGTGGGCGGAGAAGCCGAAGTTGGGCAGGGACGGGATCACCAGGTCGAACGCGTCCTCGGCATTGCCGCCGTGGCGTGAGGGGAAGGCGAGCGCCTCGGCGACCTTCCAGAACTCGCGGAACGACCCCGGCCAGCCGTGCGTGAGCAGAAGCGGACGCCTGCCCTCGGCCTCCCCGACGATGTGCACGAAGTGGAGCTCGACACCGTCCACCGTGGCCAGGAACTGCGGAAAGCGGTTCAGCCGCTCTATCGCCGCTCGCCAGTCGTAGCCGTCCGCCCAGTAGGCGCAGAGGCCACGGAGGAAGCCGGCGTCGCAGCCATAGCGCCAGCCCTCGTCGTCCGGCACCGGCGGGAAACGATAGGCGCGGACACGCTCCAGCACGGGTTCGACGGCTGCGGCGGTCCAGTCCACGCGGAAGGGCGTCATGGCGGGCTCCTGCTGTGGCCCCCTAGAACCATCCCGGGAGTGCCGGAGTTTCCCGCCAGGCGCCGCTCCCGCCCCGCGCCCGAAAACCTCGACGAGAGCATGCAGCTCCTTCCAGGGGTGCCTGCCTCCGGCGATCCAGGGCGGAGCCTCGGCCTCAGCTGACGCCGATCACCACGCCCGTCGCGAACACCAGCGCGCCGCCGAACATCACCTGGAACGTCGCCGACACCCAGGGCGTGTCCATGTAGCGCCAGCGTATCCATGAGATCGCCGCCAGCTCGACCACCACGACCACCATCGCGACCGCAAGCGCGGTGCGGAAGTCGCGGATGAGGAACGGCAGGGTGTGGCCGATGCCGCCGAGCGTGGTCATCAGCCCGCAGATCAGGCCGCGCAGCAGCGGCGCGCCGCGGCCGGACAGCTTGCCGTCGTCGGACAGCGCCTCCGCGAAGCCCATCGAGATGCCGGCGCCGAGCGAGGCTGCCAAGCCGACCAGGAACGCGTTCCATGGCAGGTGCGTGGCAAACGCCGCGGCGAACACCGGTGCCAGCGTGGACACCGAGCCGTCCATCAGCCCGACCAGCGCCGGCTGCACGATCTGCAGCACGAAGCGGCGCCGGCCCTGGTCGTCCTCCGCCTCGCGCCTGCCCTCGTCGAGATGCTTCTGCTCGATGATCCCGGCCATGTGCTCGTGCGAGGCCTCCGCCTCGGCGAGGTCGCCCAGCAGCCGGCGGATGGACGCGTCCGTGCTCAGCTCCGCCGCCTGGCGGTAGAAGCGCGCGGCGGAGAACTCCATCTCCCGGGCCTGCCTGCGCACGGCGTCGATGCCGAGCGGACGGAAATGCGTGACCGGCCGGCGTTGCACGAAGCCGCGCACGTCCTGGCGGCGCACCAGCGGGATGTGGTCGCCGAAACGGGTGATGTACAGGTCGAGCAGCTGGCGGCGGTGCTGGCCCTCCTCGGCGGCCATGTCGTCGAACATCCCCGCGCTGTCGGGATAGTCGCGCCGCAGGTTCTCGGCGAAGTCGGCATAGATGCGGCCGTCCTCCTCCTCGCTGCAGATGGCAAGGGCGAGGATCTCGCGTTCGGTCAGGTCTGTGAAGTTGCGCATGAGGCTAATCTGGCAAATTCCACGCGTTTTGCAAGCAGAAGCAAGGATCTGAGAATGCTTCTCAGATGCGTTCGCGGCTTCACGAAGTAATGGCCAGCAACTGCGGGGGCCCGCCGGCCTCAGTGGCGGAAGTGGCGCATCCCCGTGAACACCATCGCCAGCCCCGCCGCGTCGGCCGCCGCGATCACCTCGGCGTCGCGCACGGAGCCGCCCGGCTGGATCACCGCGGTGGCGCCGGCGTCGACCGCGGCCTGCAGCCCGTCCGCGAACGGGAAGAACGCGTCCGACGCCACCACCGAGCCCTGGGTCAGGCGCTCGGGCAGTCCGGCCGCCCGCGCCGCCGCCTCGCCCTTCAGGACGGCGACGCGCGCGGAGTCGACGCGGCTCATCTGGCCGGCGCCGACACCGACCGTGGCACCGCCGCGGGCGTAGACGATGGCGTTGGACTTGACGTGCTTGCAGACGCGGAACGCGAACAGCAGGTCGGCCAGCTCGGCCGCATCCGGCGCGCGCCGGGTCACGGCGCACAGCCCCGCCTCCTCGACCCGCCCCGCGTCGCGCGTCTGCACCAGCAGCCCGCCGGCCAGGCTGCGCAGCATCAGGCCCGCGGGTCCGGGCTGCTGCGCCGCAGGGTCGGGCATGGCCCCGGTCAGCAGCAGCCGCAGCGCCTTCTTGCGCGACAGCACCGCCAGCGCGGCCTCGCTGGCGTCTGGCGCCACGATCACCTCGGTGAAGATCGAGGCGATGCGTGCCGCCGTCTCCTCGTCGAGCGTGCGGTTGAGCGCCACGATGCCGCCGAATGCCGAGGACGGGTCGCAGCGCAGCGCGAGGTCCCAGGCCTGTGGCAGGCTGGAGGCCACCGCCACGCCGCACGGGTTCGCGTGCTTGACGATGACCACGGCCGGACCGTCGAACTCGGCCACGCACTCGAAGGCGGCGTCGGTGTCGTTGAGGTTGTTGTAGCTGAGCGCCTTGCCCTGCACTTGGCGCGCCGTGGCCACCCCCGGCCGCGCCGGCCCCGAGCCATCAAGGCTGTAGAACGCCGCCTGCTGGTGGGGATTCTCGCCGTAGCGCATCGGCTGGGCGAGCGTGGCCGCGACCGTCAGACGCGCGGGGAACAGCGTGCCGGCCTGCTCCGCGAACCAGGCCGCGATCGCCGCGTCGTAGGCGGCCGTGCGGGCGTACGCCTGCGCCGCCATCTCGCGCCGCAGCGCCAGGGTGGTGCCGCCCTGCCCGAGCGCCTCGCCCAGCGCCGCGTACTGTGCCGGCTCCGTGAGCACCACGACGTGGGCGTGGTTCTTCGCCGCCGCGCGGATCAACGCGGGCCCGCCGATGTCGATCTGCTCCACGCAGTCGTCGAAGCCGGCGCCCGAGGCCACGGTCGTCTCGAACGGGTAGAGGCTGACCACCACCAGGTCGATCGGCGCGATGGCGTGCTCGGCGAGCTGCGCCATGTGCGAGGCGTCGTCGCGCCGCGCCAGGATGCCGCCGTGGATCTGCGGCACCAGGGTCTTCACCCGCCCGTCGAGCATCTCCGGCACGCCGGTGTGGTCCGAGACCTCGACCACGGGGATGCCGGCCTCGCGCAGCGTGCGCGCCGTGCCGCCGGTCGAGAGCAGCTCGACCCCGGCACCGGCGAGGACCTGCGCCAGGGCCACGAGGCCGGTCTTGTCGGACACGGAGAGCAGGGCGCGTCGGATCGCAACGATGTCTGTCATGGCGGGCGCATAGCCGTGCGGCGGGGGCACGCGCAAGCGCCAGGAAGCAAGGCCGGGCTCTGCCCGGACCCGCCAGGGCGAGCCGCCCTGGACTGGCCTCCCTTAAGGGATGCGTTCCAAGGGCGCAGCCTTTGGCGGAGTTTGAGGCGGAGCCTCAACCTTGCTTCGCCTCAGTGCGCCGCCTGCTTCCAGCTCGGCAGCCCGTCGAGAAAGTCGCCCAGCGTGTTGGTCCACGCCTCCGCCTGGAAGATCGCGGCGTGGCCGTAGCCCTTGCCGCCGCTGTCGAGCAGCACGAAGCGGCCGTGCGGCAGGTGCTCCACGACCTGGCGCGGCTGCGGCAGGGTGTCCGGGTTGACCAGGTCGTCGGCGAAGTTGATCGCCAGCAGCGGCGCCCGGATCCTGCCGACGTCCGGGGCGGGGTCGTAGTCGGCGGAGCTGCGGTAGTCGTAGAGCGTGTCGTTGGCGTCGCGACCCTGGTAGCGCGCGATCAGCGAGTCGTACTGGGCGATCGTCTTCTCCCGGTCCGAGCCGGTGGTCTGCAGACGGTCGGCGTTGCCCACCATGATCGCGAACAGGGGGGCCGCGAGCTTCGTCCACTGCGTCGGAGGATGCGCGGGATCGTATTCGCCGCCGTGGTAGCCGGGGTCGTCCTCAATGGCGTGGATGGCGATCAGGCGCCACAGCAGGTTGCGCCCGCTGATCTGCATCGGCATCGAGGCGACGGGTGCCAGGGCGTCCATCATGTCGGGGTAGCGCTCGCCCCACAGCCAGGTCTGCATGCCGCCCTGCGAGATGCCGCTCACCAGCTTGAGATGGGTGATGCCCATCCCGTCGAGCATGGCGTGCTGCGCCTCGACCTGATCGCCATAGCCGTAGTGCGGGAAGCGGCCGCGCAGCCCGTCGGACGGCTTGGTGGAGCCGCCCGCGCCGATGCCGTCGGCCAGCACCGAGTAGACGCGGGCGGCGTCGAGCGGCTGCCCCGCGCCGAACAGGTTGTCGGCGAGGCTGGGCTGCAGGAAGTTGCGCGCGTTGCCGGTGGTGCCGTGCAGCAGCAGCACGGCGTTGTCGATGTGACCGGCGGCGTCGCGGTGCGGCGTGCCGACGGTGACGTAGTGCAGGCGGAGCGGCAGGTGCTCGCCGCTGCTGAAGGCGAAGTCGGCGACGTCGACGTCACCCTCGCCGACCGGCAGTGGCTCCGCGATCGCCGTAGCCATGCACGTGCCCAGCAGCAGGCCGGCCAGCCAGGAACCCATCCGTCGTCGCATCGCGTTCTCCCGTTCGCGCGACGCTAGCGCCGTGCCGGGGGCGGACGGAAGGGGCGTGCACCGCGCTCAGCGCCGTCCTGCGGGACGGGGACGCCGATATCAGCGCCCACACCCTTCGAGCAGGGCGACCGTGCGCGCCACCACCATTGCCTCGTCGTAGAGCGCGACGGCGCGGGCGCGGCCGGCCTCGCCCATGCGCCGGCGCGCGGCCGGATCGCCTGCGAGGGACTGCAGGGCGCGGGCGAGCGGCGCCACCTCGCGCGGCGGCACCAGCAGGCCGGTGACGTCGTCGAGAACCTGCTCGCGCGGGCCGCGGATGGCGGTGGAGACCACGGGCAGGCCGCACAGCATCGCCTCGATCACCGACATGGGCAGCCCCTCGAAGTGGCTTGGCAGGGCGAAGATGTCGGCGGCAGCGAGCAGCTCCGCGACGTCGGTGCGCGCCCCGAGACGGCGCAGGCGCGGGCCGAGGCGAGCCTGGGCGGCGGCGAATGCGTCCTCCGGGTCGGCCCCGTGGTCGGACGGCAGGCGCTCGCCCACGACCCACAGCTCCGCGTCCACGGAGTCCATGGCGGCCAGGAGCTCCGGGTGACCCTTGTGGCGCACCAGGCGGGAGACGACGATCACGACGACGCGCCCGGCAGGGGTGCCAAGTGCTTCGCGCACGCGGCGTCGCGCCTCCGGGTCCGGACGGAAGCGGGCGGGGTCGCGGCCGTTGCCGATGGCGTGGGGCGCACGCGAGATGCCGAGACGCCGGGCATCGGCGGCCTCCTCGCCGGAGACGGTCATGGTGAGGTCGGTCAGGCGGCCGCCCACCCACTCCATGGCCAGCGCGGCGGCGCGACGCGGCAGGGGCCCGGGCTGGTTGAACAGGAAACCGTGGCATGTGTAGGCGACATGCGGCACGCCGGCCGTGCGGGCAGCGGCGCGGGCGAGGAACCCGCTGATCGGCATGTGGGCGTGCACGAGGTCCGGGCGCTCGGCGCGGATCAGGGCGAGCAGGGCGCGAAATGCCCTGACCTGCGCTCCTGGGGACAGGGAACGGGCCATCGGCACGGCCACGACGCGGAAGCCGGCCGCGCGCACTTCATGGAGCAGGTTCCCGTCCGCGCAGGCGCCGATCACCTCGTGGCCACGGGCGCGCAGGCCGAGCATGAGCGGCAGCACGAAGTGGCGCAGGGAGAAATCGACGTTGGCGACCTCGAGGATCTTCACGGGTCATCCCTGCCGTGGAGCCGCCCGCAAGGCAAGACGCCGGGACAGGACCGAGGGATGCCGCGTGACCCGCGGTCGTGCCTGATCGTCCCGACACGACGACACAGGTCGGACAGCTGCAGCTCAGTACTTCATGCCGACGACGGTGTTCCAGAGCGAAAGCGCCCCGGTGCCGAGCCGCGTCACCGCGCCGGCGATGGCAACGGCGATGAGGATGCCGATCATTCCGTATTCGAGCGCCGTGACGCCACGTTCGTCATCCCGCAAGCGAAAGACGGACGACAGAAGACCTCGCATGCTCTTTGCCTTCGACGCCGGACCGGGATCGCCGAATGGAACCCTGGCAAGCCGGATACTGGCGTCGGAAAGCTAAGGAAGCGTGAGCATCGATCCAGGCGTCACCGTCTGCGCCGTCGCGAGAAGAGAGTCCCGACAAAGCGGCCACGGTGCAGGGCGAGAGCGACGCCTGCAGCCTGTCACCTGCAGGCGGCTCGGCCGGCCGGAACGGGGGTCAGGCCCGTTCCGGTCGGCATGCCAGCTCAGCCTTCGCCGGGAACGGGAGAGATCGGCCCGCCCTGCGGCTGCCGGCGGTCGGCCATGAACTGGTCGAACTCGGCGCGGTCGCGTGCCTGGCGCAGCCGCTCCAGGTAATCCATGAACTCGCGCTGCTCCTCCTCGAGACGGCTGATGGTGTCGTCGCGATACTCGTCGAAGGCGCGGTTGCCGCTGGGAGCGGCCGTGCGGACACGCGCGCGCCAGGCACGGGCGCGAGGATTGCTCCATGTGCCGCGCGCGTCGGAACGCCACGAACGCATACGGCCGCTGAAGGCCAGGAACATGAGCAGCGCCAGCCCGGCCGGCCAGAATGTCCAGAAAGCGAGGACAATGGCCGCGATCCAGGCTCCCCTGCCGTACTCGTCGATCTTTGCCGCGATCACGACCATCTCCCGTGAATGTTAAGCACATTTACATAGAAGGATGGTCGTAGCGGGTGTTTCAAGAGCATGGCCTGTGCCGCGACGTCGATGCGTGCGGCGGACGGGATCAGGTGCGAGGCGAGAGGGACTGCAGGTAGATCAGCAGGCCTGCCTCCAGCAGCTGTTCCGCCGGCATCGGCAGCTTCCGTCTGGTGCCGTCCGGACCGCCGACGAACAGCGAGGCGATGCCATGGGCCAGCGACCACACGTGCAGCGCCACCATCAGCGGCGGCGGCCGGCCGGGAAGTCCCCCGCATGCCAGCTCCGCAGCACGGCGAACGACGGCGAACGCCCGCTCGGACGCCAGCAGCAGGGCTGGGTCCTCCTCCAGGGGGAAACCGGGCGAGAACATGGCCGCGTACCACGCGGGTTCCCGACGCGCGAAGCCGAGGTAGGCGCGCCCGCACGCCTCCATGGCGCGGATCGGGTCGGGCCGGCCCAGGTTCCAGCCGGCCTCCAGCTCCAGGGCGAACCGCTCGAAGCCGCGACGGGCGATCTCCGCGATCAGGGCATTGCGGTCGCGGAAATGGCGGTATGGCGCTGCCGGACTGACCCCGACCGCCCTGGCGATCTCGGCGAACGCGAGTGCAGCCGGCCCACGCGCCGCGATGAGGTCGAGCGCACTGCGGATCAGCGCCTCGCGCAGATCGCCATGATGGTAGCTGGCACGGCTGTCTCGTGACCCGGCCGATGCGCCGCCCGGCTTCACGCGGACCAGCCGAGCCGACTGGCGGTTACGAGCATGGGTCCGGCGGAAGTCATGACCGTTCGTTCAGGAGGGATGCGCCCGAAGAAAAAGGCGCATCCCGCACGGTCCGGATGAAGGATCGTGCGGGACCTTGGATCAGCGACGGCCGAGAATGTAGCCGAGCACGAGGCCCAGGCCGGCCGCGGCGAGCAGGCCTGTCACCGGCTGGTCGGCAACGAAGTCGCGCGTAGCCTCGATGGCCTCGCCGTAGTACTGCTGCGCCTGCCCGGAAGCCTGCTGGGCCTTGCCCTTGGCCTGGGTCGCGGTGTCGCCGGTCAGGCCACCGTAGGCGTCCTTCACCTTGCCGGTAACGTCGTCCAGCATGCCCTCGGCCTGATTCTCTTCCATGCTCGTCTCCTGTGTCGGGACCGCCGGACGCGGTCGATCTCGGTGCGGCCGGATCGCTCCCGCCTTCCCGTGGCATCCTCAACGCAGCGGGAGGCTCCGGGATGCAACCCGCCGCCAGAACGTGGCAGCAACCCGGTTGCCCGGCCTGCGGCCCACGGCGGCGACACCGCGCCCCGACGATCCGGACGCCCGCTCAGGCCGCGGGGGTCAGGCGCTTCATGAACGCGGAGATGCGGTGCCGGCGCAGCTCGGAGCGCGCCTTGCCGTCATTGGTCATGTAGTTCAGCTGCACGACGTAGCGCTGGCCGACGAACTGGCGATGGCCATGCCAGGTCTGCGGCCCGTTCGGGAACACGAGGAGCGTGCCGTTCACGGGCGGCACCTCGACGGCGAAGTTCTCCAGGTCCGTGCCGTCGCGCAGCAGGCGCAGGCAGCCCTCGCGGCGCTCCCAGGACTCCCGCTGCGGGTTGAGGTAGAGGAGCACGGTGACCTGCTTGGCAGTGGAATCGCAGTGGATGCGGCCGTCCTTCTCGCGGGACTGGCCGCGCAGCGTGACCATGGTGGGGGCATCGCCCAGGTCCAGGCCGAACTTGGCGGCGACGGCGTCGCGGAACCGGCTGCCCTCCAGCTCCGCCATCAGGGTGCGCCCGGTCGGGCCAAGGCGCAGGCCGCCGGTGGGGAAGGAACCGCCGCGCTGCATGTCGGGCAGGTCGGAGACCACCTGGGACAAACCGGGCTGGGGGACGAAGTTCTCGACGACGACGTGCGGGAAGGGGTCGGCCGAAACGGGCGTGGCTTCCAGGCCCGCGTAGTCCAGCAGGCTGCCTGGTGCAAAGGCGGTCTGGTGCGGGAGCACCTGGGCTTGGTTCGCGTATGTCACGATGGTGTCCATGGCTGCTGATATGGCATGGGTAGCGCCGCGACACGCGGACCGGCAAGCATCCTGCAGGCGGCGTGGCCGACCGCCCAGCCCCGGTGCCGGCGGATTGGGGCCGGATCAGGTGTGCTGGACACGACGGGTTGGCACGACCCGGCTTGTGGACAGGAACCGGGCACACCCCAGGGAAGCGCCCTGGTCGTCCGAGGCGCCGCCGACCCGGACGAAATCGTGCCGGACGCACTCCGAGGCCTGCCGGGCCAGCGGCAGGCCCGGACGCAGCCCTGCCGCATGACCGGCAAAGGGGACGCACACCGACAGGAGAGCTGCGGCAAGGGCGGTCTTCATCACCAGCATCCTCCGGACGGTCACCCGGAGGAAGATAGCGCACCCGGGAGGGTTACGGTGCTCTCGATTCGTTGAGAGACGTTGCAGCGTGCAACGGTGCGGCCGATTGCGGCAATCCGGAGGGTCGGCTAAGGCGCCGCCCATGGATGTCGAAGACCACGGCCACGAGCGATGCAGCAGGAACGGCTCGCCCGGTGCGAGGCCATGGGCGCGCTGCGGCAGGCGAGATCGGCAGGCCGGTGGCCCGGACGGCCGCCAGTCCGGGCCCCCGTACCCGTTCGGCGGCCCGTGGCAAAGCCCGGCGCATGGGTGAGGCCGCCGCCATCCGCGAGCCTGGCGACGAGGCTGGCGGGCCGCGATCGATCTACGGCGCCAGGGTCGCCGCCGGCAGGCTTTCTCCGGATCCGGCGCAGGCCGAGGCGGTGGAGCGGCTCGATCGGCTGTGGGCGACGCTCGCCGAGGCGCCCGCAGCCCGGGGATGGCTGGCCCGGCTGAAGCCGCGTCGGGCGGAGGCAACGCGGGGGCTCTACCTCGTCGGCGACGTGGGGCGGGGCAAGTCCATGCTGATGGACCTGTTCTTCTCGACGGCGACGGTCGCGCGCAAGCGGCGGGTGCACTTCCACGAGTTCATGCAGGAAGCCCACGCGCGCATCCACCAGGGCAAGCAGGCGGTGGCCCCCGTGGCCGACCCCGTCCCCTACCTCGCGGACCAGCTCGCGCAGGAGGCGGCGCTGCTCTGCCTCGACGAGTTCCAGGTCACCGACATCGCCGACGCCATGATCCTGGGCCGTCTGTTCGAGGCGCTGTTCGCGCGCGGCGTCGTGGTGGTCGCGACGTCGAACGTGGCCCCGGACGACCTGTTCCGCGGCAGGCCGGGGCGCGACGCCTTCCTGCCGTTCATCGCCGTGCTGAAGCGCCACGTCGACGTGGTGACGCTGGGCGGGGCGCGGGACTGGCGGCGCCAGCGGCTGCGCGAGGTGGCGAGCTGGCACGTGCCGGCGGACGGGCGGGCGGAGCGGGCGCTGGACGAGGCGTTCGCGGCCCTCAGCCTGGGCGAGCCGGCGCAGGAGGCGCGGATCACGGTGGCCGGGCGCGTGGTGCGGCTGCCGGTGGCGGCGGGCGGCGTGGTGCGCTGCGAGTTCGAGGCGCTGTGCGGCACGGCGCTGGGCGCGGGCGACTACCTCGCGATCGCCAGGCGGTTCCCGGTGATGGTGCTGGACGCGGTGCCGCGGCTCGGGCCGGAGAACTTCGACCGCGCCAGGCGGTTCGTCACGCTGGTGGACGCGCTGTACGAGCGGCGGGTGCAGCTGGTGGCGTCGGCGGCGGCGATGCCGGACGCGCTGTACGAGCGCGGGGAGGGCGCCGAGGCCTTCACGCGCACGGCGTCGCGGCTGGAAGAGATGCAGAGCGTGGAATACCGGGGGCTGGCACACCTGGGGTGAGGGCAGGGCGGCAAGGCCGGACGCTGCCCGGACTTGCCAGGGGCGAGCCGCCCCTGGACCGGCGCACCGGGGCGCGCATGCAGCTACCAGAGCGATGTTTCACATGAAACGTTCTTGCGGGCGCGGATCGAGATGGGGTGTCCGGGGCAGGCATGGAAATATTCCGCTACCCGGAGGCCGGTCCAGGGCGGCTCGCCCTGGCGGAGTTTGAGGCAGAGCCTCAACCTTGCTTCCTCGCCGCGCTCTCCATGCGACACGAGGGTGTCACATGCGCCCCGTCCGTTCCGGGCGATGCTCCGGCCCGCGCCGGGGCGGGCGCTCGCGAGGGAGATGGCCATGGTGCATCGTCGGATGAAGCCGGAGGGGGCGGTGCGGACCTACGGCGTGCTGGTCGGCCGTGTGGCGGGCGGGCGGGCGTCCGGCGGTGGGTCGCCGCACTACGAGATCCTGGTGTCGGCCGGGGGCGAGTACCGGATCGCGGTGAACGTGCGTTCTGTGGACGGGAGCGAGGTGCTGGCGCTGTTCGACCCGGCGTTCGCGCAGGCGACGCGGGCGGACCTTCCCGCGCTGGCGGCGGGGAAGGCGGGCTTCACGGCGCTGGCGACGGGGCCGGCGGGGCAGGGGCTGGACTACCTGCGCGACGGGTTCGTGGCGCTGGAGAAGATGGTGCCGGCGCCGCCGGAGGGCGGGGCGGGGGCGCTGGGGCCGCTGCTGGACGCGCAGGTGGCGAAGGCGGTGGCGGACCCGGGGTCTGTGGTGCTGGCGTTCGGGGAGTTCTTCCAGGACGCCGGGGCGGACGCGACGTTCGGGTTCTCGCCGGAGCGGGGGGTGCACGACATCCACATGATGCAGGGCAACGCGGGCAGCTTCGCCGGCGACAACCGGGTGCGGGGCGACGGGGCGCTGTTCCTGCGCGGCAGCAACGGGGTGACGGGGGCGCTGTTCGTGCGGTTCACGACGCAGTCGCTGGACACGGACCCCGCGACGGGCGACCCGGTGGGGTGACGGCCTTCAGCAAGCAAGGCCGGGCTCTGCCCGGACCCGCCAGGGGCGAGCCGCCCTTGGACCGGCCTCCATAAGGCAAGCGAACCTCGGGTCTTACGCCTGAGCTTCTCTCGTCGAGGGATCAAAGGGCCTCACGGCCCTTTGCGGGTCTGGGCGGAGCCCAGCCTTGCTTTCGTCGGCAGGCTATCGATCACGACCGCTGGCCCTACTTCTCGTCGCGCCGGCTCGGCATCTCGCCCGCGGCGACCAGGGCGCCGGCGATGGCGACCATGCGGCGGGCCTGGTGGCGGACGGCGTCGAGGTCCTCGTCGCGGGGCGGGCGGTTCTCCTCGCCGACGATGGCCGAGGCGCCGTAGGGGGAACCTGCCTCCAGCATGGCCTCGTCGGTGTAGCCGGTGGGGGTGATGACCATGCCGAGGTGCGCCATGGGGGCGTAGAGCGAGAGGGTGACGACCTCGGTGCCGCCGTGGGGCCAGGACGCCGTCGCGAAGGCGCCGCCGACCTTGCCGGCGAGCGCGCCCTTCTTCCACTGCGGGCCGAGGCGGTCGAGGAACGCCTTCATCTCCGTGGCCATGCTGCCGAAGTAGCAGGGCGTGCCGAACAGGATGGCGTCGGCCCACTCCGCGTCCTCGTGCCCGGGCGCGGGGTGCAGCGCGTTCTGGCGGTCGGCGTTCTCGGCCCAGCCCTTGCTGTGGCTCATGGCCTCGCGGTCGACGACCTCGCGGACGCGGCACAGGCGCACGTCGGCGCCGGCGTCGCGCGCGGCCTGGGCGGCGGCGAGGGCGAGGGTCTCGGTGCTGCCGGTGCGGGAATAGAACACGATCAGCAGGCGGGTGGGGTCGGGCACGGGCGCTCCTGGCCGCACGGGGCGGCGGCTTCATCGCGCAGGTGTGGGCAGCAACGGGATTGGGAAGAGGCTGCCGGTCCGGGGCCTGTCTCGCGCGACGGCGGAACAGGAGCGGCGGCGCGCCCCCCTCATTGTGACGCGCCAGCCCTGGCGGACGGCGATCCCGCAGGCCGGACCGGCGTTGCACGGTGCAAGGCTGTCTCCAACCAGGGAAATGCATCATGGGCGACACGAAGAAGCCGGGGATCGACAAGCTGCCGGGCAACCACGGGCAATTCGGCGCCGACGTCGAGACGGAGAACTACGAGACGCTGCCGGACCTGGACGTGACCGGGCCGGGGGCGGCCGTGCCGGCGTCGCAGGACGTGGAAGGGGCCGCCGCGGAGGCGACGGTGCCGAGGTCCTCTGGCGGCGACGATGCGGCCACGCCCGGCCAGCACCAGGAGCAGGGCGGGATGCGCTCGTAGCGGACGGGCGGCGCGGGCGGGGCCGGCGGCACCGCCCGCCTGGCGCACGGCGGCGCCGGATGCGGCTGCCGGGCTGGCGGTTCCTTGCCGGCCCAGGGACGATGGACTAGCACCGACTCCGCCGCAGCGACGCGTCGGGGGGCGAGAGCTTGGCGGCGTCACCCAGGAGGAGGCCAGCCATGGCTCGCAACAAGATCGCTCTCGTCGGCGCCGGCAACATCGGCGGCACGCTGGCGCACCTGGTCGGGCTCAAGGAGCTCGGCGACGTGGTCCTGTTCGACGTGTTCGGCGGGGTTGCGGCGGGCAAGGCGCTCGACCTGATGCAGTCCAGCCCCGTCGACGGCTTCGACTGCGCCATGTCCGGCGGCTCGGACTACGCGGCGATCGCCGGCTCGGACGTGGTGATCGTCACCGCCGGCTTCCCGCGCCAGCCCGGGATGAGCCGCGACGACCTGTTGGCCAAGAACGCCGAGGTGATCGGCCAGGTCGCCGAGGGCATCAAGCAGCATTGCCCGGGCGCGTTCGTGATCGTCATCACCAACCCGCTCGACGTCATGGTGTGGGTGATGCAGCAGAAGTCGGGGCTGCCGCCCGAGATGGTGGTGGGCATGGCCGGCGTGCTGGACAGCGCGCGGTTCCGCCTGTTCCTGGCGCAGGAGTTCAAGGTCAGCGTGGAGGACGTCACGGCGTTCGTGCTCGGCGGGCACGGCGACACGATGGTGCCGCTGACGCGCTATTCCACGGTGGCGGGCATCCCGATCCCGGACCTGATCGAGATGGGCTGGACCACGCAGGAGCGGATCGACGCGATCTGCGCGCGCACGGCCAACGGCGGCGGCGAGATCGTCAAGCTGCTGGAGCGCGGCTCGGCGTTCTACGCGCCGGCGGCGGCCGCGATCGCGATGGCCGAGTCGTTCCTGCGCGACAAGAAGCGGGTCCTGCCCTGTGCGGTGATGCTGCGCGGCGAGTACGGGATGCAGGATTTCTACGTGGGCGTGCCGGTGGTGATCGGCGCGGGCGGCGTGGAGCGCATCGTCGAGGTGAAGTTCACCGACGCGGAGAAGGCGGCGTTCGACAGGTCGTGCGACGCGGTGAAGAAGCTCGTGGAAGACTTCCGCAAGCTCGGCGTCTGAGGCGCGGCGGCAGGGGTGGGAGGTTCCGCCTCAGAGTCTCCTGCCGGACGTGCCTTCCCGAGCCCGCAGGAAGGCCGTCGCTCCGCCGGGTCGCGGGGGCTTGCCAGCAGGGCCGGGGTTGCGGACTCTCCCGCTCACCTCAACAGCGTCGAGTGCGGTCAGATGAACATCCACGAGTACCAGGCCAAGGCATTGCTGCGCGGCTTCGGGGTGACGGTGCTCGACGGAGCGCTCGCATGGACGCCCGATGAGGCCGCCGCCGCAGCCGAGCGGCTGCCGGGACCGGTCTACGTGGTGAAGTCGCAGATCCATGCCGGCGGCCGCGGCGCCGGGTTCATCGCCGAGGAGATGGAGGGGCCGCACCACGCGGGCAGGCGCCCCGGCGGCGTGCGGCTGGCGCGATCCGTGGAGGAGGTCAGGGCGGCGGCCGAGGCGATGCTGGGTCGGACGCTGGTGACCAAGCAGACAGGGCCGGCGGGCCGTGTGGTCAGCCGCGTCTACGTGGAGGCCGGGTGCGACATCGCGCGCGAGCTGTACCTGTCGCTGCTGGTGGACCGCGAGACCGGCCGCGTCGTGATCATGGCGTGCCTCGAGGGCGGCGTGGAGGTCGAGGAGGTCGCCGAGCGCACGCCGGAGAAGATCCTGCGCGTCAGCGTCGATCCGGCGACGGGCGTCTCGGACTACCACGGGCGCAGGCTCGCGTTCACGCTCGGCTTCCACGGGCGCGAGGCGAGGAACCTCACGGCGTTCGTGACGAAGATGTATGACGCGTTCGTCACGCTCGACTGCTCCGTGGTCGAGATCAACCCGCTGGTGGTGACGGGCTCGGGCGAGATCGTGGCGCTCGATGCCAAGGTGAGCTTCGACGACAACGCGCTGTTCCGCCACCCCGACATCGAGGCGCTGCGCGACGAGGGCGAGGAGGACGCCAAGGAGATCGAGGCGGCCAAGCACGCTCTGAACTACGTGGCGCTGGACGGCACGATCGGCTGCATGGTCAACGGCGCCGGCCTGGCGATGGCGACCATGGACATCATCAAGCTGTACGGGGCGAGCCCCGCGAACTTCCTCGACGTGGGCGGGGGCGCGACCAAGGAGCGGGTGGCGGCGGCGTTCCGCATCATCCTGTCCGACCCCAAGGTCGAGGGCATCCTGGTCAACATCTTCGGCGGCATCATGCGCTGCGACGTGATCGCCGACGGCGTGGTGGCGGCGGCGCGCGACATCAACCTGTCGGTGCCCCTGGTGGTCCGCCTGGAAGGGACGAACGTGGAGCAGGGCAAGGCCATCATGGCGGCCTCGGGGCTGCCGATCATCGCCGCCGACGACCTCGACGACGCGGCGCGCAAGGTGGTCGCGGCCGTGCGGGCGGCGGGCGGCGGGGGCACGGCCGGGCCCGCGTCCGGGCAGGGAGCGGCCTGATGGCGGTCCTCGTCGGGCGCGACACACGGGTGCTGGTGCAGGGCTTCACCGGCGCGCAGGGCTCCTTCCACAGCGAGCAGGCGATCGCCTACGGGACCACCGTCGTCGGCGGCGTCACGCCGGGCAAGGGCGGCGCCGAGCACCTCGGGCTGCCGGTGTTCGACACGGTGGCGGAGGCTGCGGCCGTGACGCGCGCGAACGCGAGCGCCATCTACGTGCCGCCGCCGTTCGCGGCCGACGCGATCCTGGAGGCGATCGACGCGCGCATCCCGCTCATCGTGTGCATCACCGAGGGCATTCCGGTGCTCGACATGGTGCGCGTGAAGCGGGCGCTTTCGGGCTCGGCGTCGCGCCTGGTGGGGCCGAACTGCCCCGGGGTGATCACGCCCGGGCAGTGCAAGATCGGCATCATGCCCGGCCACATCCACCGCCCCGGGCGCGTCGGCGTGGTGAGCCGCTCGGGGACGCTGACCTACGAGGCGGTGGCGCAGACCACCGCGGCGGGACTCGGGCAGTCGACCTGCGTGGGGATCGGCGGCGACCCGGTGAAGGGGATGGACTTCATCGAGGTCCTGGAGATGTTCCTGGCCGACCCGGACACGGACTCGATCATCATGATCGGCGAGATCGGCGGGCAGAGCGAGATCGAGGCGTCGGAGTTCCTGGCGCGCTCTGGCGGCGGAACTCCGGCCAAGACCGTGGTGGGCTTCATCGCGGGGGCCACGGCACCGCCCGGGCGCCGCATGGGCCACGCCGGCGCGGTGATCAGCGGCGGGCGCGACACGGCGGCGGCGAAGGTCGAGGCGATGCGGGCGGCGGGGATCTTCGTCGCGGAGAGCCCGTCGGCGCTGGGGAGCACGCTGGTGGCGGCACTCGCGAGCTAAGGTCGGCAGCAAGGAGCAAGGCCGGGCTCTGCCCGGACCCGCCAGGGGCGAGCCGCCCCTGGACCGGCCTTCTGAAGAGGGAGACGGGGTGTCCTGGTCCGGTTCCGGACCAGGGACAGGCATTTCGTGCCGGGCTTGTCGGGAAGACGCCGCGCCACCTGTGCGTGGCGGAATGGCGGACGGGGCTGGTATGCGGCTTGCAGACCGGAGAGGGTGCGAGCCGCCTGTCATGCGCTGCGATCAACCCTGGCAGCGGCGCTGCCTTGGGGAAGGTCGCCGGGGACAGGCGTAGGTTGCAAGACGAAGGGGTGAACCATGCCCCACCCCTGTCTAGAGGATCTCATATGCCCGGCGTCGATGTTCTTGCCACCGCCGTCACAGGCGCGAACGCCGCGTTCATCGCCGAGATGTACGCGCGCTGGGTGGGCGATCCGGGCACGGTGGACGAGAGCTTCGCCGAGCTGTTCGCGGCGATGGACGACGAGACGCGCGCGGTGATGATGGATGCGGCCGGGGCCTCCTGGGCGCCGCGCGCGCCAGGGTTCTCCGATGCCGACGCGCCGGCCAAGGCGCGCGACGGCGTGGCGAACGGTCCTGTTGCCCAGCCGCGCGACGCCGCACCTGCGCAGGCCTCGGCCGCGACGGTGCGGGCGGCGGCGCTGGACAGCCTGCGGGCGCTGATGCTGATCCGGGCGTACCGGGTGCGCGGGCACCTGGAGGCGCGCCTCGACCCGCTGGGGCTGCAGGTGCCCAAGTCGCATCCCGAGCTGGACCCGGCGTCGTACGGCTTCGGGGACGCGGACCGCGACAGGCCGGTGTTCATCGACAACGTGCTGGGCCGCGAGACGGCCACCGTGCGCGAGATCATCGCTGTCGTGCGCGCCTGCTACTGCGGGCCGATCGGCGTGGAGTTCATGCACATCCAGGACCCCGGCCAGAAGGCCTGGATCCAGCGCCGCATCGAGGGCGCGCCGTGGGCGGACAGCATCGGGCCGGCCGACCAAGCGGCGCTGCTGCGCCAGCTCACGGAGGCGGAAGGGTTCGAGGCGTTCTGCCAGAAGAAGTACGTGGGCACGAAGCGCTTCGGGCTCGAGGGCGGCGAGGTGACGATCCCGGCGCTGCACGCGCTGATCGAGACGGCGGCAGCGCGCGGCGTGGCCGAGGTGGTGATCGGCATGCCGCACCGCGGGCGGCTGAACACGCTGGTCAACGTGGTACGCAAGCCTTTCGCCGCCGTGTTCAGCGAATTCGCGGGCGCCAGTTCCAAGCCGGACGACGTACAGGGCTCGGGCGACGTGAAGTACCACCTCGGCACCTCGACGGACATCGAGTCCGGCGGGCGCACGGTGCACGTGTCGCTGCAGCCGAACCCGTCGCACCTGGAGGCGGTCGACCCGGTCGTGGTGGGCAAGGTGCGGGCACGGCAGGACGCGCTGGGCGACACGCGGCAGCGGCGCTCGGTGATGGGCGTGATGATGCACGGCGACGCGGCCTTCGCCGGGCAGGGGCTCGTGTACGAGACGCTCGCGATGAGCCAGCTCATCGGCTACCGCACGGGCGGGACGATCCACCTGATCGTGAACAACCAGATCGGCTTCACCACCACGCCGGCGCACGCGTACTCCGGGCTGTACTGCACGGACATCGCGAAATCGATCCAGTGCCCGATCCTGCACGTGAACGGCGACCAGCCCGAGGCGGTGCTGTACGCGTCGCGCCTGGCGGCCGAGTACCGCATGGAGTTCGGCGCGGACGTCGTGCTCGACATCGTGTGCTACCGCCGCCACGGGCACAACGAGACTGACGAGCCGGCCTTCACGCAGCCGCTCATGTATCGCGCGATCAGGCAGCGGCCGACGACGCGGACGCTGTATGCGCAGTCGCTGGTGGAGCGCGGCGTGATCGGCGAGGTGGAGGCCCAGGGCGTGTGGGACGGCTTCGCTGCGACGCTGGAGGAGGCGTTCCAGGCGTCCAAGTCTTACCGGCCCAACAAGGCAGACTGGCTGGAGGGCTCCTGGTCGGGGCTCAAGCAGGCGACCGAGGCGGAGGAGCGCGCGGAGGAGAACACCGCCGTGCCGCTCGACGTGCTGCGCCGCGTGGGGGCGGCGATCTCGTCGGTGCCGGAGGGGTTCGAGGTCAACCCAAAGATCGCGCGCCAGCTCGAGGCGAAGCGGGTGGCGATCGAGGGCGGCGAGGGCATCGACTGGGCGACGGGCGAGGCCCTGGCGTTCGGCTCGCTGCTGGTGGAGGGACACCGGGTCAGGCTGTCCGGCGAGGACTGCCAGCGCGGCACGTTCTCGCAGCGCCACGCCGTGCTGATCGACCAGGGCAACCAGAACGAATACGTGCCGCTGAACAACATCGCCGCGGTGCAGGCGCCCGGCCCCGACGCCGGGGCGGCTGAAGGTGTGACGGGCACGCTCGCGGACGGCCGGCCGCAGGCGCGGATCGAGATCTACAACTCCCTGCTCAGCGAGGCGGGGGTGCTCGGGTTCGAGTACGGCTACACGCTGGCCGATCCGCAGACGCTGGTGTTGTGGGAGGCGCAGTTCGGCGATTTCGCGAACGGCGCGCAGGTGATCATCGACCAGTTCCTGGCGTCCGGCGAGACCAAGTGGCTGCGCATGTCGGCGCTGACGCTGCTGCTGCCGCATGGGCACGAGGGACAGGGGCCGGAGCATTCCTCGGGCCGGCTCGAGCGGTTCCTGCAGCTCTGCGCCGAGCGCAACATGAGCGTGTGCAACATCACGACCCCGGCCAACTACTTCCACGCGCTGCGCCGGCAGATGAAGCGCAACTTCCGCAAGCCGCTGGTGATCATGACGCCGAAGAGCCTGCTGCGGCACAAGGCGGCCGTCTCCGCGCTGTCGGAGTTCGCCGAGGCGAGCGCGTTCCGCACCGCGATCGGCGAGGTCGAGGCGATCCGCGCGCCCGACGAGGTGCGCCGCGTCGTGATGTGCTCGGGCAAGGTCTACTACGACCTGGTGGCGGAGCGGCGCGAGCGGGGCATCGACGACGTGGCGGTGATCCGGCTGGAGCAGATCTACCCGTTCCCGGTGGCCACCCTGCCGCATCTGCTCGCACCCTACCGCAACGCGGACGTTGTGTGGTGCCAGGAGGAGCCGGAGAACATGGGGGCCTGGAGCTTCGTGGACCGCAGGATCGAGGCGGTGCTCGGGACGCTTGGCGGCAAGGCGGCGCGGCCGAGCTTCGTCGGGCGCGAGGCGGCGGCCAGCCCCGCCACCGGGTCGGCCAAGGTGCACGCGGCGCAGCAGGCGAAGCTGGTGCGCGAGGCGCTCGGGGCGGGCTGAGGCGGCAGGGCGGCAGGGCGGCGAGGCGACAGGGTGAGCCGGGCGTCGGCTGTCGCATTCGGGTGCGGCGCCGGCGTTCGGGCCAGGTGTCTGTGATTCCTGCGGCTGCAACGCTGCGTGGGCCTCGGCCGGCGGCAGGGCATCGATCCCGTCCCGGTTCGGATTGGCTCGTGCGGGCTTCCTAGGGTGCGGCGCGGCGTCTAGGGTCGCGCCGACCTGGCGCGACCGCTGCCTGGACAGAAGCGTCGTCACGCTTTGCAGGTGACGGAACATCGAGGGCGAAGAATGGCTTCCGAGATCAAGGTGCCCACGCTGGGCGAGAGCGTGACCACGGCCACCATCGCGCGGTGGCTGAAGAAGGTCGGCGAGGCGGTGGCCGCGGACGAGCCGCTGGTGGAGCTGGAGACCGACAAGGTCACGGTCGAGGTGCCTTCCCCGGTGGCCGGAATGATGGGCGAGCAGGTCGTGGCGGAAGGCGACGAGGTCGAGGTCGGCGCCACGCTCGGGCTGATCGAAGAAGGAACCGGGGCGGCGCCGAAGCCGTCCGACAGCACGCCGGCGTCGGGCGGCGCGCCCGCCAAGCCGGTGGCCGAGGCGGGTGCGCCGGCGACGCGCCAGACCGCCCCGGCCGGGCAGGCGCCGCAGCCGCCTCAGCGCGAGGCGGCCAATCCGGGGAGCGGCGTGAACCCGCCGCCGCGACCGGGAGGGCCGGTGTCGCGTCCGGCGACCCCGCCTTCCGACGTGGCCGCCAACAGCGCGATGGAGGCGCCGCCGCAGGGCGCGGGCCATGCGCCCATGCCGTCGGCGACGCGGATGATGAGCGAGCGCCAGGTCGAGCCGGGCCAGGTCGACGGCACCGGGCGCGACGGGCGCATCACCAAGGGCGACGTGATCGACTTCCTGTCGCGACCGGCGCCGGCGAAGCCTGCCGCGGCGGCCCCGAAGGCCGCGCGCGAGCCGGACGTGCGCGAGGAGCGGGTGAAGATGACCCGCCTGCGCAAGACGATCGCGAGCCGGCTGAAGGAGGCGCAGAACACCGCGGCGATGCTGACCACCTTCAACGAGGTGGACATGTCTGCGGCGATGGCGCTGCGCTCGGAGTATCGCGAGGCGTTCGAGAAGCGGCACGGCGGGGTGCGCCTCGGCTTCATGGGGTTCTTCGTGCGGGCCTGCGTCGCGGCGCTGCAGGAATTCCCCGCCGTCAACGCGGAGATCGACGGCGACGAGATCGTCTACAAGAAGTTCGTCCACATGGGCATCGCGGTGGGCGGCGCGAACGGGCTCGTCGTGCCGGTGATCCGCGACGCGGACGCGATGAGCCTGGCGCAGGTCGAGGCGGCGGTGGCCGGGTTCGGCAAGCGGGCGCGCGACGGCAGCCTCAAGCTCGACGAGCTGGCGGGGGGGACGTTCTCGATTACCAACGGGGGCGTCTACGGCTCGCTGATGAGCACGCCGATCCTCAACCCGCCGCAGTCGGCGATCCTGGGCATGCACAAGATCCAGGACCGGCCGATCGCGGTGAAGGGACAGGTCGTGATCCGGCCGATGATGTATCTCGCGCTGTCCTACGACCACAGGATCGTGGACGGGAAGGAGGCGGTCAGCTTCCTCGTGCGGGTCAAGGAAGGCGTCGAGGACCCGCGGCGGCTGCTGCTCGGGCTCTGAGGCAGGAAGCAAGGCCGGGCTCTGCCCGGACCCGCCAGGGGCGAGCCGCCCCTGGACCGGCGCGACGCGGCTCCCCGCGTGGGCCGCATTTCAGGCTTGTGGCGTCTGGCGGCGGGCGGCCGGGTCGCCACCTCTCGTCGTGCCGGTCCAGGGGCGCCGCCCCTGGCGGGTCCAGGGCAGAGCCCTGGCCTTTTTCGCTTCAGGGGTGCTGGCCATGGCTGATTCGTTCGATCTCATCGTCATCGGCGCGGGCCCTGGCGGCTACGTGTGCGCGATCCGCGCGGCGCAGCTCGGCCTGAAGGTGGCGTGCGTGGAGAAGCGGGCGACGCTGGGCGGGACCTGCCTGAACATCGGCTGCATCCCGTCCAAGGCGCTGCTGCAGTCGAGCGAGAACTTCCACGAGGTGCTGCACGGCTTCAAGGAGCACGGCATCGACGTCGAAGGCGTGAAGCTCGACCTCGCGCAGATGCAGAAGCGCAAGGCGTCGGTGGTCGAGGCCAACGTCAAGGGCGTCGAGTTCCTGTTCCGCAAGAACAAGGTGACCTGGCTGAAGGGCGAGGCGCTGCTGGTGTCGTCCGGCGAGGAGGGCGTGCGGGTGCGCGTCGCGGGCGAGGAGTATCTCGCGAAGGACGTCGTGGTCGCGACGGGCAGCGAGAGCATCCAGCTTTCCGGCGTGCCGGTGGACGAGAAGCGGATCGTCACCTCGACCGGCGCGCTGGAGCTGGACGCGGTGCCGGGGCACCTGGTGGTGATCGGCGGTGGGTATATCGGCCTCGAGCTGGGCAGCGTGTGGCACCGGCTCGGGGCGGAGGTGACGGTCGTGGAGTATCTCGACCGCCTGGTGCCGGGGATGGACGGCGAGGTCGGCAAGACGTTCGAGCGGGTGCTCGGCAAGCAGGGGCTAACGTTCCGCCTGTCGACGAAGGTGACGGGCGCGCGCGTCGAGGGCGAGGGCGTGGTGCTGAGCGTGGAGCCGGCGGCAGGCGGTGAGGCGGAGGAGATCCGCGCCGACGTGGTGCTGGTGGCGATCGGGCGTCGGCCGCTCACGGCGGGGCTCGGGCTGGGGCGGGTGGGCGTCGCGCTGGACGAGCGCGGGTTCGTGCGCACGGACGAGCACTACGCGACCAACGTGAAGGGCGTGCGCGCGATCGGCGACGTGCGCGGCGGGCTGCTGCTCGCGCACAAGGCGGAGGAGGAGGGCGTGGCCTGCGCCGAGATGATCGCGGGCAAGGCCGGGCACGTGAACTACGGGGTGATCCCGGGGGTGGTCTACACCTGGCCGGAGGTGGCCTCGATCGGGCGCACCGAGGAGCAGCTCAAGGCGGACGGGGTCGAGTACGCGGTCGGGCGGTTCCCGTTCACGGCGAACGGGCGGGCGCGGGCGATGGGCTCGACCGAGGGGTTCGTGAAGATCCTGGCGGACAAGCGGACCGACCGCATCCTGGGCGCGCACATCATCGGGCCGGACGCGGGGACGATCATCGCGGAGTTGGCGACGGCAATGGAGTTTGGGGCGAGCAGCGAGGATGTGGCGCGGACCTGCCACGCGCACCCCAGCCTGAACGAGGCGGTCAAGGAGGCGGCGCTGGCAGTCGACGGGCGGGCGCTGCACATCTGAGGCGGACGGCCGGAGGAAAGGAAGCAAGGCCGGCCTCTGCCCGGACCCGCCAGGGCGAGCCGCCCTGGACTGGCTTTACTAAGGGATGCGTTCCAAGGGCGCAGCCTTTGGCGGAGTTTGAGGCGGAGCCTCAACCTTGCTTTGCTGTTCTGACTGGCACTTTTGATCCGTCACGCCCCTCGTGACGAACCTGTCACGGGGGGCATGACGGATCGGGGGCTGACAGGGGGCTTTGTCCTGCGCGGCAGGACGGCCGTGATCGCGTGCGGGCGCTGCCCTGGGCCGGCGGCGTCAGTCGAAGAGGGAGCTGACGGAGCTTTCGTCGGAGATGCGGCGCATGGCCTCGGCGAGCAGGGGCGCGATGGTGGTCTGGCGCACGTTCTGCGCGAGGCGGACGGCCTCGGTGGCGAGGATGCTGTCGGTGATGGTCATCATCTCGATCGGCGAAGAGGCGATGCGCGCGACGGCGCCGCCGGAGAGCACGCCGTGGGTGATGTAGACGCCGGCCGAGCTGGCGCCGTTGGCGATCAGGGCGGCGGCGCCGTTGCACAGGGTGCCGCCGGAGTCGCAGATGTCGTCGACGAGGATGCAGTGGCGGCCGGCGACGTCGCCGATGACGTTCATCACCTCGGAGACGCCGGCGCGCTCGCGTCGCTTGTCGATGATGGCGAGGTCGACGTTGAGGCGCTTGGCCAG
>JBPBQS010000101.1:0-28509 GCA_050920955.1 Janthinobacterium lividum | reverse complement strand
GGCGCTGTCGCGCGCGCCGGTGCTGTCGGCGCCGTGGTCCAGGACGTTCACGAGGTTGGGCGGGCGGGGGTCGGGCATGGGCGCCGCTCCTGGTCGGGGCCGGGCGGGGGGCGCGGCGACGGGGGTTGTGGCGCGACGGGCGGGGGGCGTCGAGGGTGCGCGCATGCGGCTGGCGCGGGGGCGGCGCGCGGTGCACCGTGGCGCGGGCGCACCGCCGCGGGCGGGCGTCCGGCCGATGCCGGGCGCAAGACCGGGCGGGGCAGGGGGGACAGCCGAGATGACGCAGGACGACGCCGGGGATCCGAAGCCGGCCGCGCCGGGGCCGCTGGGCCTGTGGCAGTCCTGGATGGAGGCCGCGATGGCCGCCGTTCCGGCCGGGGCTCTGCCGCCGGTGTTCCCCGCGGCGGGCGAGGCGGTGTCGGGCGGCGCGTGGCCGGGCGGCGCGGGCCTCGACGCGGCGGGGGTGGCGCAGGCGCTGCAGGCGTTCCAGCAGCAGATGGCGGCGGACCCGACGCTGCGCGCGATCGACGCGATGTGGAACGCCAACCCGCTGCGCGAGGTGGTGCCGGTCGACTGGGCGGAGATCGCGCGCGCCCTGCGCACGGTGTGGCTGCTGGGGCTGAGGCGGCCGGAACGCATGGTCGAGCAGGCGGCGCGGCTGCAGGCGCAGATGTGGCAGGGCGGGCTGGAGATGTGGGCCGAGGCGGCGCGCGTCTGGGGCGGGGCGGAGGCGCCGGCGGCGGCCGGGGCGGGGGCTGCGCGCGGGGACCGGCGGTTCGCGGCGCCGGAGTGGCAGTCGCCGGTGTTCCGGCAGATCAAGGACGGCTACCTCATGGCGTCGGAGTGGCTGCTGGAGCAGCCGGCGGACGCGGAGATGGAGTCCACCGAGCGCGCCAGGCTGGCGTTCCACCTGCGCCAGTTCGTGGACGCGATGAGCCCGGCGCTCGTGCTGGCGTCCAACCCCGTGGCGCTGAAGCGGGCCGTGGAGACCGGGGGCGCCAGCCTCGCGGACGGGGTGCGCAACCTGCTGGCCGACGTGAAGGAGGGGCGGCTGTCCATGGTGGACGCCGACGCCTTCGCGCCGGGGCGCAACCTGGCGACGAGCCCGGGCAAGGTCGTGATGCGCAACCGGCTGGTCGAGCTGATCCAGTACGCGCCGTCCACCCCCGACGTGCACGAGGTGCCGCTGCTGATCCTGCCGCCGTGGATCAACAAGTTCTACGTCATGGACCTGCAGCCGAGGAACAGCATGGTCGCCTGGCTGGTGGCGCAGGGCTTCACCGTGTTCATGGTGTCGTGGCGGAACCCGGACGCGTCGATGGATGCGATGGCGTTCGAGGACTACATGCGCCTCGGGCCGCTGGCTTCGTCGGACGCGATCCGCGAGATCACCGGCAGCGCCCAGGTCAACGTCATGGGCTACTGCATCGGCGGCACGCTGCTCACGCTGACGCTGGCGTGGCTCGCGAAGCGCGGGGACGAGCGGTTCGCGTCGGCGTCGCTGATGGTCTCGATGCAGGACTTCTCGGACGTCGGCGAGACGGCGATGTTCCTGGGCGAGCCGGCGATCGACTTCATCGAGCAGCAGATGCTCGACCGCGGCTACCTCGACAGCCGCGAGATGTCGAACATGTTCAACCTGCTGCGCTCCAACGACCTGATCTGGGCCAACGTCGTCAACAACTACCTGATGGGCAACAAGCCGCCCGCGTTCGACCTGCTGTACTGGAACAGCGACGGCACGCGCATGGCCCGCACCGCGCACTCCTGGTACCTGCGCAACACCTACGTCGAGAACAACCTGGTCCGGCCCGGCGCCGTGGTGCTCGACGGCGAGGCGATCGACCTCGGCGACATCACGCTCGACCTGTACTCGGTGGGCGCCGAGAAGGACCACATCGTGCCGTGGCAGTCGGCCTGGCGCGTCACGCAGCTCGTGGGCGGGACCGTGCGCTTCGTGCTGGCGTCGAGCGGGCACGTCGCGGGCATCATCAACCCGCCCGGCGGCAAGGGCACCTACCGCGCCGCCGACGTCGCGCCAGGCACCGCCACGGACGCGCAGGCGTGGCGCGAGGGGGCGGGCGAGCACAGGGACAGCTGGTGGGTGGACTGGGCGGCTTGGCTGGCTGCGCGCGGCGGGGCGAGGGGGACGCCGCCGGGGATGGGGAGCGAGGCGAACCCGGCGATCATGGACGCGCCGGGGAGCTACGTGCTGGAGAAGTAAGCATGAGGCTCCGCCTCAAACTCCGCCAAGGGAAGCCCCTTGGATGGCTTCCCTAAGGAAGGCCAGTCCAGGGCGGCTCGCCCTGGCGGGTTTGGGCAGAGCCCATGCTTCCTTGCTTCAGGGCGCCCCGGAGCTGTCGACGACGACGAGGGCGTTGCCGGCGAGCGGCGTCGGCACGCGGTCGGGCAGGAGCAGGGCGCGGTAGCGGATCTCGTCGACGGCGGCGCGCTCGTACTCCGCGTCCAGCACGCCGTGGTGGTCGAGGAAGCGGTTCATGGCGTCGGGGATGCGCACGCAGCCCTGCGAGGCGGTGTGGCCGATGCGCTGGGCGAGCACCGACGGGTCGGTGGCGTGCATCTCCAGGCGGATCTGGATCGGGCTCGCGTCGGCGCCCCAGCCGCGGTGCGCCCACTGCCAGCCGAAGTCCCACACGCGCATGCCCTTCAGGCCGAGGCCGCGGATGTGGTTCTCGTTGAAGGTGCCCTCGGCGCGGTAGTCGAGGATCAGATCGGTGTGGGGGAACACGCCGAGCGGGGTGATGTAGTGGTCGAAGCGGCCGGCCTGGCCGGTGGAGACGTGGACCGTGCCGAGCACCTCCCACGCGCCGGCGGGGCGGGCGAGCACGACGGAGAGCTGCTGGACGCGGGCGTTGCGGTCGACGGCGACGAGGAGCTGGGGGTGGTCGATGGCGAAGTCGCCGGCGGCGACGGACTGGCGGAGGAGGGCGACGAGGGCGCGCTCGCGGGCGGGGTTGCGGGTCAGGAGGGCGGGGACCTCGCGCGCCAGGTCGGCGCGCAGGCGGGCGGCCTCGGCGGACACGGCGGCGGGGGCGAGCGGGGCGTCGGAGGGGGGGAGGACCAGGGCGGGCGACACGATGGCGGACGCGGTGCGCACCGGCGCGGCGGGCCTGGCGGCGGGCAGCGGCACGGGGGTCGGCAGCGACACGGGCGGCGGCGGGGCGTCCGGTGCCGCGACCATGACCGGCGGGGTCTGTTCCGGCGCCGCGGCGGGGGCGGCGGCGCACAGGAGCGGGGCGAGGGCGCAGGCGGGCAGGAGGCGGTGCAGGCGCATGATACCCTGGGTTGCTGTCGGTGGCGCATCATGACGCGCCGCGCGTGGCCGCGCGACCGGTTTCATCGGGGGAGACACGGGTGCGGCATGGGCGAACCGGCGGCGGGGCGGGCCGTTGGAGGGGGCATGACACATTTCGGCATGCTCCCGGACGGCACCTCAGCCTCGCTCCACACGCTGCAGAACGACGTTCTGCGGGTGTGCGTCACGGACTACGGGGCGCGCATGGTGTCGATCGAGGCGCCGGATCGCGACGGCGTGCGGGGGCACGTGCTGCTCGGGCTGGAGGATGCGGCGGCGTATGCCACGTCGGGCGGGTGGTTCGGGGCGGTGCTCGGGCGGTTCGCCAACCGGGTCGGGGGGGCGCGGTTCACGCTCGACGGGCGCGAGCACATGCTGCCGGCCAACGAGGGCGTCAACACGCTGCACGGCGGGCCGCACGGCTTCGGCATGCGGACCTGGACCGTGCGCGCGGCGGGGGCGGCGGAGCTGGCGCTTGAGCTGGTGAGCGAGGACGGGGATTCGGGGTATCCGGGGACGATGCACGTGGGGGCGCGCTACGTGCTGCGCGGGGACACGCTGCGGCTGGAGTTGGAGGCGCGCACGGATGCGGCGACGGTGGTCAACCTCAGCGCGCATCCGTACTTCAACCTGGGGGGCGATCCGCGCCACGACGTGCTGTCGCACGAGTTCGAGATTCCGGCGGAGCGGTTCGTGCCGGTCGACGGGGCGCAGGTGCCGACGGGCGAGCTGCGGGCGGTGGCGGGCACGCCGTTCGATTTCCGCGTGGCGCGGACGTTCGCCGACGGGATCTACGGCACCGATCCGCAGCTGATGCCGGGGCGGGGGTACGATCACTGCTTCGTCGTCGACGGCGAGGCGGGGGCGATGCGGGTCGCGGCGCGGGTGCGCGATCCGCGCAGCGGGCGGACGCTGGAGGTGCGGAGCACGCAGCCGGGGGTGCAGGTCTACTCGGGCAACTCGCTGACGGGGGCAGTGGTCGGGCGGGGCGGCGTGACGTTGCGGCAGTCGTCGGGGTTCGCGCTGGAGCCGGAGAACTTCCCGGATGCGCCGAACCAGGCGGGGTTTCCGTCGGCGGTGCTGCGGCCGGGGGAGCGCTACTTCGAGGTGATCGAGTACGGGTTCGGGGTGGCGTAGCAAGCAAGGCTGGGCTCTGCCCAGACCCGCAAAGGGTCCACGGACCCTTTGATCCCTCTACTTAAGTACTGGTTTCCAAAGGCGAGCCTTTGGCGGAGTTTGAGGCGGAGCCTCAACCTTGCTTCTCAGGCGATCTCGCGGGTGAGCTTGCGGCGCATGGCCTCGGCGAAGCGGGCGTAGTCGGGGCAGGGCAGGGCGAAGCTGTCGGGGCCGCCGGTGACGCTGCGGGTGAAGGCTTCGACCAGGTCAGGCTCCTCGTGCAGCACGCACAGGCCGTTGATCGTGACGCCGGCGGCGGCGAGGCGGTCGCGGACCGGCGCGGGGTCGGGGCCGTCGTTGGAGGCGCCGTCGCCGGCCAGGTCGACGATGCGGCGCGCCGGCGGGTCGGGGAGGGTGGCGAGGAGGGCTTCGGCGGCGAGGAGTGCCGAGCCGAGGGCGGTCAGGCCGGCGGGGACGATGCGGGGGACGTCGTCGACGCGCTGCGCGAAGGCCGCGACGTCGTCGGGGGTCGTGAGGAGGGTCCAGGGGATCATGGTCTCCTGGGCGTCGCGGCCGGAGAAGACGAGGAGGGCGCAGAAGGAGGCGCGGGTACGGCCGGTGGTGAGGCCGAGGGCGATCTCCGGGTCGCGGAGGGCGTCGGCGATGCCGCCGGCGATGAGGGCGAACTCGTCGTAGGTGACGCTGGCGGAGGCGTCGAAGGCGAGGAGGAGGGCGAGGTCGGCGGGCATGGTGGGAGGACGGTTGATCCGGATGGGTGGGTAAGCGCAGCAGGCGCGGCTAGGGAGATGGATCGCCGGAACGGCGGAGGGCGTCGAGGACGATGTCAAGGCCGTGGCGGGATGTGGCGTGGAGGCTGACGGCGCGCTCGGGCGTGCGTTCCAGCAGGGCAGCCTGGAACGCGGTTGCGGCACGGTGGAGCATGTCGACGTCGCCGTGCCGGCCGAGCATCAGGAGGGTGAGGCCGAGGGCATGCTGGGCTGCGGCCCAGTCGAGGGGGCGCCGGTCGCGTGAGAGTGCGTCGACGGTGGATTGGCAGAGGGCCAGTGCATGAGGCAGGGCGTCGGGATCGCCGTGTTCGCCCATGGCCTGGAGAGTGGTGGCGAGATTGATCCGGGTCATGGTCCACCGAGCCGGTTCGCGCTCCGGGCCGTATTCGAGCAGGGCGGCCTTGAAGGCCTGCATCGAGCCGCGCAGGGCCTCGGCGGTGCCGAGCAGGCGGAGTGCGAGGCCGAGGTTGTTCTGCGCGGCGGCTCAACGCGAGGCCCCCTCTTCTCGGGTGTAGACAAGGAGAACGGCCTTGTAGCCGTTGATTGCGCAACGCAGCGCGTCGGCGTCGTTGAACATCTGCGCAAAGACCCTGAGGGCATTTGCGAGGTTGTTCTGGGTGCTCGCCCACAATGCGGGCATCAGATCGTGCGGACGTTCCAGGAGAGCGGTCCTGAGATACCCGATGGCACAGCGGAGGGCACGCGCGTTGCCCGCCTGGCCAAGGGTCAGCAGAGCAGTCCCCAGGTTGTGCCGGGTCGAGGCCCAGTCTAACGGTACGTCCTCGCGGGTACGGACCAACAGGGCCGCTCTGTAGGCCTTGATGGCGCGAGGCAAGGCGTCGCGATCACCTTGCCCGGCAAGTGTTTGCAAGACGTTGCCAAGGTTGTTCTGCGTCACGGCCCAGAGGTGGGGGTGGCTCTCCCGGGTCTGCACAAGCTGGGCGGCCTCGTAGGCAGCCACGGCGTCGTACAGGGCCTGCGTATCGCCGCGCCGGCCGAGCGTGTGAAGCGCGTTGCCGAGGTTGTTCTGCGTGGTGGCCCATTGCAGGGGAAGCCGGTCGCGGGTGCGTTCCTCCAGGGCAAGCCCGAAAGCGCATACCGCCCGGCGGAGGGATACGGGATCTCCCTGCTCGCCCATGACGCTGAGCGCGACCGCCTGGTTGTTCTGGGTCATCGCCCATTCTAGAGGCGCGCCATCACGGGTGTAGACGCGCAGCGCAGCCTCGAAAGCGTCGACCGCCTGCTGTAGGGCGCCGGGCTGGCCGCGCTCGCCGAGCACACGGAGCGCGGTGCCAATGTTGTTCTGCGTTGCGGCCCAGGCGAAAGGCAGGCTTTCGAGGGTTCTGACCTGCAAGGCAGCCAGGAAGACCAGGACGGCACGGCGCAGCGCGGTGTCGTCGCCGCGCTCGCCAACGACCAGGAGTGCCGCGGCCAGATTGTTCTGCGTTGCGGCCCAGGCAACGGGTGCACGGTCAGGCGTGCGTTCCAGAAGGGCAGCCTCGAAGGCGTCGATGGCAAGGTGCACGGCAGCCGTGTCGCCACGATGCCCGGCCAGGGTCAGCGTGACGCCCAGGCCGTTCTGCACGGCGGCCCAGTGGAAAGGCAGGCGTTCGCGAGGACAGAGGGGCAGGAGGGCAGCGGAAGCGTTGCGCGAGGTGGCAACCGCGGCGGCATCGCCGAACTCGTCGCCTTGCCGGTACCAGGCCTCGGCGTGGAGGAAGAGGTACTCAATGCGCGCGGTCTCGTCCGCAAGTGGCAGGCGAGCGGCAGCGGCGGCGTAGTAGCAGGCGGCATCGGGGTAGCGCAGGCGGGCCATGGCCAGCTCGGCACGCTGGGCGGAGGTGGTGGCCGCCTGCACGGCTTGGCGGTCGATGTCGCGTTCCTCCAGGGCGAGGATACTAGCGAGCAGGGCGTCGGCGTGGTCGAGATCGGCCTGTTCCAGGGCGAGGCGCAGGCGGGCGCGCAGGGTCGCGGCTTCTGGGCTGTCGTCGGAGGTGGCGGCGGCTTGGACCAGGAGGTCGCGGTGGCGCGCGGCGATCTCGAGCAGGCGGACGGGAATGGCGTCGGGCTGGATGCCGGCCTCGCCGAGGATGCGGAAGAAGCCGAGGACCTGTTCCTCCGTGGCACCAAGTTGGCGTTCCAGAGTAGCGATGGTGACGGCTTGTTCAGCGTTCCGGCTGGCGAGGGGGGAGGTAGCCGCCGCAAGGATGCCCGCGAGCAGGTTCGGGGGAATGCCGTTGACGTCGCGGCCGGCGGCAACGGAGCCGTGGTCTGCTGAAACGTCTAGCCTGGGACCAAGCACGTCGGGATCAGGGTTTTGCAGGTGGCGTGGCGTTGACGTCGCGACCTGCGGCCATGCCGCCGTGATCGGCGGTCACGGTCGTGATGGACGGAGTCGCGGGTTTTTGGCGGAAGAACTTGAAGGCAGCCCAGAGGCCGCCGATGACGACGGCTAGGCCGCCGCCGAAAAAGGCGAGGGTCTTCTGGTTGCCGGGGTCGAGAAGCCAGGTCATTTGGGAAATGCACCGATCTTGTGACGGGCAAGGCGCAAGGCTGCGGATGAATGGTGCCCGGCCAGCTTCCGATGTGCCAGTCCAGGGCGGCTCGCCCTGGCGGGGTCCAGAGGCAGAGCCTCTGGCGTTGCTTGCTTCAAGTATCAATCGTGCCCGGAGTGCACCGTATCCAGGTCGGCAAAGCGCGTGAACTCGCCCTCGAAGAACAGATCGATCTTGCCGGTAGGACCGTGGCGCTGCTTCTCGAGAAGAAGCTCGGCCTTGTTGTGGACGCTTTCCATGTCGCGCTGCCACTTGTCCAGGGCGTTCTGGAACTTGTCCTCGCTGTCGAAGGCCATCTGCTTGGGGGCGCGCTGCTGGAGGTAGTATTCGTCCCGGTAGATGAACATGACCGCGTCGGCGTCCTGCTCGATGGAGCCGGACTCGCGCAGGTCGGAGAGCTGGGGGCGCTTGTCCTCGCGGTTCTCGACCTGGCGGGAGAGCTGGGAGAGGGCGAGGACGGGGACGGACAGCTCCTTGGCCAGCGCCTTGAGGCCCATGGTGATGGCGCTGATCTCCTGGACGCGGCTCTCGGACTTGCCGGCGCTGGCGCGCATGAGCTGGAGGTAGTCGATCACGACGAGGGACAGGCCGCGGGTGCGCTTGAGGCGGCGGCAGCGGGTACGCATCGCCGACAGCGTCACGGCGGGGGTGTCGTCGATCAGCAGGGGGAGCTGGGAGAGCTCGCGCGAGACCTGGACGAAGCGGTCGAACTCGCGCTGGCCGATCTCGCCGCGGCGGATGCGGTCGCCAGAGACGCGGGATTCCTCGGAGAGGAGGCGGTTGGCGAGCTGCTCGGCGCTCATCTCCAGGGAGAAGACGGCGACGGTGCCGGCGGGCGCGGTCGTGCCCTGGGGGAGGCCGGCCTCGGCGTCCAGGGTGTGGGCGGCGGACATCAGGGCGCGGGCGGCGCCGAAGGCGATCTTGGTGGCGAGCGCCGTCTTGCCCATGCCGGGGCGGCCGGCGAGGATCAGCAGGTCGGAGGGGTGCAGGCCGCCGGTGCGCTTGTCCAGGTCGCGCAGGCCGGTCGACAGGCCCGACACGCCGCCGGGCATGTGGAACGCCTTCTCGGCGTTGGAGATGGCGCCGGTGAGCGCGCGCTCGAAGGTGATGAAGCCGCCCTCGGAGCCGCCGCGGGTGGCCAGCTCGAACAGGGACTGCTCGGCGGCCTCGACCTGGTTCATGCCGTCCAGCTCGGGGTCGGCGCCGAACGCGTTGTTCACCACGCTCTCGCCCACGTCGATGAGCTGGCGGCGGAGCCAGGCGTCGTGGATCGCGCGGCCGTACTCGCCGGCGTTGATGATGCCGACCATCGCGGTCAGGAGCTGGGCCAGGTAGGCGGTGCCGCCGACCTCGTCGAGGACGCCGGAGTGCTCGAACTCGCCGCGCAGGGTCACGGCGTCGGCGAGCTGGCCCAGCTCCACGCGGCGCGAGATGGCCTGGAAGATGCGGCCGTGGATAGGGTCGGCGAAGTGCTCGGCCGTCAGGAAGTCGCTGACGCGCTCGTAGCCCTTGTTGTTGGCGAGAAGCGCGCCGAGCAGGGCCTGCTCCGCCTGGTCGTTGGAGGGCGGGCGGCGCAGGGACATGCCGAGCAGGGGGGGGTCGATGGTGTTCACGGCCGCAAGCCTACACCCGCGCGGGCCGGGCCGGGCCTGTGGATGGCTGTGGATAACGGGGGTAACTGCAGGCGGAGACGTGGCGGGCTGGGGGCGACGTCCGCCGGGCGAGGCGGGGCTCGCGCGGCGTGACGGGTCCGGCCGGGCGTCCAGCGGGGCGAGACACGGGGGGCGGGTTCCGTCCTGCGGCGCAGGACGGGCGTGTCCTGCGCGGCAGGACGGGGAGAGGGTTCCAGGGGGTGTTTGTCCTGCGGTGCAGGACGGCATGGGCGTTTTTCGGGCGTGGCCGGCGGGGGGCCGGGCGGAGCGATTCAAGTAACGGGAGGCAGCAGGCCCACAATGATTCGGGGGCGGAACGGGGTGGCGTCGGCGAGGAAGCAAGGTTGAGGCTCTGCCTCAAACTCCGCCAAGGGAAGCCCCTTGGATGGCTTTCCTAAGTCAAGGGATCAAAGGGTCCTCGGACCCTTTGCGGGTTTGGGCAGGGCCCATGCTTGCTTGCCTGGCCTTGCTGCGCGGGCGTGGGGTCATTTCCACTTGGCGGTGCGGGCGCGGGTGCGGCGGGTGGGGGCGTGGAAGTCGTCGGGCTTGGTGCGGACCCAGTCGGCGAAGCGGGCCAGCTCGGGGTCGGCGCGCAGGGCTTCGGGGTCGGCGAGCTGGCGGGCGATCTCGCCCTCGGTGTAGCGGGCGTGGATCGCGGAGTGGCAGATCTGGTGCAGCAGCACCGTGCCGCGGTGCGTGCCGCCCTTCAGCTTCGGCGTCAGGTGGTGCTGCGAGGAGCGCGCCTCGGGCGGGATCGGGCGGCCGCAGAGCACGCACTCGGGCAGGGCGTCGGGCGCCTGGGCGTCGGCGGGGCCGGCGTCGGGGTGGGGGAAACGGTGGGACATGCGGCCAAGATGGGGCCGCACGCGCCGCGGGGGAAGGCGGGCGGGCGAGGCGGCGAGGTCGCGGGCCGGGACGGGCAGGCCGGGATGGGGGCCGGGATGGACGGGCGCCACGGGCCTGCGGCGGGTGACGGGCAGGCGGTCCCGCCGGATCAGGGCGCCGGCTCGGGGGGCGGCGCGGCGGCGGCGAGGCCGTCCAGGTTCGCGATCAGGCGCGCGAGCAGGGCGACGAGCTGGGCGGATTCCTCGTCCGTGAAGCCGCGCAGGGCGTCGCGGTTGCCCTGGAACAGGGTGGCGACGGCGGCCGGCAGGCGCGACAGCGCGGCCTCGGTCAGGGTGACGCGGCGGCTTCTCGCGTCCTCGGGGTCGGGGGTGCGGCGGATCAGCCCGTCACGCTCCATGCGGGCGAGCATCTGCGCCATTGGCGGCTGCCCGATCCTGGCGAAGCGGGCGAGGTCGCGCTGCGTGCCGGCACGGCCGTCGCGCAGCGCCACCAGCACCGGGAGGTGGCCGATGCCGAAGCCCAGGGGTCCCAGGCGCGCCTCGCTCAGGCGGGCGAAGCCGCGCGACGCCAGGGCGACCAGGTGGCCGGGCGTGGACAGCACGTCCAGGTTCATCGCGTCGCCTCCCTTGCGCCGTCCGGCGCGGTGATACATACGTGCATATATAAAGGGGCTCCCGTGGTTCCGCGGGCGCCGTGCCGGGGAGGGTTGCGATGGATCGCGAGATCGAGATGCTCGGGCGGCTGTACGACCGTTTCAACGCGCGCGACGTCGACGGCGTGCTTGCCATGCTCGCCGAGGACGTCGTCTGGGCCAACGGCATGGACGGCGGCCACCTGCAGGGCCGCGATGCCGTGCGCGAGTACTGGGCGCGCCAGTGGGCCGTGGTCGATCCGCGCGTCGAGCCGGCGGGCTTCGTCAGGCATGCGGACGGCTCGGTCGTCGCGACGGTCCGCCAGGTCGTGCGCGACCTCGAGGGCAGGCCGCTGCAGGGCCAGGCGCACGGGCTCTCGGACAGGATCGTCGGGCACGTGTTCCGGTTCCGGGACGGCAAGGTGGCCCGCTTCGACATACGCGAAGCCGCCTAGGCCGCCGGCCGGCCCGGCCCCCGGCCGGCCGGGGCGGAGTGCGCGACGGGACTGCCCGCCCGTTGCGCCGCCGTTGCCGGCCGCATGTCGCGCGATCCGGCTCCGCAGGGTCTCAGGCGGGGCCTACCAGAGCACGCCGTCGATGGGGGTGACGGGCTCGGGGCCCTTGCGGCCGAGCAGGCTGTTGAGGTTGATCTCGATGGTGCGGGTGATCGAGGTCATCGGCACGTCGTAGATGCGGTTCTCGAACGGGTCCTCCAGGTCGCGGCCGACGCGGTCCAGCGCCAGGAACACGAAGCCCACCGCGGTCGAGCCAAGGGGGGTCGCGAGGCCGAGGTCGGAGACCATCGCGACGGGCAGCAGCACGCAGAACACCTGCACGAACAGGCGGGGGAAGTAGTTGTACTGGCGGGGCATCGGCGTGTTCTTGATGCGCTCGGCGCCGCCCTGCATGTTGGCGAGCTGCGTCATCGTGTCCGACATGGATGACGCCTGGATGCTGTCGATCGTGCCGTCGGCGAGCAGGACCGCGAGGCGGTCGGCGATGGCGGCGAGCACGGCGTCGGGGACGTTGGCCTGGGTGCGCAGCCAGTCGAGCGTGGGCGCGGGGACGAGGTGGGCGATCTCGTCCCACGGCGCCTGGCGGCGCAGGTGGCAGCGCAGGGCGTGGGCGTAGGTGGCCTGCAGGTCGCTGATGGCGGCCAGCTCGGGGTGGGCGGGCAGGTAGAGGCGGGTCTGGCGGACCAGGGTGCGCGAGTAGTTCACCACGCCGCCCCAGAGCTGGCGCGCCTCCCACCAGCGCGCGTAGGCGTTGTTGTTGCGCAGCGAGATGAACACCGCCAGCGCCGAGCCGAGCAGCGACATCGGCAGGTCGTTCACGGACACCCAGTGCTGGTGGCCCGGGACATAGAGCCCGGCGATCAGCACGTCCCAGCCGAGCAGCGCCCAGAACGGCCAGCCGACGTAGTGCAGGATCTCGTAGAGCTTGGGCGAGCGGGTGACCATCATCGCGGCGTGTCCTCGTCGTGGTGCGCAGTCGGGGGGTGGGCAGTCGGAAGCTCGGCGTGCTCGCGGGTGCGTTCGGTGGCGCGGGCGAGCACGGTGGCAAGGGCCTCGGCGGCGGGCACGAAGCGGCGCGCCGCCTCGTCGAGCACGCCCACGCGGCCGTCGGCGATGTCGTACACCCAGCCGTGCAGCGCAAGCCGGCCCTGCGCCAGGCGGGCGGCCACGGCCGGGTGGGTGCGCAGGTGGCCGAGCTGGGTCAGGACGTTCTGCTCGACGAGCGCCTGGACCGAGGCCGCGCCGTGCAGGTGGGGGTGCAGGATCGCCACGACCGAGCGCGCGGCGGCGGCGTTTCGGAGCCAGGCGCTCACGGTGGGCATCTGGGCGAGCGCGGGGTCGTCGGGGTTGGAGAGCGCCTGCATCGCGCCGCAGCCGGTGTGGCCGCACACCACGATGTTGGCGACGCCCAGGGCGTGCACCGCGTACTCGACGACCGCGGAGACGCCGCCGAGCATCTCGCCATAGGCCGGCACGATGTTGCCGATGTTGCGGCACACGAACAGCTCGCCCGGCGCGGACTGCGTGATCAGCTCGGGGATCACCCGGCTGTCGGCGCAGGCGATGAACAGCGTGTGCGGGCTCTGCGCCAGCGCGAGGCCGCCGGGCTGGGCGGGGAACACGTCGCGCTGGAAGCTGATCGCGCCGTCGAGGAGGCGGGGGACGGCGTCGTCTGGCTCGGTCACGGGCGTTCTCCAGGGAAGGAAGGCCGGGCTCTGCCCGGACCCGCCAGGGCGAGCCGCCCTGGACTGGCTTCACTTAAGGGATGCGTTCCAAGGGCGCAGCCTTTGGCGGAGCTCGAGGCGGAGCCTCGACCTTCCTTATGCTTCCAGGCGCGCGACGAACTGCGCGAGGCCGGGCTGGCGTGCGGTGGTGCTGCGGGCCGCGTGGAGGATGGCGCGGATCTCGGCGACGGCGTGGGTCAGGTCGGCGTTGACGACGACGTGGTCGAACTCGCGCCAGTGGGAGATCTCGGCGCGGGCGGCGGCCATGCGGCGCTCGATCTCGGCCGCGGAGTCGCTGGCGCGGCCGGCGAGGCGGGCGTGCAGCGCGGCCAGCGAGGGGGGCAGGACGAACACGCCGACGGTGTCGCCGGGGATGGCCTCGCGGAGCTGGCGCCAGCCCTGCCAGTCGATGTCGAACACCACGTCGCGGCCGGCGTCCAGGGCGGCGGCGACGGGGGCGCGGGGGGTGCCGTAGCGGCGGCCGAACACCTCGGCCCACTCCAGAAGCTCGCCGTTCTCGGCCATGGCGTCGAAGGCCTCGCGGCTGCGGAAGTGGTAGTGGGTGCCCTCGACCTCGCCCGGCCGGGGGGCGCGGGTGGTGGCGCTGACGGAGAGGCTGAGCGCGGGCTCGGCGGCGAGCAGGTGGCGGGTGATCGTGCTCTTGCCGGCGCCGGACGGGGCGGAGATCACCAGGCACAGGCCGCGGCGGGGGATGCCCGCGACGTCGTCCGGGGCCTGAGCGGGAGCGGGGACGGCGGCCGGGGGCTCGGGGCGGGCGGGCGGCGGTGCGGTCATGCGGCGTGTTCTAGAGGGTTTTCCCGGCCGCGCGGAAGGGTGCGCGGCGGTGGGGTGTGCGCACGCGACGATTGCAAACGGGACACAGGGCGGGGCGAAGCGTTGGCGGGGGCGGGGCGCGGCCTGGATCGGCGGGGGGGCGGGGCCTAGTTTCGGGCGATGCGGGACATGGGGCTGGACGGGGTTCTGATCACCGGCGCGGGCAGCGGCATCGGGCGGGCCGTGGCGCTCGCGTGCGCGGCGCCGGGGCGGGTGCTGCATCTCGCGGACCGCGACGGGGCGGGGCTGTGCGAGGCGGCGGCGGCGTGCCGGGCGCTGGGCGCGGACGTGCGGGCGCGCGAGATCGACGTGGTGGACGCGGACGGCATGGAGCGCTGGGTGTCGGGCGCGGGGCGGCTCGACTTCGTGTTCGCCAACGCAGGCGTGTCGTTCAACTTCGGCGAGTCGGCGTTCGACCGCGACGCGCAGGCGCGCGACGTGATGGCGATCAACCTCGGCGGGATGCTCAACACCGTGCTGCCGGCGATGCGGGCGATGGCGGCGCAGGCGCCCGGCGTCGGCGGCGTGCGGGGGCGGATCGCGGCGACGGCGTCGCTGGCGGCGTTCATGCCGGTGCCCGGCGCGCCCGCCTACAGCGCGTCCAAGGCGGCCGTCGACAGCTGGATCGTGGCGAGCGCGCCGGCGGCGCGGCGGCAGGGCCTGGTGATGAGCAGCGTGTGCCCGGGCTACGTGCTCACGCCCATGACGGCGGGCAACGAGCACGCCATGCCGGGGCTGATGCAGCCGGACGAGGCGGCGCGGATCATCCTGAAGGGCGTCGCGGCAGGGCGGCGCAGGGTCGCGTTCCCGTGGTGGCTGCAGGCGTGCGCGCGGCTGGGCGGGATGCTGCCGCCGGCGCTCGTGGGGCGCATCGTCGGGCTGCGGGCGGCGCGGGCGGGCGCGGTGGGCGGGGCGCAGGAAGCGTAAGGAAGGTTGAGGCTCCGCCTCAAACTCCGCCAAAGGCTGCGCCCTTGGAACGCGTCCCTTAAGTAAGGCCAGTCCAGGGCGGCTCGCCCTGGCGGGTTCGGGCGGAGCCCGACCTTGCTTTCCTAGCCCGGCGCGTCGAGGCCCGCGCGCCAGCGGGCGACGTTGCGGTCGTGTTCCTCCAGGGTGCGGGCGAAGGCGTGGCCGCCGTGGCCGTCGGCGACGAAGTAGAGGGCGTTGCTGTCGGCGGGGTGGGTGGCGGCGGCCAGGGCGGCGGCGCCGGGCGAGCAGATCGGGCCGGGGGGCAGGCCGGCGTTGCGGTAGGTGTTGTAGGGGTCGTCGTGGTCGAGGTCGGCGCGCGACAGGCGGTGGTCGAGCGCGCCGAGGCCGCCGCTCGCGCCGTAGGCCACGGTGGGGTCGGCCTGGAGCTTCATGCCGCGCTTCAGGCGGTTGAGGAACACCGCGGCGACGAGGGGGCGTTCCTCGGGCCTCGCGGTCTCGCGCTCGACGATGCTGGCGAGCGTGAGGGCCTGGCGGGGGTCGGCCAGCGGGAGGCCGGGGGCGCGGGAGGACCAGGCGTCGTCGAGCGCGCGGGTCATGGCGGCCTGGGCGCGGGCGAGGACGGCGTCGCGAAGGGTGCCGCGCTCGAAGCTGTAGGTCTGGGGGAGGGCGGCGCCCTCGGCGGGGATGGGGTCGGGGCCGTCGAGCGCGTCCTCGGCGGCGAGGAGGCCGGCGATCTGGGCGGCGGTCAGGCCCTCGGGGATGGTCAGGCGGTGCTCGACGGGGCGCGCGGTGCGCAGGACGGCGAGCACGTCGCGCAGGCTGGCGTGGGCGGGGAAGGCGAGCTCGGCGGCGTGCAGCGGGCCCTGGCGCGCGGTGAGGACGGCGGCGAGGCGCAGGGCGGGGGCGCTGGCGACGACGCCCTGGGCGGCGAGGGCCTGGGCGAGGGCCTCGGTGGTGGCGTGGGGGACGGCGACGTCGCGCGGCTCGGGGAGGGGGCCGGGGGCGTCGTAGGCGCGCAGGGCGAGGGCCGTGGCGGCGCCGGCGGAGAGGAGGAGAAGGAGGGCGAGGGAGGCGAGGAGCTTCATGCGGCAGGGTTCTGGGGGGCGCGGGGCGGGGAAGCAAGCATGGGCTCTGCCCAAACCCGCCAGGGCGAGCCGCCCTGGACTGGCCTCACTTAAGGGACGCGTTCCAAGGGCGCAGCCTTTGGCGGAGTTTGAGGCAGCGCCTCAACCTTGCTTCCTGCCGGGGTCAGACGCGGCGGAAGATGATGCTGGCGTTGGTGCCGCCGAAGCCGAAGCTGTTGGAGAGGGCGACGTCGATGCGGCGGTCCTGGGCAGCGTGGGCGACGCGGTCGATGGCGCTGTCGCGGGAGGGGTTGTCGAGGTTGAGCGTGGGGGGGGCGACGTTGTCGCGGATGGCGAGGAGCGAGAAGATCGCCTCGATCGCGCCGGCGGCGCCGAGGAGGTGGCCGGTGGCGGACTTGGTGGAGGACATGGCGAGGTGGCGGGCGTGGTCGCCGAAGAAGGTCTCGACGGCCTCCAGCTCCAGGTCGTCGCCGGCGGGCGTGGAGGTGCCGTGGGCGTTGATGTAGCCGACCTCGGCGGGGGCGGTGCCTCCGTTGCGGAAGGCGGCCTTCATGGCGCGGAAGGCGCCGTCGTGGCCGGGCGAGGGGGTCGTGATGTGGTGGGCGTCGCCGGAGAGGCCGTAGCCGGAGACCTCGCCGTAGATCTTCGCGCCGCGGGCCCGGGCGTGCTCGTACTCCTCGAGGACGACGACGCCGGCGCCCTCGCCCATGACGAAGCCGTCGCGGTCGCGGTCCCAGGGGCGCGACGCGCGCTCGGGGGTGTCGTTGAAGCCGGTGGACAGGGCGCGGGCGGCGCAGAAGCCGCCGATGCCGAGGCCGCAGACCGCAGCCTCCGCGCCGCCGGCGACCATGACGTCGGCGTCGCCGAGCATGATGAGGCGCGAGGCGTCGCCGATGGCGTGGACGCCGGTGGCGCAGGCGGTGACGGCGGAGTGGTTGGGGCCCTTGAAGCCGTAGCGGATGGAGAGCCAGCCGGACGCCAGGTTGACCAGGGCGGAGGGGATGAAGAACGGCGAGAGGCGGCGGATCTTGCCCTCGCCGACCTGGAGCGAGGCCTCGTAGATGGTCTGGAGGCCGCCGATGCCGGAGCCGATCATGACGCCGGTGTTCTCGCGGCCCTCGCGGTCGGACTCGGGGGGAGTCCAGCCGGAGTCCTCGACCGCCTCGACCGCCGCCACCAGCGCCAGCTGGATGAAGCGGTCCATCTTCTTCTGGTCCTTGCCCGGGATCCACTCGGCGAGCGAGAGCCCGCCGTTCTCGCGGGTGCCGGCAGGGACCTCGCCGGCGATGGTCGCGGGCAGGTCGGAGGGGTCGAAGGAGCGGATCGCGGAGATGCCGGAGTGGCCCTCCAGGAGCCTCCGCCAGACGTGCTCGACGCCGAGGCCGAGCGGGCTGGCGATGCCCATTCCGGTGACGACGACCCTGCGGCCGCCGCCGTGCATTCCCGCGTACGCCATGGTGGGCCTCAGGCCGCCTTCTGCTTCTCGATGTAGTCGATCGCGTCCTTGACGGTGCTGATCTTCTCGGCCGCGTCCTCGGGGATCTCGACGCTGAAGGCCTCCTCGAAGGCCATCACCAGCTCGACGGTGTCGAGGCTGTCGGCGCCCAGGTCGTCGATGAAGGACGCCTCCGGGGTGACCTTGCTCTCCTCGACGCCGAGGTGCTCGACCACGATCTTCTTAACCTTGTCCGCAATCTCGCTCATGTCGCTCTCGGTCCTTGTCTGCCGTGGGGGAGTTCGTCCTCAAGCTCCGCCGGGCAGACCGGATCGGAGTGTCGCGCGTCGCTGACGAGGCACCGGCGCGATTAGCATGGGGGCCTCGCCCCGCCAAGGTGATGCCGGGGGTCCCCGGCCGAACCTGTGGCGAATTGGTGACGAGGCGGGGGTGACGAGGCCACCGCGCACGTTGCCGGGAGGCATGCCCCGCCGGCCCTTGCGCGCGCGATCAGGCGGTCAGGGCATGGCCATGCCGCCGTTGACGTGCAGCACCGCGCCCGTGGTCCACGCCGCCTCGTCCGAGGCCAGGTAGGCCACCGCGGCGGCGATGTCGGCGGGCGCGCCCATGCGCCCCGCGGGGATCGCGGCCAGCAGGCGCTCGCGCTGCTTGTCGTTCAGCGCCGCGGTCATCGGCGTGTCCACGAAGCCGGGGGCGACGACGTTGACGGTGATGCCGCGCGAGGCGACCTCCTGCGCGAGGGACTTGCTCATGCCGATCAGGCCGGCCTTGGCGGCGGCGTAGTTGCTCTGCCCCGCGTTGCCCGTCGTGCCCACGATGCTGCCGATCGAGACGATGCGCCCGGCGCGGCGGCGCACCATGCCGCGAAGGCAGGCGCGGGCGAGGCGGAACGGGGCGGCCAGGTCGACGGCCATCACGCTCTCCCAGTCCTCGTCGCGCAGGCGCAGCGCCAGCATGTCGCGCGTCAGCCCCGCGTTGTTGACCAGGACGTGCAGCGGGCCGGCCGCGGCCTCGGCGGCGGCCACGAGGGCGTCGGCGGCGGCGGGGTCGGACAGGTCGGCGGGGCAGGCGTGGGCGCGCTCGCCCAGCGTCTCGGCCAGGGCGTCCAGCGCGTCGCGGCGCGTGCCGGAGAGGACCACCGTGGCGCCCTGCGCGTGCAGCGCGGTCGCGATCGCGGCGCCGATGCCGCCAGAGGCGCCGGTGACCAGCGCAACCTTGTCGTCGAGACGGAACATCGGGGGCCTCCGTTCTTGGGAAAAAAGAAAGGTTGAGGCTCTGCCTCAAACTCCGCCAAAGGCTGCGCCCTTGGAACGCGCCACTTAAGTGAGGCCAGTCCAGGGCGAGGCTGGCCAAAGGTTCCGATGGCCCGCTTGGGCCATTGGAAGGGCCAGACGAGGGGGCTCGCCCTGGCGGGTTTGGGCAGAGCCCATGCTTGCCTCAGAGGGCCTTGAGCAGGGCCTCGATCTCGGCGGGCGTGCCGGCGTTCAGCGCGCGGCACTCGGGGGCGACGCGGCGGGTCAGGCCGGAGAGGACCTTGCCCGCGCCCAGCTCGACGAAGGTGTCGGCGCCCATGGCCTGCGCGGCGAGGAGGGACTCGCGCCAGCGGACGGTGCCGGTGACCTGGAGCACCAGGTTGTCGCGGATCGTCTCGGGGCGGGTGGTGCGCGTCGCGGTCACGTTGCCGATCAGGGGGACCGTGGGGGTCGCGATCGCGGCCTCGGCGAGGGCGTCGCGCATGGCGTCGGCGGCGGGCGACATCAGCGAGCAGTGGAAGGGGGCGGAGACGGGCAGGAGCATCGCGCGCTTGAGGCCGCGCTCGCGGGCGACGGCCAGGGCGCGCTCGACGGCGGCGAGGTGGCCGGAGATGACGACCTGGCCGCCGCCGTTGTCGTTGGCAACCTCGACGACGTCGGAGCCGGTGGCGCGGCCGTCGACGGGGGGGCGGACAGCGGCGGCGGCGCAGATCTCGCGGGCGACGTCCATCTCGACGCCGAGGAGGGCGGCCATGGCCCCGGCGCCGGGGGGGACGGCGGCCTGCATCGCGCGGCCGCGGCGGCGGAGAAGGGCGGCGGTCGCGGCCACGGTGAGGGAGCCGGCGGCGGCAAGGGCGCTGTACTCGCCCAGCGAGTGGCCGGCGACCATGGCGGCGCGCTCGCGCAGGGTGAAGCCGCCCTCGCGCTCCAGGGTGCGGAGCACGGCGAGGGAGACGGCCATCAGCGCGGGCTGGGCGTTCTCGGTCAGCGTGAGGGTTTCGGTGGGGCCCTCGAACATCAGCTTGGCGAGCTTCTGGCCGAGGATGTCGTCGACCTCCTCGAAGACCTCGCGGGCGGAGGCGAAGGCGGCGGCCAGGTCGCGGCCCATGCCGACGCTCTGGCTGCCCTGGCCGGGGAAGATGAAGGCGTGGATGGGCATTGGGCTGGGGATCCATCCGCACGGATTGCGGCGGCGGTATGGCGGCCAAGCGGCGGCGATGTCAAACGCGGCGGGACGATGGGGGCGCGGGAGACGGTTCTTGTGACGAAACGGACCGCGGGGCGGACGGTGCGCCCGGACGCGACCCGCGTGTCCGTCGGGCACGGGGGGCGCGGGCGCCGTGTCCGCGGCGTCGCTAGCGGCCGGACACGAGGGTGTCGGCGAACCTGCGCATCAGGAGGACGAGGGCGTCGAGGTCCTCTGGCGACCAGTCGGCGAAGCCCGCGCGGAGCAGGCGGTCGCGGGCGGCGTCGATCAGGTCGGTCATGGCCTTGCCGGCGGGGGAGACCACGGCCTCCCTGACGCGGCGGTCGGCGCGGCCCGCGCGTCGCTCGACCAGGCCGAGGGCCTCCAGCTTCGCGGTCTGGCGGCTCACCGTCGTGTGGTCGCGCCCGACGCGGTCGGCCAGGTCCACCACGCCGACGGGGCCGAGCCGCTCGACCAGCACGAGGAGCGGGAACAGCGCGCGGTCCAGGTGGATCCCGGCCTCGCGGATGATCAGCTCGTCGCGCTGCGGGCCGTTGATCACGGCGACGATGTCGAGCACCGAGCCGTGGAGGTCGCGCAGGCGGCGCGACATGTGTGTATTATGCACGTTTCTGCTTGCCATGGCCGCGCTCCCGTTTTATGTGCGTTATACACACATATCGGGAGTGCGCGAGCATGGCGACGAGAGCTGCGGTGGTGCGCGAGGCCGGCCGGGCGCCGGCGTGCGAGGAGGTGGCCGACCCGGTCGCGCGGGCGGGCGAGAGCCTGGTCACGGTGGCGGCCGCGTCGCTGAGCCAGCTGGCGCGGGCGCGCGCGTCCGGCACGCACTACAGCGCGGCGGGCGGGTTCCCGTTCGTGGCCGGCGTGGACGGCGTGGGCAGGACCGCGGACGGGCGGCGCGTCTACTTCCTGCTGCCGCGCGCGCCGCACGGCGCGATGGCGGGGCGCACGGTCGTGGCGGACGCCCGGCTGCTGCGCGTCCCGGACGGGCTGGGCGACGTGGCGGCGGCGGCGATCGCCAACCCGGGCATGTCGTCGTGGGCGGCGCTGCGCGAGCGGGCGCGCCTGGCGGCGGGCGAGACCGTGCTGGTCAACGGCGCGACGGGCGCGTCCGGGCGGCTCGCCGTGCAGGTCGCGCGGCACCTGGGCGCGGGCAGGGTGATCGCCACGGGGCGGGATGCCGCGGCGCTGGACTCGCTGGGGGCGGACGGCGTGGTGCGGCTCGGCGACGACGACGCGGCGCTGTCGGCCGGCCTGGAGCGGGTGTTCGCGGACGGGGTGGACGTCGTGCTCGACTACCTGTGGGGGGCGAGCGCGGAGCGGATCCTGGTCGCGGCGGCCAAGGCGGGCCCGGAGCTGCGCCCCGTCCGCTTCGTCCAGGTGGGCACGGCGAGCGGCGCCGAGATCGCCCTGCCCGGGGCGGTGCTGCGCTCGTCGTCGCTGGTGCTGATGGGCAGCGGCATCGGCAGCGTGTCGCTGGAGCGGCTGCTGGCGTCGATCGGCGGGGTGTTCGAGGCGGCGGCGGCGGGCGCGCTCCGGATGGAGTCGCGCGTGATGCCGCTGGGCGAGGTGGCGCAGGCCTGGTCGCTGACCGGGGAGCGGATCGTGATCGACACGACGGCGGGCGGCGACTGAGCCGGGCGGGCCGGCCGCGCGGCGGCGGCCCGGCCGATGCCGGCGTTCAGAGGGTGACGGTGCCCTCGATCAGCGTGGCTACGGCGCCGCCGACCCAGGTGTCGCCGTCGTGCTGGCGGATGTGGATGCGGCCGGTGCGGCCGAGCGCCGTGCCCTGGCGGGCGACGTAGGCGGGGGGGACGTGGCCGTCGGCGATCAGCCACTGCGCGAGGGCGGCGTTCAGGCTGCCGGTCACGGGGTCCTCGGGCACGCTGCTGCCCACGAGGAAGGCGCGGACCTCCAGGCGGGGGGCGTCGGGGTCGCCGTCGTCGCAGGGGGCGGCGAGGCCGAGGAACAGGCCGGCGAGGGTGGCGTCGGGCTTGAGCGCGAGGAGTTCGGCGCGGGTGCGGAGGAGGACGCCGATCCAGGGGGGGCCGTTGTCGATCCACCGCGACGCGACGATCGCGTCGGGGGGGAGGGCGAGGCCGGCGGCGATCCTGGCGAGGAGGTCGGGGGCGAGGGGGCCGGTGCGGCGCAACGGGGGGGCGGCGAAGGCGAGGCGGCCGTGTTCCTGGCGGACGCGGACCAGGCCGATGCCGCATTCCTGGACGATCGTGCCGGGCGTGCGGGGCGTGCCGCCGCCGGCGAGCCAGGCGTGGCAGGAGCCGAGCGTGGGGTGGCCGGCGAAGGGGAGCTCTGTTTCGGGGGTGAAGATGCGGACGCGGTAGTCGGCGTCGGGGTGGGTTGGGCGGAGGAGGAAGGTGGTTTCGCTCAGGTTGGTCCAGCGGGCGAAGGCGGCCAGCGTGGCGTCCGGCAGGGCGTCGGCGCCGGAGACGACGGCCAGGGGGTTGCCGCCGAGGGGAGTGGGGGAGAACACGTCGATCTGGCGGAAGGGGAGGGTCGGCATGGGCGGCGGGTTCTCCGGGGTGGGAAGCAAGGTTGAGGCTCTGCCTCAAACTCCGCCAAGGGCTGGGCCCTTGGATCGCCTTCTCTTAAGTCAAAGGGATCAAAGGGTCCTCGGACCCTTTGCGGGTTTGGGCAGAGCCCATGCTTGCTTGCCTGGCTTGGCTGCGGTGTTGCAATTCCGGGTCGCGCGTGCTTGTTCCGCCGCTTCCCTGCTGAGGCGTTGGCGCGCCCCGGCTATGCCCGGCTTCTCGGGCTGAATTAACCCATAGGGGCGGAAATGCCACTTTATGAATGCGTGCTCATCGCACGCAACGACGTCACGCAGGCGCAGGTCGAGACCGTGGCCGACACCATTGCGGAGCAGCTCGGCGCCGACGGCGGCACGGTCGACAAGCGCGAGTACTGGGGGCTGCGGTCCCTGTCGTACCGCATCAAGAAGAACCGGAAGGGCCACTACATGCTCCTCGGGCTGAACGCGAAGCCCGCGTCGGTCAACGAGATGGAGCGCCTGCTGGGCCTGAACGAGGACGTGCTGCGGTTCATGACGATCCGCGTCGACGCCATCGACGAGAACCCGTCGGCGATCCTGACGCGCCGGTCCGACGACCGCGAGCGCGGGTTCCGCGGGCCGAAGCCGGCGGGCCGGTTCGAGAGCGGGCGCAAGCGCTCGTTCGACGATCGCGAGGAGTACCGTGCGCGCGGCGACGAGCCGGCGCCGCGTCAGGGCGGGGAGGAATAAGCATGTCCGAGTCAGAGGATGTCGGCCCGGCCGCACGCCGCTCCGCCGTCGGCGCGCGCCGGCCGTTCTATCGCCGCCGCAAGTCGTGCCCGTTCTCCGGGCCGAACGCGCCGAAGATCGACTACAAGGACGTGCGGCTGCTCAGCCGCTTCCTGAGCGAGCGCGGCAAGATCGTGCCGAGCCGCATCACGGCGGTGTCCGCCAAGAAGCAGCGCGAGCTGGCGCAGGCCATCAAGCGCGCCCGCTTCCTGGCGCTGCTCCCCTACATCCTGTCCTGAGGGGAAGCGTTCATGGCAACCGTTGAGCTGATCCTGCTCCAGCGCGTCGAGAAGCTGGGGCAGATGGGCGACAAGGTCCGGGTCAAGCCGGGCTACGCGCGCAACTTCCTCCTGCCGCAGAAGCGCGCGATCCGCGCCAACAAGGCGAACCTGGCGCAGTTCGAGACGCAGCGCGTGCAGCTCGAGGCCACCAACATCAAGAAGCGCGAGGAGGCCGAGCGTCTCTCCGAGCGCATGGCCGGGCTCACCGTCGTGCTGATCCGCTCGGCCGGCGATTCGGGCGCGCTGTACGGCTCGGTGTCGAACCGCGACATCGCCGACCAGTGCACCGCGGCCGGGCTCACCGTCACGCGCCAGCAGGTCGTGCTCGAGCAGCCGATCAAGATGCTGGGCCTGACCGACGTGCGCGTCGTGCTGCATCCGGAAGTCGATCTCGCGGTGACGGTCAACGTCGCGCGCTCGGTCGAGGAGGCGGAGAAGCAGGCGCGCGGCGAGGCCGTCGGCCAGGAGGCCGAGGAGGACGAGTACGACCCCGGCGAGCTGTTCGACCCGAACAGCGTGCCGCGCGAGGACTCCGACGAGCGTTAGGGAAGGCCAGAGGCCCTGCCTCTGGACTCCGCCAAGGGAAGCCCCTTGGATGGCTTTGCTTAAGTAAGGCCGGTCCAGGGCGGCTCGCCCTGGCGGGTTTGGGCAGAGCCCATGCTTGCTTTCTTCGAGGGCCGGGGGTCGTTGCCTCCGGCCCTTTTTCGTGGTGCCTCTGCGGCCCCGAGAAACCACGCCGAGGCTGCCCGTGTCGCGACTGCTCCACCTGATCCTGCGCGGCCTGATCGACCGGGGCGTGCTTACCGTGCGCTACCCGGACGGGCACGAGGAGACGTACGGCGGGGTCAAGCCGGGGCCGGCGGCATCGATCGCGCTGCTGGATGCGCGGGCGGTGCGGGGGCTGGTAACGAGCCCGGGGATGATGCTCGGCGAGTGCTACATGGACGGGACGCTCGTGCCGGTGGGGTGCGAGCTGTTCGACTTCGTCGACCTGATCTTCCTCAACATGCAGACCAGGCTGGCGTTCCACCCGATCATCCGCTGGCGCGAGAGGATGCGCACGCAGGTGAGGCGGCTGCGGCAGTTCAACCCGGCGGAGCGGTCGCAGCGCAACGTGGCGCACCACTACGACCTGAACGGGGCGCTGTACTCGCTGTTCCTGGACGAGGACCGTCAGTACTCGTGCGCGTATTTCGAGCGCGGGGACGAGACGCTGGAGGAGGCGCAGCTCGCGAAGAAGCGGCACATCGCGAAGAAGCTGCTGCTCAGGCCGGGGATGGAGGTGCTCGACATCGGCTGCGGCTGGGGGGGCATGGCGATCACGCTGGCGCGCGAGCACGGGGTGCGGGTCACGGGGATCACGCTGAGCGAGGAGCAGCTCGGGGTGGCGCGGGCGCGGGCGGAGGCGGCGGGGCTCTCGGGGCAGGTGCGGTTCGAGCTGGCGGACTACCGCGGGCTGGACCGGCAGTTCGACAGGATCGTGTCGGTGGGGATGTTCGAGCACGTCGGCGTCGGGCACTTCGGCGAGTTCTTCGACGTGGTCCGGCGGTGTTTGAAGGACGACGGAGTGGCGCTGGTGCATGCCATCGGGCGCAGCTCCGGGCCGGGGTCCACCAATCCCTGGCTCGCGAAGTACATCTTCCCGGGGGGGTACTGCCCGGCGCTGAGCGAGGTGTTCGCGGCGTCGGAGGGAGCGGGGCTGATGACGGCGGACTGCGAGGTGCTGCGGCTGCACTACGCGGAGACGCTGCGGCACTGGCGGCGGCGGTTCGCGGCGAACCGGGGGGCGATCGCGGCGCTGTACGACGAGCGGTTCTGCCGGATGTTCGAGGCGTACATGAGCGGGTCGGAGGCGGCGTTCCGCAGGCTCGGCGTGTTCGTGTGGCAGATGCAGCTCACGCGCGAGGTCGACGCGGTGCCGCTCACGCGGGGGTACATGGCGGACGCGCCGGCGCGGGTGATGCAGGCGGCGGACTAGGAAGGAAGATCGAGGCGCTGCCTCGAGCTCCGCCAAGGGAAGCCCCTTGGATGGCTTCTCTAAGGAAGGCCAGTCCAGGGCGGCTCGCCCTGGCGGGTTCGGGCAGAGCCCGACCTTGCTTTCCTGCGCGGGCGCCGCAGTCTGCCTGTGCATTGGGGAGAGTGGGAATGAGCACGCCGACCGGGCTTGGGCCGTACGACGACACCAACATCTTCGCGCGCATCCTGCGGGGCGAGATCCCGTCGAGGCGGGTGTACGAGGACGCGTGGGCGGTGGCGTTCCACGACGTGGCGCCGCAGGCGGCGGTGCACGTGCTGGTGATCCCGCGGGGGCGGTTCGCGTCGATGGCGGACTTCACGGCGGGGGCGAGCGACGAGGAGATCGCGGGGTTCTTCCGCGCGGTCGGGCATGTGGCGCGCACGCTGGGGCTGGAGGAGGGGGGGTACCGGGCGCTGGCCAACGTGGGGGGGAACGCGGGGCAGGAGGTTCCGCACCTGCACGTCCACCTGTTCGGGGGCGAGGGGCTGGGGCGGATGATCGCGGTGCCGGGGCGGGCCGCGTAGGGCGGGGCGCGCATTGCCAGGGGCGGGGGGATGCGGCCATCGTGGCGGCTTCGCACACCGCCGGGGGATGGCATGACGCAGGACGACAGGGACGGCGGGATCGCGCCGACGCACACCGCGATGGACATCACGCCGAAGCCGGGTGCCGCGGACGGCGGCGCGGGCGGGGTGGGGGCGCCGCCGGCGGCCGTGCCGGAGCCGGAGCCGGCGGCGGCGAGGGAGCCGACGCGCACGGCGATGGACATCACGCCGGACCGCGAGGCGTAGCGCGGGGCCGCCTGGTCGCGGCGGGGCGGCGGGCGCGCACGAAGATGCGTTCGGGGCGGCGTTGACAGCGGGCGAGGCGGGCCGCGATGGTGCCGGCACCGAGGGGAGTCCCGCAGGGGGCTGAGAGTCCGACGGCCGGGGCTGCCCGGCGGCGCGGAGACCCTGGCGCCGTGACAGAGCGGCGTGCAACCTGATCCGGATCATACCGGCGGAGGGACGGGGGCATGCTGACGCCAGCACTCCCTTCCGGACCTCCTCCACACAGGAGTCCCGCCGTGACCTACCAGCAGAAGCTGCCCACGCCGGGCCCGACCCCGGGGACCGTCACCACCGGGCCGATCACCGGCTCGCGCAAGGTGTACTCCAGCCCGGACGGGCGGCCCGACATCCTCGTGCCGATGCGCGAGATCGGGCTCGACCCGAGCGCCAGGGAGCCGGCGCTGCAGGTGTACGACACGTCGGGGCCGTACACGGACACCGGGGTCGCGATCGACCTCGAGGCGGGGCTGCCGCCGGTGCGCGCGGCGTGGATCGCGGCACGCGGGTTCGATGTCGCCGAGGCGCGCGAGGTCCGGCCGGAGGACAACGGCGGGGCGACCGGGGACCGGCTGGTGGCGCCGTGCCCGGCGTCGCCGCGCCTGCTGGTCGGGCGGGAGGGGCAGCCGGTCACGCAGTACGAGTTCGCGCGCGCCGGCGTGATCACCGAGGAGATGGTGTACATCGCGCACCGCGAGAACCTCGGGCGCCAGCAGATGGCGGAGGGTGCCGAGGGGCGGCGCGCGGACGGCGAGGATTTCGGGGCGGAGATCCCGAGCTTCATCACGCCGGAGTTCGTGCGCTCCGAGGTCGCGCGGGGGCGGGCGGTCATCCCGGCCAACATCAACCACCCGGAGCTGGAGCCCACGATCATCGGGCGCAACTTCCTGGTGAAGATCAACGCCAACATCGGCAACTCCGCGGTCACGTCGTCGGCGGCGGACGAGGTCGAGAAGCTGGTGTGGGCGACGCGCTGGGGCGCGGACACGGTCATGGACCTGTCCACGGGGCGCAACATCCACAACATCCGGGGGTGGATCATCCGCAACTCGTCGGTGCCGATCGGGACGGTGCCGATCTACCAGGCGCTGGAGAAGGTCGACGGGGACCCCGAGAAGCTGACGTGGGAGATCTTCCGGGATACGCTGATCGAGCAGGCGGAGCAGGGGGTCGACTACTTCACGATCCATGCGGGCGTCAGGCTGCAGCACGTGCCGCTGACGGCGAAGCGGGTGACGGGGATCGTGTCGCGCGGCGGGTCGATCATGGCGCGCTGGTGCCTGTCGCACCACCGCGAGAGCTTCCTGTACGAGCGGTTCGACGAGATCTGCGACATCATGCGCAAGTATGACGTCTCGTTCAGCCTGGGTGATGGGCTGCGGCCGGGGTCGTTGGCGGATGCGAACGACGCCGCGCAGTTCGCGGAGCTGGAGACGCTGGGCGAGCTGACGAAGATCGCCTGGGCCAAGGGGTGCCAGGTGATGATCGAGGGGCCGGGCCACGTCGCCATGCACAAGATCAAGATCAACATGGACAAGCAGCTGCGCGAGTGCGGCGAGGCGCCGTTCTACACGCTCGGGCCCCTGACCACGGACATCGCGCCGGGGTACGACCACATCACGTCCGCGATCGGGGCGGCGATGATCGGGTGGTTCGGCACGGCGATGCTCTGCTACGTCACGCCGAAGGAGCACCTCGGGCTGCCGAACCGCGACGACGTGAAGGTGGGGGTCATCACCTACAAGATCGCGGCGCATGCGGCCGATCTCGCCAAGGGGCATCCGGCGGCGCAGATGCGCGACGACGCCGTGTCGCGGGCGCGGTTCGAGTTCCGGTGGGAGGACCAGTTCAACCTGGCGCTCGATCCGGACACGGCGCGGGCGTACCACGACGAGACCATGCCGAAGGAGGCGCACAAGGTCGCGCATTTCTGTTCCATGTGCGGTCCGAAATTCTGCTCGATGCGCATCACGCAGGACCTGCGCGTCGAGGCGGAGCGGATGGCGGGCATGGAGGCGAAGAGCGCGGAGTTCGCCGAGAAGGGGAGCGCGCTGTATGTGCCCGCAGCCGCGGAGTGAGCGGGGTGTGAGGGAAGGCCAGGGCTCCGCCCTGGACCCGCTGGGGGCAGGCGCCCCCGGACCCGCGCTTTTCAGGTCGAGGTTTCCAAAGGCTTCGCCTTTG